>NZ_JAUZVH010000008.1:0-244084 GCF_031844465.1 Bacillus sp. AG4(2022)
TCTTTTAACCTCGCCGCCCTTGAGCGACTTTATTATCTTATCATGTGTCATTCGTTCTGTCAACACTTTTCAAAAATAATTTTTCAGGTTGTTATTTAAATCCGTCAGCCACTGTGTTTTTGCTGAACAACTAGCAGCGACGGATATAAATATATCAAGTAAATAATAAAAGGTCAATACGTTTTAATGTTTTTTTAAAATAATTTTTTCGTCCGATAATGGCGGTGATACAAACCAGGGCTTTTCGTCACAATTTCAACTGCCTCTATTAGATGTTTATCGATCAGATATTCAAGCAGCATACTTAAATCAACAGAATAAGCACTTAATTCAGGATGGGTGATCATTTCATTGAAGGACCAGTCCTCTTTTTCGGACATTATATCAGTGAGATGCTGAATCCCGATTTTGGTTTTTGAATGGATCAGGAATTCACTTGCCAGAAAAAGAAGCTCAAGGCGTTTTTCTAATGGCTCTTCACTGATGACAAGCTCTTCATATAATTTAAAGATTTCCGGTTCTATCTGTTTAACCTGATGCCATACAGTGACTTCAGGGTGAAAGCCGCTTTCAATGACAGCAAGCCGCGCCAGGTGGTGAAGAGAATGAACGACATGGTTATAGGCATCGAGATAATGATTATTTTCAAAAAATGCCTTTCCATCCATATAGCGCCTTATTAATTTCGCAAATTCCACGCCCATCTTCAGCTTTCTTCCATAGAACGGGAATTCCTTTAATTCAACTTTCAGGTTGCTTATATACTCATTGCGGTCAAAAACGACTCTCCCATTATATAGCCAATCAAAAATCTTCCTGTTGGAGCCGTGGAGGATCCATTCATTCAGCTGGCTCTCCTTTACGATATGAAGTGCTGCTTTTTTATCATTATAAGTATAATGCTTCACGAAAACCGGCACCTCCGCCTCCTGGACAACGATCAGCAGGACTGCATCGAAGGTATCTGTAACAGGGACCGCTTTATTTCTTTTTTCTATGATCAGCACTCCAAGCGTGTTGGCCTGGCTTGCCCGTTCCTGATAAATAGGGCGAAGAATGTCTTCCATCATCATTCCTCCATTAATATTAGATAAGGATAGATTAATTTGAACTTCAATAACTTAGTGCAGCGGAGCCTATCCTCCGGACCAGCCCCGGGAGGCACTTTGATATTGCCGCAGCACACGGCATTCCAAGTCTGCGCTCATCTGCGCAAGGCCCCTCGCTTTTCTTTTATAGCATATAGGTTCTACAGCCATCCAGGAATTCCTGCTGTCCCCAAGCATTATTCGACAGGATCATTATTCATGTATTGCAGATATCCTTTAGAAAAGCAAATATGGTATAGTTATACTTTGGGAGGGACAAAAAAGAATGGCAAAATATTCGAGCAAGATCAACAAAATACGGACCTTTGCGCTTAGTCTGGTATTCATCGGCTTTATTGTTATGTATATAGGAATATTCTTCAGGACTTCACCGATTGTCATGACTATATTCATGCTGTTAGGCATGCTTTGCATCATCGCCAGCACCGGTGTTTATTTCTGGATTGGCATGCTCTCAACAAAAACTGTACAAGTTGAGTGCCCTAATTGCGGGAAATATACAAAGATGCTTGGCCGTGTGGATATGTGCATGTATTGCAATGAACCGCTGACACTCGATCCTTCCCTCGAAGGGAAAGAATTCAATGAGAGCTACAACAGAAAGGGTTCAAAACAGAAAAAAGCTGAGCAATAAATATGCTCAGAATAAATCGGCCCAGCAGGGATGCTGGGTTATTTTTTTATCCGCAAAACATCCGTAAGCCGCCGATTCCCTCTAAAACAAAAGAAAAAGCCGATAGCAGGCTATCGGCGTTATAGAATTAGTGCGCTTCCTTGCTTGCACAATCCGGGCATGTGCCGTAAATCTCCATGCGGTGATGGCTGATTTTAAAACCTGTTACATGGGAAGCCAGATGTTCAACTTCATCCAAACCAGGATAATGGAAATCCACGATTTTTCCGCAGTTTTCGCAAATCACATGATAATGATGGGTTGTAATAAAGTCAAACCTGCTTGATGCATCCCCATAGGTCAGTTCCTTTACCAGGCCAACTTCACGAAATACTCTTAGATTATTGTAAACTGTAGCCACACTCATATTAGGAAATTTTCCTTCTAATGCTTTATAAATATCATCTGCAGTCGGGTGTGACATGGAGCTTATTAAATATTCAAGTATCGCATGACGCTGCGGAGTAATACGCACTCCTGTATCCTTCAAGGTATCCAGCGCTTCTTTTAACTGTGTTTGAGCCACCGTCATGCACCTCTTTTCCAACAAAGATTCTTACTTTGTAATCTTTATAAATAGTGTACTAACTTTTTATGCTATTTGTCAATATTACTGTATGATGCCTGATTGATTTCAATCCTCTTCGTGAAGATTTTTCTCGTTTTCCCCCAGCTGAAGATTTACATATCTGGCCGTTACAAACAGCAGGTCAGACAATCTGTTCAGGTATGAAAGCACCAATGAGTTAACACCTTCAATCCGCACGGCCTCCCTTTCAGCCCGCCGCACAATCGTCCGGGCAGAATGGAAAGCGGCTCCTGCAGGATTTCCTCCTGGAAGGATAAAATTGGCAAGCTGCGGGAGTTCAGCATCCCATTCATCAATTTTGTTCTCCATGATTTTGATATCACCTTCAGAAACTTTCCACTTGACCTCTTTCCCGGGAGGAGTCGCAAGCTCTGCGCCTACATGGAAAAGGGCTGTTTGTATTTTATGGTATGTGTCTTCAAGCTCTTTTTTACCCTCAAAAAATTCACCCTTTAAATAGCTGAGTGCCAGGCCGATCATCGAATTGGCTTCATCACAGGTCCCGTAAGCTTCTACCCGCATGTCCCCTTTTGATACACGCTCTCCGTATATGAGCGATGTTGTTCCTTTATCTCCTGTTTTAGTGTAGATCTTCAAATTAATACCCCTTCCCAGGATCAATTTTATTCACATAGTCATTCCCGCTTTGTATATATGTATGAAGATTATGGGCAAAAATTTCAAAGGATCTTGGCAGGTACATGGCTGATCTGCTTGATAAGTGCGGAGTGACGGTTATATTGTCCAGCTTCCAGAATGGATGCCCCTTCTCCAGCGGTTCTGTTTCAAAAACATCCAGATAGGCATGTGAAATCAGCCTCTTCTGCATCACATCCAGCAATATTTCTTCCCCGGCGACATCCCCCCTGCCCAAGTTGATGAAGACTGCACTGTTCTTCATCCTGCGGAAGTGCTCCATCCTGAGCAGATGTCTTGTCTCTCCTGTACTGGGGAGCACCGAGATGAGGAAATCAGCCTCCGGTAATAGTATGTCCAACTCTTCAAGGCTGAAAAGGCTGTCAATATGTGGCACAGGCGAACCGCTGCGGTTGATGCCCCAGGTTTTCAATCCAAAAGCTTTCCCCAGCCGGGCTATTTCACTTCCAATTGCGCCGGTTCCAAGGATCAGCATGGTTTTTCCGCGGAGCTCGCCCATCTGGATATTCCGGTCCCAGACTTCATTCTCTTCATTGACAATAAGCTTTTTCGCCTTTTTTTCGTGCATCAGCATCATCCCAAGTGCAAACTCTGCCATCGGGATGCTGTGAACCCCTCTTGCATTAGTAATAAGAATGCCTCTTTCTTCACATTCCTTAAGCGGCATCAATTCCAGCCCCGCGGACATTACCATGATCCATTTCAGCTTTTTGGCACTCTCAATATGCGCAGCTGTCAGATCCTCGCCATAAGTAATGAAGACTTCAGCCTGGGATAATGCCCCTTCAGCCTGCTCCATACTCTCATAAAATTCAAAAGCCGCATCCGGAAAAGTATTCTTAATTTTATCCTGCAGATCCTTTTCCGGCTGCAGAGAAGATACTATTTTCAAACCCGTTCCCTCCTTCGTTTTCTTCATCATATCACCCGAAGGATGTTTTTACATTTTTCAATCGATCATACCCACTTCTTCAGATGCCGAAACTTTCTTGCTCTGCCAGCATAAAAAAAGAACAGACCCTGAAAGGATCTGCTTCAAAGTATCTGAGGAGGTATGCCCTAATCTAATGATATTCAAAACTTGTTTAAATGAATGGACATCCGCCTTTGTTATGTTAAATTGGGCCAGACAGCTGCCCTTTTATGCAGTGGTTCAGCCATTCGCGACCTCTCCCAATATTGATGGAGATATCCTTCATATATCAAAGACAGCCGGGGGATGCCGGCAACGTCATCAGGCCTGATCATTTCACAGCATTTATCAAATGTATGTATCCCGCTCTGTGTAAGAATGGTGGATACGAATTGCGAGCAGGTGAAGGCATCGGCCCTTTGAAATTTTATCCCAAAGATAATGCCGATGCACCCGAGGAGATTATATTTATACCTCAGCGGATCTTCCTCAAATTGCAGGATTATTTTCCGGATGTCTTTATGCTGTGAATCTGAAACCTGCAGCCGGTAAACCGCACATCTCGTATTTCTCTTATGCTTGAACACGCCCCCATCGACCCTTTCCTTAATGAATCCGGCTGAAAAAGGGTTCAAATAGCTGCGCCTCCCGAAGCTGAATAATTGATTGAACTGCCTGTCCAGCGCAATGGAAGAATGATTATACGGAGCTTTCGTATAACACTTTATCAGTCTTGAAAATATCGTTCCTGTATCTGTCAGCAAGATATAAATGCATTTGCTCATCACATATCACCCAATATCCAATCTGGAAAATTTAACCCTTAGTATATTAGACGATTGGCCCCCGCAAATCACTACACTAAAATGAAAAAAAGATTGGATACAAGTATCCAATCCCGTTACTCAGGAAAGCTGCTCCTGTACATAAGCAAGCGCCTCTTCGACATGGCCCTTAACCTTTACCTTCCTCCATTCCTTCACCAGATTCCCTTCTTTATCAATGATGAAGGTGGATCTTTCAATCCCCATATACTCTTTGCCGAAATTTTTCTTCAGCTTCCATACATCATATGCTTCAGCGGCTTTATGCTCTTCATCTGACAGCAGGATAAAAGGCAATCCGTATTTCTCAATAAACTTACCATGCCTGCCAGCTGGGTCCGGGCTTATACCGATGATTACAGCGTCCGCTCCCTGGAACTCCTCATGCTTGTCCCTGAAGTCACATGCTTCGGTCGTGCACCCAGGTGTCATATCCTTAGGATAGAAATACAGGACCACATTTTTGCCCCGGAAGTCTGACAGCTTTACCGGCTTTTCATCTGCGTCCGGCAGTTCAAACCCCGGAGCCTGTTTTCCCAGTTCAATCTGCATATTAATCCCTCCATCGTTGTGATATCATAAGCCTATCCAAAATCTGCCGCAAACACAAATCCGGGACACTGTCAGGACTCTCTGTCGAATACGGCCCTCGCTACAAATGCTGCGGGAATCGTGTAGCCGATCAATGCCTCAAGGACGGCGATCATCCTCCCGATCCCTATAGGGGAAATATCGCCATAGCCTACTGAAAAAAGGGTTACGGCGCTGAAATAGAAACCTGTCTCCAGCCTTTGAAAAAATGTTCCCCCTTCTGCTCCCGCGCTTTCCCGGAGAACCTGGGTACCGTTCTGCTCCATTAAAACGTAAATAAGCCCAAAGCCAATCATGACCGTCACATATATAAAAGCAAGATACAGAAAGTTTTCAAACGAGACTCTTTTCCCGCGGATCTTATGGGGGATAAACAAGGTCCGCAGACTCATCAATACACAGAAGGCAATCAATATCAGCGAAAGATAAAAGACCAAATCAGACCCTCTTCTCCTTTATACTCCCTAGATTTATACGCTTAAAGCAGGGCCTGTATGCCGGCTTGTCTTTTAACAAATAGTGCGGTTCCAGTATTATCCTGTTAAAATAATGAATATCCATTTTTAAAGTGAGAGGAGTTATTTATGTATCTGCTGCTGTCTATATTGCTCGCTGTAATTTTAGGATGCATTTTATTGATGCTGAGTCCTTTATTGGCGGGCATTATTGCTTTCGGGATCATTGCCGGCACTTTGTTCAGAGCGGTTTATATGCTTAATAAAATTTATAAAACACTCCCAAAGCCGCCGGATAAAGCAACGGCTGCTTATCAAAACTATCTCAAAGATATCAAACATTTGAACGAAAAAGAAAACAGCAGAGTTTGAGTTTACACCAAGATCAGAAGACATAAAAAAAACAGCACCTCATTTAAGAGAGTGCTGTTTTTGCCATTCTAATTCCCCGCACCACGGTATTTCTTTACTCCCTGATTCCAGACGATGATGGACAGGCAGAAGAATACCAGACCGATGACTGGCGTCAGGAAAGAATAGGCCAGCCATTCATGCTTCCCAAGGAAATAGGCCGCCGGATAGACACCGACAAACGCGAACGGGAGGATCCAGGTAAGCACAAAACGGATGGCACCATTATATATGTCTACCGGATATCTTCCATAATTCCCGATATTGTACATCATCGGCATGATGGAAGTTCTCGCGTCTGCCCAAAAGCTGATGCACGCAATCAGGACGAAGATTCCCGCGTAAACCATCACACCGCCGAGCACAAGCAGGATAAACAAGAAAGGATCATACCAGCTTATGCTGAGTCCAAGCTGCTCTCCCGCATAAAACATAATCACCAGGCCGGTCACGGCTCCAAACAGAGATTCCAGTTCCATCCTTTCCAGGACAATCTGGAAAAGGCTATGGACAGGTCTGGTCAAAATCCTGTCAAACTCGCCTTTTACGATATATCGTTCATTGAAATCCCAAATATTGAAAAAGGAAGAAAACAGGGCATACGGAACAAGAAAGAAGCCATAAATAAAGATAATTTCATCTCTGTTCCAGCCGCTCAAATAGCTGGTATGTCCAAAGACAACCAGGATAAAGATCAAATTGACTGCCTGAAACAGCAAGTCGGATACAACCTCAACCGCCAAATCTGCCCGATACTCCAGCCTTGTTTTCATATACTGAGACACATATTGGAAGAAAATCGAAATATAAAACAAGCTGTTACCCTCCTTGTATGACCATCTGCTTTTTCGCCGCGGTCCAAAGTGCCTGTATCGGAATGATAAGGATCAGCACCCACACTCCCTGAAGCAGCAGACCATTGATGGCTTCCCCCTGTGTGAAGCCATTGGTGAAAATCATGCTTGGAATATAGCTGATGCCCTGGAAGGGAAGGAATTTCAAGATATCCTGAGCCCACACAGGGAAAAAGGAAAGAGGGATCAGCAGCCCGGAAAACAGATCGATCACAACGCGCTTGGCCCTGATCAAGCCTGTATTATTATATAAGAAAAAAGTCGTAATCCCTGTCAGCAGATTTAATTGGGTATTGATCAAGAAGCTGAGTAATATGGACACTGAAAACAGCAGCCAGGTAGAAGGGTCTGCCGAAAATTCAAGCGGGAAGATCAGGGCCACAATGACCATGCCGGGAACAGAGAAAAAGAACAAACGGAAAATGCCTTCACCAAGCCCCTGCATAGTCTTCATGCCAAGATAATTGTATGGCCTGATCAGTTCGACCGCTACTTTTCCTTCCTTTATTTCTGCAGCCATTTCCCGGTCAATATTATTGAAATAAAAGGCCCTGGCCATCCAGGCAACAGCTACATAGGTGGTCATCTGCAGGACGGAAAGGCCCTCAATGCTCTCTTTCCCTCCATATATCGCAGTCCATAAAAAATAATAAGCGCCAATATTAATGCTGTATATCAGAATGCCTGTATAATAATTCGTCCGGTAGGCGAGCATCATCAAAAAACGGATACGGATCATTTCTACATACTTATCCATTGCTGCCTCCTCAAGCCATGCCTTTATCGTATATATTGCGGATAATTTCTTCGGTTGACGTTTCCATGATTTTAATATCCCTGACCTTGTAGGCCGAGACTGCCCTTGCAATCAGCGCAGAGATGACTTCCTCTTTATCCTCCGCAAAGGCCGTAAAGGCTTCGTCTTCTCCATTCCTTTGCCATTCGACCGGGAGATCAGCAGTAAGCTCTTCCAAGGCTCCCAATTCTGCCTGCTCAAGAAATTCAAACCGTATTTCCTTTCCCTCAGCCCAGGTTTCCTTCAGGCTCTGCAAAGCACCGTCGTATATGATGCGGCCTTCATCAAGCATGACAACCCGTTCGCAAAGTGCTTCAATGTCAGAAAGGTCATGGGTGGTCAAAAGAATGGTTGTATTGTATTTCTGGTTGATTTCTTTTAAAAACTCACGGATTTTCAGCTTAACCAGGACATCTAGGCCAATCGTCGGCTCATCAAGAAATAACAGCGGCGGATTATGGATCAGGGCCGCCGCCAGCTCGCAGCGCATTCTCTGTCCAAGCGAGAGCTTGCGCACGGGCTTATCCAGGAGAGGCCCGATATCCAGCGTCCTGATGACATGGTCCATATGGCTGGCATAATCCTCATCAGAAACTTTATAAACCTTTTTTAAAAGCCGGAACGATTCCTGAACGGCAATATCCCACCACAGCTGGGATCTCTGCCCGAACACAACCCCGATCGTCTGGACGAATTTCTCCCGGTCCCTGTGCGGATTCATCCCGTTGACAGTCACCTCCCCGGAAGTCGGCTCCAGGATGCCGGTCAGCATCTTGATGGTCGTCGACTTTCCCGCTCCGTTTTCCCCTATGTAGCCTACCATTTCCCCCTGCCTTACCTGAAAGCTGATATCGTTGACAGCAGGGACAATCTTATAATTTCGCGTAAACAGATCGCGGAAGGCCCCTTTAAGGCCGGCCCTGCTTGAATAGGCCTTAAATTCCTTGCGCAGGCCATTTACAATGATGGCATCCTTCATGTTTTCCTCCAGTTCAATCCCTTTTTACAAGGGCATATATTTCAAAACATCCAAGGCATCCTGCCTTCTCCAAAGCCGGTGCCCCAAGAACTCATTTTAGCCAAAGGACATCTTTAATACAAATAGCCTGCACTTCTTCCCTCTGGAGCACTCTCCACAGCGGGCTGACTCAGCCAGTAAGGCTTTACGGACAGTTCAGTCCCAGCCACTTCCTTTTTCCTAACTTTCTTACTATAAGCGCGGGGCTATTACTGCCCGTTAAACTGCGGCATTGGGAAACTTCCCCTTGGACGCCCTTCCCAAGGGGTTAGTTGAACCAGCCGGGCTTTACGGGCAGTTTAGACCCGCACCCCTTCCTTTTTCCTAACTTTCTTACTATAAGCGCGGGGCTATTACTGCCCGTTAAACTGCGGTAATATAGAGGGGGAATTACGCCTAAGGAGGAAGAAAATGAATTTCTCAAATTCAGAACGCATACATGAAGAAGCACTTAAACATATTGTGGGCGGAGTAAACAGCCCTTCCCGCTCTTATAAAGCCGTTGGCGGCGGCGCTCCCGTTGTGATGGAGCGTGCGCAGGGAGCTTACTTCTGGGATGTTGACGGAAATCAATATATCGATTATCTGGCTGCGTACGGCCCCATCATCACTGGCCATGCACATCCTCATATTACTGAAGCAATCAAAAGAGCAGCAGAAACAGGGGTCCTGTACGGAACACCTACCCCGCACGAAGTTAAATTCGCCAAGATGCTGAAGGAAGCCATGCCGGGCATGGAAAAAGTCCGCTTCGTCAATTCAGGCACTGAGGCCGTCATGACCACGATCCGTGTGGCGCGGGCATACACAGGAAAAGACAAAATCATTAAATTTGCCGGATGCTACCATGGCCATTCCGACCTTGTCCTTGTTGCTGCAGGCTCAGGGCCATCCACACTTGGAACACCTGATTCTGCCGGCGTGCCGAAAAGCATCGCCCAGGAAGTGATCACGGTCCCATTCAATGATATCGAGCCGTTTAAAGAAGCGATGAGAAAATGGGGAGACGAGATCGCAGCAGTGCTGGTCGAGCCGATCGTAGGAAATTTCGGGATTGTTGAACCAAAGGAGGGCTTCCTGGAGCAGATTAACGAAATTGCCCATGCAGCAGGCTCTCTCGTTATATATGATGAAGTCATAACAGCCTTCCGCTTTATGTATGGCGGCGCCCAGGATATGCTTGGCGTTCAGCCTGACCTGACAGCAATGGGCAAAATCATTGGCGGCGGGCTTCCGATCGGTGCTTACGGCGGCAAACTGGAAATCATGGAAAAGGTGGCTCCATTAGGCCCAGCCTATCAGGCAGGAACAATGGCAGGAAACCCGGCTTCCATTCTTTCCGGAATCGCCTGCCTTGAAGTCCTGAAACAGGATGGAGTTTATGAATATCTCGACAGGCTTGGGCAAATGCTTGAAGAAGGAATCCTGGCAGCTGCGGCTGAGCACGGGGTCCAAATTACCATCAATCGCCTGAAAGGCGCACTGACCATCTACTTTACAGAAGAAAAAGTAGAAAACTATGAGCAGGCAGAAAACACAGATGGCGAGACTTTTGCGCGTTTCTTCAAGCTGATGCTGGAGCAGGGGATCAACCTGGCACCTTCCAAGTATGAAGCCTGGTTTGTAACCATTGCCCATACCGAAGAAGATATACACGCAACTCTCCATGCAGTCAATCATGCATTCAGCATAATGGGCGGAGAATAATTATACAGTTTTTTATGCATAAAAGGAGCCTGAAACGGCTCCTTTTTTAATATAGGTAATATTGAAAACGTTTACAAAATAAGAGGTTTTATCAGCATATCCTTTTCCAGCTCCCTATTCCCCATCCATAGTTTTGTATAATTAATTGATTTCTGAAAATTCTTATGATATGATAGAAATACTAATTTTCGAAAAACTCACTTTTGTTTATTTTGTGTTTTTGAAAAATAAAGTCCCACTTTGTCTGTTTTTCCCCTTATATGTTTCCCCGAAACAATTAACCTTACAAAATTTCATTTTGTATACAGAAAAATCTTATAGGAGGTGAACCGGCTTGGCAATTTGCTGAAGCCGTATTTATGACACAAACTTGGAGCCCATCCCTATTCACTGAATTTAACCGCCAGGAGCACGATGCCTGCGGGATTGTAGCCGCAATGGAAAAGAATAAGATCCCTTCAAGGGAGAATATCTTCAGCTGCATTGACGCGCTTGTCACGATGAATCACCGCGCGGGTTTTATTAACGGAGAAGGCGACGGCGTCGGGATTCACATTGATATCCCGCGCGAGCTATGGAAGCAGAAGCTATCTGACGCCGGTGCCGATCCTGAGGCAGCCTCCCGCGAAGGTTTTGCGGTCGGCCATGTTTTCATGTCAAGAAATGAAAAAAGCTCAAGCATTAAAGCCAGTCTTGCAGAAAAATTAGTAGATGCAGGCTTTGAAATCCTATTTGAATCAGACGAAGTGACAGATTCTTCAGCCCTTGGGCCGATTGCCATCCAGGAAAACCCTATATTCTGGCAGTTTGCCATTGTATCAGAGTTGGAGGGCCAGCCCCTTACGGAAAAATTATTTAACCTCATTATAGATTTCGAAGAAGATGAGCATGTCCATGTGGCTTCTTTAAGCCAGCACCATGCCGTATATAAAGTAATGGGCGCAGGGGATATCCTGCCCAAATATTATCATGACCTTGCGAACCCGCTTGCCGCATCGACGATGACACTAGGCCATAACAGATATTCGACCAATACGCTCTCCAGCTTTTTCCGCGTCCAGCCTTTCAGTGTGCTTGGGCATAACGGTGAAATCAACACAATTGCCAAGCTTCGGGATGAAGCTAAGCTTGCAGGCGTCCCTCTCGTGAAGGACGGCAGCGATTCACAGGACTTGAGCAGAACACTTGAGACGTTTATTTGCCGTGAAAATTATTCGCTTTTTGAAGCGATGGATGTGATGTTCCCGCCAATCGTAAATGAAATCAAGTCATACCCGGTCCATCTCCAGGATCTGTACACCTACATCCGGGAAGGCTGGGGCCATTTTGCCCAGGGTCCTGCAGGCATCATTTCCCGCTTTGCGGACGAGGCAGTATTCAGCGTGGATGCACTTGGGCTGCGCCCGCTCTGGATGCTTGAAACAGAAAGCTCTTATTTATTCTCTTCCGAACCGGGTATTATTCCTTCCAGCGAATATGTAAACGAGCCTAAGCCGCTGGCTCCTGGAGAAAAGGTCGGCCTGAAATGGAACGGAGATGTTCTTGAAGTATTTGAACAGCATGCATACCAGGAAGAAGTATACAAGAGATTCTCAAAGCGGGTGCATCTGGACGGCAGCAGGAAGCGGCTCGAAACGCCAAGGCTGCCCAAAACGATTTCAATGAACTATCCAAGCAAGATCCATAACGGCCAATACAAAGCTTTCGGCTGGGAAAGGGACCAGGTCCAGCTTGTTGAGCAGATGGCTGATAAAGGCATTGAACCGATCCGCTCTTTAGGACATGATGCACCTTTGGCAGCATTGAACCCTGAGCGGAAAAATATTGCCGACTATATAAAGGAAAGTGTGGCCGTCGTGACCAATCCGGCCATTGACCGTGACCGTGAGACAGAACACTTTTCAACCAGGACCATCATCGGGAAGCGCCCTGCCCTCTTCCATTCTGATAAGGAAGTCTCAGGAGTGACTGAACTTCAGACTCCGCTCCTGATTGAAGGAAAAGCAGGATTCGAATGTTCCGGCATCATCCAGCAGCCAAGCTATGACCAGGTGACAGACTATTACCAGGAGCAAAAGCTGACTGCCTACATCCCGATTGTTTTCAGTGAAGATGAAGGCATCCGGGAGGCCCTTGGCCGTTTGGCGGAGGATGCCGTGGCCGCTGTCAGGAGCGGAAAATCCCTCCTCATACTGGATGATTCACAGGCTCACCAAAATGGGTATCTCTGGCTCGATCCGCATTTGGCTGTATCAGCGATCGATCAGGCGCTCGTTAAGGAAGCGGTCCGCAGGGACTGTTCCATCCTGCTCCGTTCGGCTTCCATCCGGTCGCTGCATGATATCATCACCAGCTATGGACTTGGTGCAGATCTGATATCTCCGTACTATATGTTCATGACTGTGCTGGACGAATCTGCCACGCCGCTTGTAAACCTGTACACTGCCTTGACAAAAGGCCTTGAAAAGGTCATTTCTACTATCGGGATCCACGAGCTGAGAGGCTACGGACGCCTATTCTCAAGCATCGGGCTTCATGAGGAGACAGCCGAAATACTGAATATCGTAAACTTCTTCGGTTCAGGAGAGCTTGCCTGCAATTTCGATAGCATGAAGGAAGATGCTATTCAGAGAGCAGAAGATTACCAGAATGAAAAAGAAAGAATCGGAAAAACCTTTCATCTTTTCCCGCGCATCTGGAAAGCCATCGGCGAAGTTGCCAAAACCGGCGACTATACAGCATACGGGGAAAAGATTTCAGAACAGGAGGAGCAGAATCCAACAACGATCCGCCATCTGACCGGCTTCAAGCCTGCCTCCTCCCCTGTATCGCCTTCAGAGGTGAGCCTGAATGTCGGCACGCATGATCTTCCTTTTGTCATTGCTTCCATGTCGTTCGGCTCACAGAATGAGATTGCCTTCAGGGCTTATGCAGAAGGTGCAGACCGCCTGAACATGGTCAGCATGAACGGTGAAGGCGGGGAAATCAAGGATATGCTGGGCAAATACCCGAATACCCGCGGACAGCAGGTTGCTTCCGGCCGGTTTGGGGTGAACGCAGAGCTGCTGAACTCATCAAACCTGCTTGAAATCAAAATCGGCCAGGGCGCGAAGCCGGGTGAAGGCGGACATCTTCCCGGCTCAAAAGTGACAGCGAAGATTGCCGAGGCGAGAAATGCCACCATCGGCTCAGATTTAATCTCGCCTTCGAACAACCATGATATCTATTCAATTGAGGACCTGGCCCAAATGATACACGAGCTTAAGACGGCCAATGATAAAGCAAAAGTTGCTGTAAAAGTCCCTGTCGTTCCTAATATCGGGACGATCTCTGTTGGAATCGCAAAAGCCGGGGCGGATATCATCACTTTGAGCGGCTTTGACGGGGGCACCGGCGCAGCCAGGATCCATGCGCTCCAGCATGTCGGACTTCCGGTTGAAATCGGCGTTAAGGCCGCCCATAACGCCCTGCTTGAAGCAGGACTGCGCGACAGTGTGGAAATCTGGGCAGACGGCGGCATCAAGAGTGCATCAGATGTGCTGAAGGTTATGCTCCTCGGTGCAAACAGAATCGGATTCGGGACACTTTCTATGCTTGCAATCGGCTGTACCACATGCCGCGGCTGCCATCTGGATACATGCCATGTCGGGATTGCGACCCAGATCGAAACAGAAGCGCAGGCAAAAGATCATGGCCTCCGCCGCTTCGTCCCTCGTCAATTCGATTTGGCCGTCCAGGGCATCATGAACTTATATACAGCTTTCGGGACGGAACTCAAGGCGCTGGCGGCTGGACTTGGAATCAGGAACCTCCAGGACGCTGTCGGGCGCTCTGACCTCCTCGAGCAGGCAAAAGGAAAAGAACAGCTTGACCTGACCTACCTCCTCCGCACCCTGGAGATTGGCCAATTGAGCCACCAGGAAGCGGCTGCTTCCCTCGATGCCCACCAGCTTCAGGTTGCAGTAGGCGCAGAATATCTTGATGCAAGCGTAGAAGAGCTTCACCAATCACGCGAATACCAGAGCATTACTTCAGAACAGCGTGTGCTGGGAAGCCGTGTTTCCTGCCACCGTGTCAGAAACCGGCTGGACGGATCATATCAGAGCCTTCCGCCAGTTTCCCTTAAATATAAGGGCGGCTCGATTCCAGGCAATGGGCTCGGAGCCTACAACAGCGCCGGTATCCATATTGAAGTGGCCGGCGGTGCCCAGGATGGCATCGGCAAGACTTCATTCGGCGGAGAGATTCTGATTTTTAAATCAAAAGGAAAGAATGGCAACTTCTACAACGGATCAGTCGGCAAAGGGTTTGGATACGGCGCACAAAAAGGGCTCCTCGTGGCCCAGGGCAATGCCGATGCTCGGGCAGGCATCCGTCTCTCCGGTGCTGACATGATTATTGGCGGGCAGCTGAAAAAGCCTCTTCCTGAAAAAGAACATGGCAACATCGGGACACATGCCAATATTAAGGGATTTGCTTTTGAATACATGACAAATGGCAGAGGCCTTGTCCTGGGCGATCCTGGACCATGGATCTGCGCGGGCATGACCGGCGGAGTCGTATATCTCCGCCATCAGCCGGAATTGGGGCTCACGAAGGAAGCCCTTCAGCGCAGGATCGCAAAAGGGGCAAAGGTCACGGTCTCTGCTTTATCCTCAAAAGGGCAGGAAGATGTTCAAGAGCTTCTCGGCAATTATATAAAAATGCTCGCGGAACAAGGGCAGCACGAAGAATCTGAACAGCTGTCCAAATTGCTTGAAGACGTTGAAAACCACTTCTTCCAGGTAGTACCTGTAAAAGAACAGGCTGACCCTTCTGTTTCTACAGAATGATGGTTCGCCAAAGGCCCGCTCAACATTCTTGAGCGGGCCTTATTTATTTCCTATTTCTTTTTATACACATCACAACTGAAGGATCATATGAAGGCCTTTCCCGCCCATATACTATAATCGATCCGGCAATGCGCCCCTTTTTTCATGTAAGCGCCTTAATGGAATTTTATCGGAGATTTATCATATTTGTCCCTTGAACTTCAAGGATAATCCCTGTATAGTACATAATTGTTTAACAATGAGCAAATCGGTTTAAAGTAAGTATAAAATAGATAATTGCTGTTCTATTGTAATAAGGCAGCCATTATAAATACGAAAGGATATTATTTGCATGAAGCTTGGAGCCCGAATACTAAAAACGGGAATTGCCATCATACTGTCTTTATTTTTATCAGAAATTTTCAACCTGCCAACTCCTGTTTTTGCAGGCATCGCAGCCATTTTTGCGATTCAGCCTACCATCTACAGATCGTATCTATCGGTAATCGAGCAGATCCAGGGCAATATCATCGGGGCTGTCATTGCCGTCGTCTTTGTTCTTGTTTTCGGAAACAACTATTTCATTGTCGGTCTTGCCGCCGTCATTGTCATCATTATCAACCTGAAGCTGAAGCTTGAAAAAACCATCGCCCTGTCACTGGTGACCTTAATCGCCATCATGGAGACTCCTGGTGATGACTTTGTTCAATTTGCTGTTATCCGTTTTTCGACCATCATGCTTGGGATATTATCAGCTTTCCTGGTCAATCTTGTATTCCTGCCGCCTAAATATGAAAACAAGCTGTATTATAAAATATCCAATGCGACAGAAGATATTACAAAGTGGATCAGGCTGAACGTCCGCCATGCCTCTGAGCATATGCTCTTAAAAAATGATATCGAAAAGCTGAAAGATGATGTCATCAAGCTCGATCAGCTGTACCTTATGTACAAGGAAGAACGTAATTACCTGAAAAAAGACAGTCCGGTCAAAGCAAGAAAGCTGGTCATCTACAGACAGATGATCTCGACCGTTAAAATGTCGCTTGAAACACTGAAAAGGCTGCACCGCCATGAATACGAGCTGCAGCAGATGCCAGAGGATTTCCAGAATTCTATCCAGCAGCAGCTGGACTGTCTGATACACTATCATGAGCATGTGATGCTTAAGTTCATTGGTAAAGTGAAACCTCAGGTGAGTTTTGAAGAAGGCGATATCTGCCTGGACCGCAAGGAGCTGTTCACCTTCTTCCTGGCGCAGCATAAAAACATGGAAAATGATGATGAGCAGATCATCTATCATACGATGCAGATTATTTCTGCCATTATTGAATACGACGAACAGGTCGAGCATTTGGATACATTGATTTCGAGCTTCCAGTCGTATCATAAAGAGGAAAACGAGATTAGTATAGAGGAAAACGAGGAATAAATTACAAAAGCAGCCATCAGGCTGCTTTTGTTAATTCTTCAAACGAAGTGATTAGGTTTTTCCGATAGCGGCGGCTGTTGATTTCCGTTACAGGCACTTCGCTTTCCGCGAGGCGACGCTGAGCCTCCTCACCGCTGCGCGTCTGCGGGGTCTCAGCATGGCCGCTGCAATCCCGCAGGAGTCTACGTGCCTTCCACTGCAATCAACAGGCTTTTTAAAGTTTGAGTAATGTAATATCCAAGGCAGCTTTTAAATCTATTAGTTAATTAGGCGCTAAAGAATATTTGTTATCAAACAAAAAAGGGTGCGGAAGATCTTTTTCCGTACCCTTTTTGACATTGCCAATCTTCTAGGTTCTCAAGTCAAAAGACACTTAAATGTGGAATATTCAACCAATGCCTAATATGCGTAATGCCACAAGATGTAGTACAAATATATGTTGTTCATGAGCAGAATTCACATTCCTTTATTGAGCATGCACATTCCCTTTTCTTCCTAACTCTTCATCCTAGGATCCAATGCATCTCTCAGCCCATCGCCCATGAGGTTGAAGCCGAGTACTGTGAGCATGATGGCGAGTCCGGGGAAGATCATTGTCCAGGGGGCCTGGATGAGGTATGCCTTTGCATCTGAGAGCATTTTTCCCCATTCGGGATTTGGCGCTTCTGCCCCCAGGCCAAGGAAGCCCAAAGCAGCTGCTTCGATGATGGCAGTTGCCACTGCCAGTGTTCCCTGGACGATGATTGGACCCATGCTGTTCGGCAGGACGTGAAGGAATAAGATACGGGCATCACTCATGCCGACCGCCTTTGCCGCCATGATATATTCCTCCTGCTTTACACTGAGCACACGGGAACGGATCAGGCGCCCAAAGTTAGGGATATTGATGATGGCAATGGCAATGAGTGCATTCCTTAAGGATGGGCCCAGTACCGCTACAATTGCAATCGCCAAAAGGATGCTAGGAAATGCAAGCATGATATCGAAGAACCGTGAAATGATCGTATCCACCCAGCGGCCATAATAGCCTGCAAGGATGCCAAGCAGACAGCCTGCGGCAAGTGAGCCAAGGACGGCCAGAAAGCCGACCCATAAAGAAATCCGCGCCCCATAAATTACCCGGGAAAGAATATCCCTTCCAAAATCATCGGTTCCGAACCAATGGTCGGCCGATGGGGCCTTCAGCCGGTTTGCCAGCTGCTGCTCGTTGATGCCTGTAGGGGCGATCAGCGGCGCAAATACTGCGAGAATGACAAAGAACAGAACAATAAGCGCGCCGACAACAGCCAGCTTGTTTTTCCGGAAGCTCCGCCATGCTTCAAGCCAGGGGGATTCCACCTTTTCCTCGGCCTGGACCGCAGACGGATGTACATTTTTTTCTGTTGATAATTCCATAGGCTTCTTCCCTCCTTTAGTTGTATTTGATCCTTGGATCGATTGCAGCATATAAGAGGTCAACAATCAGATTGATCATGACAAAGATGAATGCAATGACAAGGATCCCTGATTGGATGACCGGATAATCGCGGTAATTGATAGCTTCATAGATATATCTTCCGATTCCCGGCCAGCTGAAAATGGTCTCCGTCAGGATGGCACCGCCAAGAAGGAGCCCGGTCTGCAGTCCGATAATCGTCAAAACAGGAATGATGGCATTTTTCAAAGAATGCTTGTACACAACCCAGAACATCCTTAGCCCTTTGGCCCGTGCTGTACGGATGAAGTCTGAACGCATGACTTCAAGCATCGTCGAACGCGTGATCCTGGCAATAATGGCCATCGGTATGGTCGATAATGCAAGGCTCGGAAGCACAAGGTGGCGGATGACATCCCAGAACTGATCCATCCGTCCTGCAAGGAGAGTATCGATGATATAAAGGTTGGTGATGGCCTCAACCGGATTTCTGACCTCTTCCCGTCCGGACGTAGGGAGCCAGTCCAAATTGATGGCAAAAATCCACTGCTCCATAAGGCCAAGCCAGAAAATCGGCATGGATACACCGATAAGAGCAAGCACCATGGCAATATAATCAAACCAGGAATTTTGGAACCAGGCACTGATGATCCCTGCATTCACGCCGAAAAAGATCGCAATGAGCATGGCGCAGAAGGAAAGTTCCATGGTAGCTGCCAGGAAAGGCCAAATTTCTCCGCTGATCGGTGCCTTCGTACGAAGCGATTCCCCAAGATCACCCGTAAACAGGCCCCCCAGATATGTAAAATATTGAATAAACCAGGGCTTATCAAGCCCAAGCTGCTCTGTCAAATCAGCCACAGCCTCTTTTGTTGCCAGCTGGCCCAGGATGATTTGGGCGGGATCTCCCGGTATGGCCCTGATCATGAAAAATACAATCAGCGACAAGCCCAGTAAAACCGGTATAAGGGAAAATATTCGTTTGATCGTATATGACAGCATGTTTTCACCTCTCTTGATGGTTGTCCAGCCGCATCGGTCCGGCTAAAAGAAAAGGGAGCCGCTTTAAGGAACTCCCTTTCTTTCTCTTTCCATTTACTTTTTAAATTCCACAGAAGACAGCAGATCCGATCCTGTTGGATGCGGCTTGAATCCGGTAATATCCGCTTTTCCTGCAAGAACAGGATTGGAGTGGACAAGCGGGATCCATGGCGCATCATCCTTGATGATCAGCTGAGCCTGCTTATACAGCTCTTCACGCTCGGCCTGGTCTGTCAGCGTCTGTGCTTTAATCAGAAGGTCATGGACCTCCTGGTTTTTGTAATATGTGTAGTTATTGGATCCGATAGTATCCTGGTCAAGAAGGACATACAGGAAGTTGTCAGCATCTCCATTGTCCCCTGTCCAGCCGAGAAGGAAGGAATCTGCTTCCCCTTTATTGGCTTTGTCGAGGTAAGTTCCCCATTCATAGGATACGATTTTCGCCTTTACGCCAACATCAGCAAAGTTGGCCTGGATGGCTTCAGCAACCTTTTGCCCGTCCGGCATATATGGTCGTGCAACCGGCATGGCCCAAAGCTCCATCTCAAATCCATTTTCATAGCCTGCTTCCTTCAGAAGCTCCTTTGCCTTTTCAGGGTTATACTCATAATCCTGCACCTCATCATTATAGCCTGCAATTCCCGGCGGCATCGGGTTCTTTGCCGGCTCAGCATATCCGGAATAGAAGGCATCGATGAGAGCCTGCTTATCCACTGCGTAGTTCAGCGCCTGGCGGACCTTCTTATCCTTCAGCGGGCCGCGTGTATTGGTCAGCCCAAGATAGCCGACATTCATGGACGGGCGGTCAAACAGCTGCAGATCTGCATTTCCTTCGATTTGCCCTACATCACTGAAGCTTACGCCATCAATCAGGTCAACCTCGCCTGTAGACAAAGCATTCAGCCTTGCTGAGTTTTCAGGGATGACCCTGAAAATGACTGAGTCAAGCTTTGGCAGGCCTTCCTGCCAGTAATCCGGGTTCTTCTCAATGACGACACGGTCGTTCCGTTTCCATTCTTTGAACTTGAAAGGACCTGTTCCGACAGGGTTGTCAGTGAACTTATCGCCGGCCTTTTCTACTGCTGCAGGACTCGCGATTCCAAATGGCGACATCGCCAGGTTTTTCAGGAATGGAGCGATCGGTCTGCTTAATGTAAATTCAACTGTATAATCATCAACTGCTTTTACCTCTGTTAGGACATCGCCAAATTGAGAGGCATAATAATAGAATTCTTCTTTATTTCCTGCTTTCCAGCGGTTGAAGTTGAAGACGACCGCTTCTGCATTGAAGTCTGTCCCGTCATGGAACTTGACTCCCTCGCGAAGCTTGAGCGTATGCTTCAGCCCGTCTTCACTTTCCTCCCATTCAGTTGCAAGGCCAGGCTGGATTTCTGTATCCTGCTCGCCAAAGTTGATCAATGTTTCAAAAATATTGACAGTGACTTTAAAGGATTCACCTTCGGTAGTAACGGCCGGGTCCAAAGCATCAGAGTCTCCGCTTCGCCCGAAGACAAGTGTTCCGCCGGCAGCTGTTTCACCGCCCGAATCTGTACCGGAATCTTTCTCTCCTTCATCAGTGCCGCTTGACTGGCTGCCGCTGCAGCCTGCAAGCCCCAGTGACAGCAGCAGGGCAAAAACCAACATTAAAAGACCATTGCGCTTTTTCATACTTTTCCCCCTTTTAATATCTTTCTTTTATCATGCATGCACCCTGTTACTGGTGTATAAGTGGCAGGCTGCAAAATGACCTTCTTCAATTTCTTCCAGCTGCGGCCGTTCGACCGTGCAGATTTCCATGCACTCCCTGCACCTTGTATGGAAAGCGCAGCCTTTTGGCGGATTAGCCGGGCTCGGGATATCTCCGCTCAGAAGCTCCGCTTCCTTGCGCAAATCTGGATCCGGGACCGGCACCGCTCCAAGAAGGGCTGACGTGTAGGGATGCAAAGGCTTTTCATACAGCTTTTCAGCCGTCGTGATTTCTACCAGCCTCCCAAGATACATCACTCCCACCCTGTCGCTGATATGTCTGACAACACCCAGATCATGGGCTATGAAAATATAAGTCAGCTGAAACTCCTTCTGCAGGTCTTCAAGCAGGTTCAGCACCTGTGACTGTATGGAAACATCGAGCGCAGAGACCGGCTCATCCGCAATGATCAGCTTCGGCCTGGTCATCAGGGCCCGTGCAATCCCGATCCTTTGCCTTTGTCCGCCGCTGAACTGGTGGGGATATCTTTTCGCATGCCAGCTGCTCAAACCGACGACTTCGAGCATCTCTTTTACCTTTTGCTTCCGCTCTTTCTTATCCCCCATCCCGTGGACGATCAGCGGCTCCTCAAGGATTTTTTCGACTGTATGGCGGGGATTCAGGGAAGCAAACGGATCCTGGAATACCATTTGCATTTCCTTGCGCATCTTTCTCATTTCCGAATCGTTCAGTCCTGTCAGTTCTTTCCCTTCAAACAGCACCTTTCCTTCGGTTGGTTCAATCAGCCTCATCAGCATCCTGCCGGTCGTTGACTTACCGCAGCCGCTTTCCCCTACAATCCCGAGTGTTTCCCCTTTATTGACATAAAAGCTGACATCATCAACGGCCTTTACATCTCCGGTCTTCTTGCCAAAAAGGCCGCCCGTTATTGGGAAATACTTTTTAAGCTGATTGACCTCAAGCAGAACTTCCGTCATTGGCTGCACCTCCTGATTCATCATGAAGAAAGCATCTTACTGTGTGCACCGGCGAATTTCCCCGGTACAGCTCCGGCGTTTCCGACAGACAGCGGTCATGGACAAATTCGCATCTTGCCGCAAATCGGCAGCCATGCTTGACTGAACCAGGCTTAGGGACATTACCCGGTATCGAGTATAGCCTGTCCTTCCTCTCCCTTATATCGGGGACCGACTGGAGAAGCCCGATTGTATAAGGATGCTTGGCGTTTTTGAAGATTTCCCTGACAGGCGCTTCCTCGACTACCTTGCCTGCATACATGACTATGACCCTTTCACAGACCTCGGCAACAACGCCAAGGTCATGGGTGATCATCATGATGGCCGTATCAAGCTTTTTATTCAAGTCCTTCATAAGAGCGAGGATCTGGGCCTGGATCGTCACGTCGAGCGCTGTAGTCGGTTCATCCGCAATCAGCAGCTTCGGATGGCAGGAGAGGGCCATGGCAATCATCACCCTTTGCCTCATCCCCCCTGAAAGCTGGTGCGGATATTCCTTCATGATCTGCTCTGCCCTTGGCAGCCCTACAAGCTTGAGCATTTCTACAGCCTGGCTGGCCGCTTCCTTTTTCTTTATTTTCTTATGTATCATAATGCCCTCAACCAGCTGGCTGCCGATTGTGAACAGCGGGTTAAGGGAAGTCATCGGCTCCTGGAAAATCATCGCCACTTCATTCCCTCTTATTTCCCTCATCCTGCTCTCTGAAGCTGCAACCAGATCCTCGCCATTGAGCAGAATCTCGCCGCCTGTGATTTTCCCGGGCGGCTGGGGGATCAGCTTCATGATTGACAGCGACGTCACGCTTTTGCCGCAGCCTGATTCGCCTACTATTCCCAGAATTTCACCTTTACGGACCGAAAAACTGATTTCATCCACAGCTGGTATTTCTCCATCTGAAGAAAAAAAGGAGGTTTTCAGCTGCTTTACATCTAAAACGGGAGCTTGACTCACACCATTACTCCTTCCTTTTTTCCATGCTGAAGCACTGGTCTTTCATGGGTTCTCCTGATTTCCTGCAGTTTAAATGCCGTGAACCAGGAGGGCATCCTCACAGTATGCCCCTTTAAATTTGTACCTTTGGTCACTATCTTTTTCTCATTCTATAAAAAAAGATTAAACAAGTCTACTGATTTTTCCAAATTATTTAAATATATTAAATCTTTGAAATAGTATTTAGGAATACTAAATAAATCCAGTAAATGAAAGCGGCTTTTCCAATCATATGCTCTGGTGTTTTGCTATATGAGCAAAATTACCTGTATTAAATTGGAAAAAACCCTCCCCTTCTACAAGATTACTTCTGTAGAAGAGGAGGGTTTTCTTAATGCTCCAGCTGCTGTACCTGGAATAAGTTATAATAATGACCCTGTCTGGCCATAAGTTCTTCATGATTGCCGATTTCGGCAATTTCCCCATTCTCGATATGGACAATCCTATCGGCATGGGTAATCGTGGAGAGCCGGTGGGCTACAATGAATGTGGTCCTGTCTTTAGCCAGCTTTTCCAAAGCCTCCTGGATGAGATGCTCGCTTTCCAGGTCAAGAGCCGATGTAGCTTCATCAAGAATCAGGATCGGCGGATTCTTCAGGAAAATCCTTGCGATGGCCACCCGCTGCTTTTGCCCCCCAGACAGCTTGACACCCCTTTCCCCGACTTTAGTCTCATAACCTTCCGGGAGGTTCATGATGAAATCATGTGCATTGGCTGCCTTGGCAGCTGCAATCACTTCTTCATCACTCGCATGCGGCTTGCCGAGAAGGATATTGGTTTTAACGGATTCACTAAAAAGGATATTATCCTGCAATACAATTCCGATTTTATCACGGAGAGAACGTACCTTAAACCGCCTGATATCCGTCCCATCAAGCAGGATTTCCCCCTTTGTGACGTCGTAGAAACGGGGAATCAGGCTGATCAAGGAAGATTTTCCTCCTCCGCTCATCCCAACGAGTGCAATCGTTTCTCCCTGCCGGACATCAAGGGAGATATCCTTTAACACAGTTTCTTCTTCCTTATCATATGAGAAGTCCACATGGTTGAATTGAATATGGCCCTTCACATTGGTCACTTCAATGCTGTCCGGCGAGTCATCAATGTCGTACTTTTCATCAGCCAGCTCAAACACCCGGTCCATGGATGCAATCGACTGCGTCAGGGTGGTGGAAGAATTGACAAGCCGGCGAAGCGGATTATAAAGCCTGTCAATATAGGCGATAAACGCCATCATTGTTCCAATCGACAAGTCGTCCTGTATAACCAAATAGCCTGAATAGCCGATGACGATCAATGGCGCTATATCGGTTATGGTGTTAACGACAGCGAAAGCCTTCGCATTCCATTTTGTATGGTCGATGGCTTTCTCCAGGAAATTTTTATTTTGGCTGTCAAACTGCTTCTGCTCATGATCTTCAATGGCAAAGCTCTTTACAACGGCCATTCCCTGGACACGTTCATGCAAATATCCCTGAACCTCGGCCAGCGCCTGTGAACGCACACGGGTCAGTTTTCTCAGGTTCCCGAAGAAATACCTGACACTGAAAGCATAGAATGGGAAAAGAATCAGAGAAACAATCGTCAGTGTAATATCCATATTGAACATAATTACGACCGCTATAATAATTGTTGCAATATCAAGCCATAGGTTCATAAGGCCTGTCACTACAAAGGTTTTTGTCTGTTCCACATCATTGATGACCCTTGAAATGATTTCCCCTGCCCTGTTATTGGAATAAAACTTGAAGCTGAGCTTCTGGATATGGTGAAACAGACTATCACGGATATCATAAAGGATTTTGCTTGCTGTCCATTGTGCGAAATACTGCCGGTAATACTCAATCGGCGGACGGGCCAGCACAAAAATGACAATCATGGCTCCCATGATCCATAGCAGCCTTTCCGTTTTTCCGCTCTGGGACAGTAAATCATTCCCGACGATATCATCAATTACATATTTAATTAAAAGCGGAATCAAAAGCGGAATGGCAAATTTTATAATGCCGATTAAAAGTGTGCCGATAATTTGCAGCCGGTACGGCTTAACAAACTTCATATATCTTTTGATGCTGTCCAATTGCTGCCCCCCTTAATGCTCTCTCTATAGAATACCTCTTTTAAACAGATAAAAACCTGTTGAAACAAGGTCAACAGGTGCTACATAGGCATTTTTTATCCTTAATATCAGCGTCTGTAGGTTAAATATCTTTCATACCAAATGTCGATAAAATCCGGGGCAAAAGGCCCTTTCCGCTGGCGGATCCACTGGATCAGCTTATCGACATTCGCTTTTAATATCCGGTCGATGACTTCAGGATAGTTCATTTCCTTCCGGTGCCGCTCATATTCATCTTCATCAAGAAGATTGAATGTCATATCCGGAAAAACCTTGATATCCAGGTCATAATCAATATACTTCAGCGCTTCGCCGTCAAATATAAAAGGAGAGCTGATATTACAGTAATAATACACGCCATCCTCCCGGATCATACCAATGATATTGAACCAGTACTGTGAATGAAAATAACAGATTGCCGGCTCCCGGGTCACCCAGGTCCTTCCGTCGGATTCGGTTACAATCGTCCTGTCATTTCCTCCGATCACAAGACTTTGTGTCCCTTTTAGGACAGTCGTTTCCTCCCAGACGCGATGGATGTGCCCATTGTGTTTGTAGCTGTGTATTTGCATCGGTTCTCCTTCGATGGGTACGCCCATTTCTTCTCCCCTACTTTCATTCCCAAACGCTTTGCAACCTATCAAATGACTTGCACAAGTTTCCTAAAACGACAAAAGGCAACAAAGAACGTATTATTTCCTATTATTATAACGGTTAAAGAAAGAATTTAAAACAAAGAGCCATTGAAAATCTCTCAATGGCCCTATCTATCCCATATAGTCACTCTTGAAGCACAAGGATCCAGCCTGTTTCCCGGCCTTCCCTGCTGCCTATCTCTCAGCCGCAGGTCAGATTCACTTCCTGGTACGACCTTATTACCTCTTCCGTCTGGGTTTCAAACACCCGGTGGATCTCGCGCAATTCCTCTTTCATGCGGTGGATTTCAAACTGGACGCTTTCCAGCTCCGTTTCCTCCTGGATTATCTTAAGCTCATGCTCAATTTCCTGGCAGCGTTCCAGTTCTGACTGAAGAAACAGGAGCTTTTCCATCGTTTTCATCTGTTCAGATACCAGCAGGTCAAAAGTACTCATACAGGTCACCGTCCCAATTTCAGATTCTACCTATGTATTTCGGCTTTGCCCCAATCTTTCCTTTGACTAGTTCTGCTGATTGAAAGGAAGTTTTGTCGAATAGGGAAAAGCGGAAGCGCCTTGTTCATCCCCGACAAGCAGAAGACACCCCTCCCGGAAAGGCGATCTTTTCCTTTTTGGAAGGGTGGCTTGTGACCTCGAGGGGCTAGGCGCTGGAGCTGGACAATGTTCGAAGCCGGGTTCTGCCTTCTAAACTTTTTCAAAAGCGCTTTTTATTTTACATTAGCAAGCCCTCAAAATAAGCGGAGATTCTACGGTTAAGCTGCTGAATATAGTACGGATGGGTATAAATTAGCGGAGAATTTCCGGTTAAGTGGAGCGAAGTGAAGTTGCCCATTTTCCAGTTTTTTGAGTCAATAGACGGAATTTCTCCGTCTATTTGAGCTATTTTTAGAGTTTTTTTGAAAATAGGGGGATTTCTCCTCTTATTTTTCAACCTGACACTGACTCCCTCATCCAGGTCCGGGAAGGTTGGCTTTCCGGGAGGGTATGGCACTCAAATAACAGCATTTAATGCGAAAAGAGCAAAATAAAAAGAAGGCACTCTTTGCGGATAAAAGAGTGCCTTCCCGTACAATTAGCGGCTTTGTCTGCCAGCGTTTTGACCTTTGCGGGCTTCAGCCTGCTGGTTTTGCTGACGTACTTCTTGAGCGTTTGTTTCGCTAGCGAACTCAGTGCCGAATTGACCTTGCTGGCCTTGAGAAGCTTGAGCGTTTTGCTGGCGCACTTCCTGGATGTTAGTGCCAGCTTGAGTTTGGTTTTGTCTGTTTGCCATTGTTAATCACCTCCACGACTATTAATTTAACCAGCCGCAGAGAAAATATCCTTTAATTTTCAGGAAAAAAATTCTAATTTAAACTTATTATACGAGCAGGGAGATTCCTCCGTCGACTATGATGGTCTGCCCCCTGATCATGCCTGATTTATCGGACAGCAGGAACATGACTGCGTTGACCATATCTTCAATCTCAACCATCCGCCCTGCCGGCGTCTTCTCCCTTGCCTCAGATAAAAGGTCTTCCCGGTTTGGGAAATGCTTTAATGCCTCTGTGTCGACTGCACCCCCGGAGACTGCGTTGACAGCGATATTCATCGGCGCGAGCTCAACAGCCAGGTAGCGGGTTAATGCTTCCAGTGCCGCCTTTGATACACCGACTGTTGTATAGTTTTCCAGATAGCGGATCGAGCCGAGCGAGCTGATGCTGACAATCTTGCCGCCCCCGCTCTCCTCCATCAATTTGGCTGCTTCCTGTGCACAGAACAGCAGGGCCTTGCTGTTGATGTTCATCGTCCAATCCCAATGACTTTCTTCAAGCTCCATAGCAGGGCGAAGAACACCGGATGCCGCATTATTCACAAATACATCCAGCCGGCCGAATTCATTCCTGATTTCCTGGAAAAGAACCTTAATCTTCTCTACATCTCCAACATTGGCCCTTACGATCAGGGCTTTTCTGCCAAGAACTTCAATTTGTTCTGCTGTTTCCTGTGCAGACTTTTTGCTCCTGGCATAATTGATGACAATATCATATCCTTCCTTGGCAAGGGAAATGGCAGTCGCCTTCCCGATGCCCCGGCTGCTTCCTGTTACAAGTGCTACTTTTTGTGTCATGAATCGTAATTCCTTTCCTGTTTCATTTGTTTTCATTTTATCTTTTCCATGTATATCTGGCAAACAGGATTATAACACTATTCTTAAACAACAGGCTCAAAGAGAAAGGAATGAAAGTATGTACGTCGGAAGGGATATGACTGAACTAACCATGGTGAAAAAGACGGAATGGAAGGACAGCGAACTGGCCTTCTTCCATCACTCCATGCAGCAGGTAGTTCCCTACCTCAATGCAGAGGGACAAACCATCCACCGTGAAATCATAGAAGAAATCGAAAACCGCGGCGGCCTTAAAAGGCAGGAAGCTGACTATACACATGGGACACGGGTCAGTTACGAGTAGACATGCGGAAAAGCCTGGTTCAATAGAGGAACGCGGACTAAGAGCGCCACGTCCTGTGGCAACGTCCGCATGACCCGCATCTGTGGGCCTCATGCATAAGACGAGCAGGTCGGAAGGTTGTTCTTTACCTTCTGGCCTGTTTGGCTTATGACTCGAGGTTCCAGCGCCCGGAGCTGGACAAGTAGAAAAGCGAAAAATCCTTGTTTCCTAATTCACAAAAAAACAGCAGGGCTGCCCCCTGCTGTTCTATTTATGCTCCTGCACGTGCTTGAGCATTTTCTGATGGGAAACCGGAAAGGCAAATTCCTTCAGCTCTTCTTCGGTTACAAGCTTCAGATCGCTCCGTTCTTCTTCCAGGGAAAGCAGTGTCCCTTTATAAACATGGATATGCCATGTTAGGTGGGTGAACACATGGTCGATCTGTCCTGTCATCTCAGCTGTTTCTATTATGGCGCCATACTGCTCTTTGATCAGTTCTGCCAGCTGATCTTTTTCATGCAGGAAAGCAAGGCTGATTTCAGTATTGGGAAACTCCCACAGATTGGCCAGCAGGCCCTTTTCAGGCCTTTTCCTGATCAGGTATCTGCCCTCTCTGTCCCGCAGCACGACAGCGGCAATCTGGACATCCTTCTGCTTTTTGTTCTTTGTCTTTATCGGCAGTTCACTCTGCTTGCCTTCATAAAAAGCATGGCAATGCTCACGGACTGGGCACAGCAGGCAGGATGGCGACGTCGGGGTGCAGATGAGCGCACCCAATTCCATGAGTGCCTGGTTGAAGAATGATGGGTTTTCGTGTGAAATGAGCTCCCGCACCGCCTCTTCAAAAATCTTGCGGGTTGCAGGCTTTGCAATATCCTCCCAGATGGAGAGAATTCTTGACAGCACCCTCATTACATTTCCGTCGACGGCCGGCTCCGGAATGCCGTAGGCTATGCTCAAAATGGCCCCTGCCGTATAAGGGCCGACCCCTTTTAATGAGGAAATTTCCTTCGGATTATCAGGAACCCTGCCGCCGTAATGTTCATGAACCTCCCTTACAGCTGCCTGCAGGTTCCGGGCTCTTGAATAATAGCCAAGCCCCTCCCACGCCTTCAGCACCTTGTCTTCCTCAGCCTCTGCAAGCGCCTCGATTGTCGGAAATTGTTCGATGAACCGGTTGAAATATGGAATGACTGTGTCGACCCTTGTCTGCTGGAGCATGATTTCCGATACCCATACCTTATAGGGATCCTGATCCTGCCTCCATGGCAGTGTCCGCTGTTCCTGTTCAAACCAGCCGATCAGGTCCTGGCGGAAGGTTTCTTTATTAAATGCATCTAAGTTGGCTAATGCTGTTTTTTTCAATTTTGATCCTCCGGATGTTAAACTTCCATGAAATATGGGAATATAATATTAAAGTTTCTTTTTCAAAGCCCAGAATCGGATTTCTTCGAGACCGCCGGGTATGAAGCTGTCCAGGCAGCCGAATGCAGAGTGCCCGCATGAGCTTCTCAGCTTTTTCAGCGCGAAATAATGGGCTTCTGTCGGCAGTGAGCAGGTTTCCGTAACGAACGAAGGCTCATGTTCAGCCCCAGAGTAGACGAACGAAATGTCAGCTGCTTCATACACAGGGAGAAGCGCTGCGATTTTTTCGATAGTGCTTTTAAAAAGATTCAAATCTGCTGGATGAACTTCGTACTGCAAAAACATTTGGACTTCATGCTTCATCATTATATTGGCAGCTCCTTTAACGTAAACCATTAATGGCTTTGATGACAAGCTTTTTACTGATAAAATACAGAAACAGCGCAACTTCAGATTATTCCATGGAAGGAGGTTCTTTCCTCTTGGATACAGGCACACATGTGGTCATGGGCTTTGCACTCGGCGGGCTTGCCACTCTGGACCCCGTTGTAGCAGATAGCACAGCAACAGCGACGAGCGTCATGATCGGGGCGCTCATCGGCTCTCAGGCCCCTGACATTGATACAGTATTAAAGCTTAGAAACAATGCAGTCTATATACGGAATCACAGGGGAATCACGCACAGCATCCCGGCTGTCATCCTGTGGCCGCTTGCAATACTCGCGGTCATCTATCCATTCTTCCCTGAAGCAAATTTGCTTCACCTATGGATTTGGACATTTGGGGCCGTATTCCTCCATGTTTTTGTCGACATATTTAACTCTTATGGGACACAGGCTTTAAGGCCATTTTCTTCCAAATGGGTTGCCCTTGGGATCATCAATACATTTGACCCGTTCATTTTCGGCATCCATGTTGCCGGTTTGTTCATATGGATACTGGGTGCACATCCCGGCTATACATTCCTGGCAATCTATGCCGTACTGATTGCATACTATATCATCCGGTTCCTTGCCCAGCGGGCCGTCCTGAAAGCGGTGAAAGCCATTATTCCTGACAGTACGGAAATCATCATCGCCCCGACCATGAAATTCCATCAGTGGAGGCTTGCCATCATGACTGAACATCAGTTCTTTGTCGGCCGGGCCAATAATGGGCATATCGATATCCTGGATCAGTTCAACAGGGTGCCGGTACCTCAGACTCCTGTGCTGGAAGCTGCCAAAAAGGATAAAAATTTGTCGGCATTTCTTTCCTTCTCCCCTGTATACAGGTGGGAGGTAGAAGATCTCGAGGAATCATTCGAAGTCCGGTTCATTGATCTCAGATACCGCAGCAACGGACATTACCCATTCGTTGCCGTCGTCCAGCTGGACAATGACCTGAATATCATTTCTTCTTATACAGGGTGGATTTTCAGTGAGGAAAAGCTGCGGAAGAAGCTCGATATTATCCCAAATTAAAAAAGATGGCATTTTTGCCATCTTTTTTAATGGAGATTTTTATCATCCGGTTTCTGCTCCAGCAAATTCTTATATTTTGGATTGCTGGCAACAAAGTCATGAAGCCTTGCACCATAGTTTTCAATCCACTGCCTGACAATTCTGTCTGTCACCTGGCTTCCTTTATACTCATAGCCCGCTTTTGCACGGGTCGTTTCAAAATCATCCCACAAAAGCTCTACCCATGTCCGGGCCTGGCCGTAGGAAAGGTTGCCGTTTTTCTCCATGAGAAGCTCAACCAGTCTTTCTTGTGTTTCAAACATAGACAGCACCTCTTTGCCAAATATTATTGTTATTGCATTTCGTTCATAAGCCTGCTTTTTTAAACACATACTATTCTTGCGCGGCTAATCAAGGCAGCACGCGCAAGCATACCTCGAGGAGGGGAAACGAATGCGGAACAAAGCAAAAAATTTCCCAAATCAGAATCATAACAAGTTTGAAGGCGAACCGCGCGCGAAAGCAGAATATGCTTCAAAACGCGCAGACGGGTCAATCAACACCCATCCGCAGGAACGCATGCGGGCGTCATCAAACCGTACAGATGATACACCTGAATTATTTTAACCAATAATGAGGAGGTTTGATTATGGGAAACTCTAAAAAGTTTTTTGATAACAATCCTTATTCCAGTCCGTTTACTGGTCCCTTTTACCGCCCGAAGCATGCACATGCCCAGGTAAATGGGCAGACCCAGCAATCGCAGGACCTCATTATTCTGAAAAGGCAAACAAGGAAACAGGCCTAGCCTGCAGGGAAATCAGAGCTCTCCGCTCTGATTTTCCTTTAATTCCTTCAGCATGGAAATCGGAAGCGCCTCTTCCTCCTTTCCGCCATGCAGCCTGAAGCCCCAGGCGAACACACCATTCAAATAATCTATTTTAAAATATGAGCCGGGATCGCCATCCACTTCATAAATCTCCCCTGCTTTAAAGTCCTTCGGATCAAGAAGGTATGCTTTGGCCATGACGGCTTTTCTCTCGAGGACAGCAAATTCACTGAGCATGCCCATTTGTTCAGCCTTTCTCGCCTGTTCATGCAAGCTGGCGATTTCCTGCTGCAGTTCGTACTGGGAAAGCTGACTGTATCTTTTCTCCTGCGCCATTATAATCCATCCTTTTTTATTCCTGTGTCCGGCCTGCCGGAGGAAAACTTCATCTTTTTTTAGTATAGTGAAAAGAGCTGTATAAATAAAGGACTTTACCCTTGAAGGAGGACTCAACATGCAATCAGTTATCATCACCGGCGCTGGCACCGGTCTTGGAAAGGAGCTGGCCCTTAAATACGCCGGCCTTGGTTTCCATATCATACTATCCGGAAGGCGTGAAGCAGCTCTCCAGGAAACGAAAGAAGCAATCTCCAGCCAGGGGGGAAAGGCGGATATCCTGATTCTTGATATAAGCAAGCCGGCTGAAGTAAAGGAGAAAGCTGCGGGACTGCCAGAGCAATTTGATTTGTACGGTGTGATCAACAATGCCGGCGTTGGGCATTTCGGTCCTTTTGAAGACCTGAAGGACGAGGAGCTCCATGATATGCTCACAGTCAACCTGATGGGCACCATCTACATGGCACAGGCACTCCTCCCTGCTATCAAGCAAAAGAAGGGCAGCTTCCTTATGAATATCATTTCAACTGCCGGGCTGCGCGGCAAAGCAAATGAAGCTGCATACTGTGCCAGCAAATTCGCGGCCCGGGGCTTTACTGAAAGCCTGCAGAAAGAATACGAAAACGATCCGGTCCTGATCCAGGCAGTATATATGGGCGGCATGGACACCCCATTTTGGGATCATAACAACTATATTTCAGACCGCTCACGCCTCCGCTCACCTGCTGAGGTAGCCGGCATAATTACCGAGAACCGTTTTGAAGAGAAGATTGTGATTGAATCCGGAAAATGATTGGATGTAGAACAAAAAAACAGGCAGCGCAAATACCCGCTGCCTGTCTTCTATTCTTCCTCTTCCTTTTCCTCAAGGAACCGGTCAATCAATTCAATCGGAAATCCTTTTCTAAAGAGTGCCTGCTTCATTTTTTGCCTATATTCATAGCCCTGCAGCTTTTCGTATTTCCGATAGGCTTTTTCTCCCTGATAGCGGATGGCGTCCATTTCGCCGTCATCGTCTTCCTCAAACTCTGCCTCTTCGACGGCAATATTGATTACGGAGAAAGGATAGCCTTTCCTGAGGAGCATCTGCTCAAGCTTCTGTTTCAGAAGCCTCTGTGATTCCCTGCTGTACTTTTTTGCATATTTCTGGCACAGCTTTACTGCTGCTTCGACCTGGTCCTCAACAGGGAACTCCTGTATGGCTTCCTCTATATCAGGCTGTGATATCCCCTTCTCCTTCAGCTCCCGTTTAATGACGTCAGGGCCTTTATCAGACGTATTGGCCTGTGTCCTCACATAAGCGATGGCAAATTCGTTGTCATTCAGAAATTTATATTCGTACAGCTTAACGATGACTTCATTGATGATGCTTTCATCTGTTTCTTTTTCAGCAAGATGCTTCCTTACCTCTGTTTCCGATCTCATTCTTCTGGATAAATAATGAATAGCCTGGTTATAAGCTTTTCTGATTTCATCCTGAAATTCTATTTGGGTCAGGGAGAGCGCGTCAAGCTCCATCCCTTTTTTCAGGCCGAATTTGATGATGACATCTTCATCGGCACTGAAGGCATACTGCTCACCCTTGCCATAATCCATAAAAATGTTATAGCGGTCCTTCCTTTTTTGCTGGACTGATATTTTTGTGATTACCGGCATCCTCTTCACCTCTCTCTCCACTTTATCACAATGTGCTGCATCACTTGCAAACTGCAGCCTGGAAAAGGAGTTTACACAGGAAAAAGCGTATAAATACAGTATAGGAAAAGGAGGTCCACCCATGAGAATAGCGATTACAGGCGGAACCGGCTTTGTCGGGCATGCCCTTGTGAAGAAGCTCGCAGAATCGGGCCACACGGTTTTCATTTTGACGAGGAGCACAGAAGGAAAAAAGAACGGAAACAATATTCACTATGTCCAGTGGCTGAATGAAGGTGACAATCCGGCGGCACAGCTGAAAGAGATTGATTATATCGTCAACCTGGCTGGCGAATCGATCAACAGCGGCAGATGGACGGAAGAACGTAAGAAAAGGATTATTAAAAGCAGGCTGGATGCCACAGAGGCTGTCCTGAACATAATCAGTGAGCTAAAAGAAAAGCCTGAGGCTCTGATCAATGCCAGTGCAGTTGGCTACTATGGCACTTCGGAAACAGAGACGTTTACAGAAAGTAATAAAGAACCGGCGGGGGACTTTTTGGCTCAGACTGTTAAACAGTGGGAAGAAAAGGCGGCAGAGGCAGGCAGATGGGATGTCCGCACCGCATTCTGCCGATTCGGGATCATTCTTGAAAAGAATGACGGGGCGCTCCCCCGGATGGCTCTTCCCTATAAACTTTTTGCAGGAGGCAATCTCGGCAGCGGCAATCAGTGGGTTTCATGGATCCATCTTGAAGATGTGGCAAGGGGCATTATGTTTGCCATGGAAAATAAAAACCTAAGCGGCCCGGTTAATTTTACGAGCCCCCATCCTGTCCAAATGAAGGACTTTGGCAGGACCTTGGGAAGCACCCTCCACCGCCCCCACTGGATTCCTGCTCCAGCCTTTGCACTTAAGCTCGCTCTTGGGGAAATGAGCAAGCTGGTGCTCGAGGGGCAGCGCGTTCTTCCTGCTAAGCTGGAGGCTGCCGGATTCAGTTTCCGCTATCCTGGGCTTGAGGAAGCACTGAAAGATATTTATTAAGAAGGTATGATTCCTTCCTTTTTAGGAAAAATTAAGAAAAGGAGTTCATTTTTTCGGAAAGGGATGGTGCCTGATGGATAAAAAATCGAAAGATAAGTCCAAGAGTACATTGTCAAGCATGCAGGAGGTTGTTTACTCCAGGGAGTTCAAGCTGGCAGACCAGGCCGGCGGCTTTACGAAGAAAAAATCCAAGCATTGATGCAAAATGCTCATAATTGCCTTGATAGGGTGCAAGCTAAGAGTACGGAAGCCAATTCCGTACTTTTATTGTTGAAAGGGGTTTTTCGAATGGGCCGTGCACATGGACACAAAACTCGGGATAAAAACAAAGCATCACTTCCACAAGTTCCGAAGAACATGAAATCAGATGGACTGGATGTCGAATTTGACCGCGACCTTGCAGACCATGATGATTTAGAAGCAATGGCACGTTCAAAAGCTGCCGACCAGCGCGCCAAAAACAGCCGCTGACCGGCTGAGGGCATTTGCCCGCACTCTCTCAGCATAAAAAAAGCAGCAGGTCCAGAACCTGCTGCTTTTCTCTTTCCTAGTGCCCGTGGGCATGCCTTTTCGCAAAAACGGCCGTTTTCTTCTTCTTTGCCATGTTCTTAAAATAAGGAATCATGATGCGGTCAGCACCCCAGTAATAGGCTGCCCCGCCTGCGAATAAGAGGAGGACCGCTGCTGTGTATAAAATCGGATTCGTGCTTACTGTACCGGCCAGAAGAAAGTTAAGATTCATGAATGCACCCGCAATCAGGGCAGGAATGGTTGCTGCCCCAAGTACAAGCCCGGCTCCAACCAGAAGTTCTCCCCAAGGTATCAGAACATTGAACAATCCAACATTCGGAAGAGCAAAGTGCTCGAGGAATCCGGCATACCAGCCCTGTACAGCTGGATGGTCCCCTCCTGCCTGGGCGATCGCCCCCTGCAGGAATCCCCCTGCATCAAAGCCATCAGCGAGTTTATGCCATCCCGCTTCAATCCATTGAATGCCGAGCCATATTCTTAATACAGTCCATATTGCCGCTGCCTGTGGAGTTTTCAGCACTTTCATGATCATCGTCTCCCGCTTTGTTATTTTGTGAATAACTTCACAATACTAAACAAAAAATAATTAAGCCGGCCAGCTTTTACAAGAAAGTTTGTGAATATCTTCACTTACTTTCTACACTTTTAATATACTCCATGTTTTTCCTTTCTGCAACGCACTTCACAATATGTTCATATTCTTTTTACTCTGTGAATAAAAAGTATCCACAACCCTGTGAATTTTGTGGATAATCTAAATAATCTCATATTTACTAACGCTTTAATCAGTTAACATAATAATGAGCAAAACTTCTGATAATTCTGTGGATAATGTGGATATGTCTGTGGAATACTTTTCTGTTCATGTTTTCCCTGTTAATAAGTCTCTGGATAACATGCTATAAGACCTACACCCCTGAGTCTTTAAACCTATACAAGTATAGATAAAACTATAAGATTAACCCTTGCAATACGAGGTACATCGTATTACACTGTTAGTAACATTAGGAAAAAGGTGATGGAAATGGATAAGGAAATGATGAAAGGGAGTACAGATCTCCTGCTTTTATCGCTCATTGCCCAAAAGGATTTATATGGCTATGAAATCACAAAAATCCTTAAGGAAATCTCCGATGAAGCTTATGTAATGGGTGAAGGCACTCTCTACCCTGCCCTCAAGCGCCTGGAGAAAAAGAAGTTTGCAGAGTCATACTGGAGCGAAACGGCAGCAGGGAGAAGGAAATATTACCGTATTACTGAGGACGGCCTGCAGGAGCTGGAAAAGAAGCGAAAGGACTGGAGCCTGATCGAAAGCATGATCCGCAAAAGCTCGGGGGGATTAACGTGAAATCGCAGCTTGAACGTTTTGTCATGAAAATTGTCCAGCATACCGAATGCTCCAAAGAAGAAAAAGAAGATCTATTCGAGGAGCTTATGGTACATCTGCAGCTTTCAAAAGAGCACTTCCAGGAACAGGGCTTCAGTGAAAGCGAAGCCGAACAGAAAGCGATGGAACAGTTTGGCGAGGAAGGGGAAATCGGAAGCCAGATTCAGCAGTCTCTCTTTCCATACCGAAAAGAAATGATGCTGACGCTTGCCATCTCTTCCATCCTTTTTACAATAGGCGCTTATCTGGGACAGCTTTTGATCAATGGAGATGCCCATATCGGCTGGCTGCTGCTTTCCATGGGCGCGAGTTCCATGATTCTTTTCCTTGCCGTGAACCAGGTTTTCCACCTGAACCGGAAGCTCTGGATGAACTCCCTGCTGATTTTGCATATCCTTGTTTATGCGGCCGGCTATCTGCTGGCCAGCAATCTGGATCATAGCATCTCACTCGGACTTTCGATCTGGGATTGGCTCAATATCCTTCTTGCCATTGTCCTTGTCTATCGGACGACACTGTATGATTTCAGCGCCAGCAGCGGCAAGATGGATAAAACTTTGAAAAAGCTTCATGCCATCAATATTACCGCCGGCGTCCTGATCACAGCTGCCTGCCTCTTTTTTGCCTGGGGAGGGCTTATCATGATAGGCCTGCACCCGGTCATATTGATTTCTTTAAGCCCGATACTCTTCTGGGTCATCCTCTATGTGATCCAGATCAAGGTTGCAGGAAAAAATAAGAAACTGGCATACGGACTCTCGGCGATTCCCTTCATCGCCATCCTGGCAGGCCTGGCACTTATCTACGCGCCTGCCCTGTTTTACTAGAAAGGAGCTTTTCATGAAAAAGAAAAGTATCATCCTGCTGTTTTCATTTATTGGAGGCATCACGCTCCTGCTTATCCTCCTCGGGCTTAATCTGGATAAATCCGAAAATGAAAAGCAGAATGGGATTACCAATCAATATGATATATCCTCACAGAATACGATTGCTTATGTAAATTACAAAGATGGCAAACCAAGCCTTATGCTGTACAACAAGGAAAAAGATATCAATGCTGAGGCATTTTCCCTGGACAGCTCAAGAATGATCCTGGATCCGAGCTTTTCCTATGACGGATCTCTGCTAAGCTTCATTTCCACCAATAAACAGCAGGATGAAGATACAGCGTTTAAAACCACCATCCATATTCTTGATTTATCGACAAAGCAGGTCACAGATGCTTTTACCGAGAATGAGCTTATCACGGAAACTGAATTTTCTCCTGTTGATGATACTCTCTATTATTTGCGCGCCGGCACCTTTCAGAACTATTCACCTATTGCCAGCAAACGGCCGCATGACCTTGATGTCTGGTCATTTAATCCGGCTGAAGGCGAACATAAGCAAATAACTGATCTGAAGAGCTATTCTATGCACAGCCTCCAGCTCAGTCCGGGAGAAAACAGTGTTTTTATCCAGATGGATGATGACCAGGGTGCTGATACACCTGAAGAAACCTTTGAGGTGAAGCAGCGCATATTTGAAATCCCCATAGATAACCCTGATAGCATGAAGATAGCAGGTGATCCTGACAGAAAAATGGATGTTTTTGATTTCACCTTCTCTCCTGATGGAGACACAATGATTTTTCAATCCATCAGTAACTCTGATGAAGGAGGAACCTATGAATATGAGCTGTATAAAATGGATGTGGATTCCGGAGAGGAAGCCCAGCTTACCCATTTAGGGGAGTATACAGACAGGCCGGTATTCAGTGCTGATGGTGACCGCGTATACTTTATGGTCGATAAGCGTTTTGCTAAAGGGTCGCCCGAGTATCATCTGTACAGCGTGAAACTGAATGGCAAAGAAATAGAAAAGATAGAACTGCCTCTTTCAGAAGACTAGAAAGAGGCTTTTTCCCTTTTAAACTCGAGAATACAGGGTATAAGTCCTATAACCCATAGACAGAGGAGGTAGGGAAAAAAATGCTGGAAAACCTGCTGAAAGAGCTGATCAGCATCAACAGCTCGGACAAAGAAGGGGCCAATGAAGCTGTTGCCTATTGCGGGCACTGGCTTGAGGGCCACGGGCTCCCTGTACATATCATTGAAAATAACGGCTACAAAATGCTTGTTTCAGAGATAGGGAGCGGCAATGAAACCATTGTCTGGAACGGCCATGTAGATGTTGTTTCAGGCAAAGAAGATCAATTCATCCCCGTAGAGGTGAAAGACAAGATTTATGGCAGAGGGGCCGCCGATATGAAAGCTGGCGTGGCAGCGATGATGTGCGCCTTCAAAGAGCTGAAGGAGGCGCCGCTTGGGGTCAAGCTTCAGCTTCAGATCGTTTCTGATGAGGAAATCGGCGGGTTCAACTGCTCCGGCTACCTTGCCGAAAATGGATACCGCGGCGATTTTGTCATCTGCTCAGAGCCGACCCAGCTTGGAATCGCCCTCCAGGCAAAGGGCGTCATGCGCCTCGAAATTGCCATTGATGGAGATCCGGCCCACGGAAGCCGGCCATGGGAAGGCATCAATGCGATTGAAAGGGCATATGAAGTCCATGGAAAGCTGAAGGAGCTCCCTTTTGCCAAAGAAAGCTCCGAATTCTATCCTTCCCCTTCCATCAACCTGGCCAAAATCCGCGGAGGCGATGTATATAATAAAGTCCCGGAAAAATGCGAGCTTTTTTACGACATCCGCTATTTGCCCGGCCAGGATAAGGATGAAATCGTTAAACAGATCGAATCGATCACGGACGGGGAAGTGCTTGTCAGCATGTTCAGCAAACCGCTGCAAACAGCAAGGGACAACCCATTCATCTTAAAGCTGAAGCCGGTCGTTGATCGGCATATTAAAGATGAAGCGGTCTTTTTCGGACAGCATGGCTCTGCCGATACCGTCTTCTTTGCCAACTACGGCATACCGGCCATCGAATTCGGACCGAGCGGACTGCATTGGCATGGCGATAAAGAATATGTACTGCCGGAGTCTGTTCATGTATACAAGGAGATGCTGGTTGATTTTGCTGAAAGTTTTTAAAGAAAGGGGTTTGAAATATCTCTATTTCGAACCCCTTTTAGTCTGTTTCAATCTATTCTTTTTCCGGAACGATGCAGCTTCCATCCGTACAGCTGGCATCAGCCGCACCTTCCGGGGACAATTCCTGCAATTTCACTACAGGATTTTCTTCTTCCCACACCTTCTGGAGAGCGCTGGCAAAGGTTTCCGCAGGCTGGGCGCCTGAGATGGCATATTTCTGGTTGATGACAAAATAAGGAACCCCTGTAACGCCATATTGCCGGGCAATGCCTTCATCAATGCGGACATCATTGGCATAAGCTGTTTCATCCTTCAGAATGCTGAGCGCCTCTTCCCTGTCCAGTCCTGCTGCTTCCGCAAGACCAGCCAGCTCCTCGTGATCGCCTATGTTTTTTGATTCTGTGAAATAGGCATTAAGGAGCTTTTCCGTCAGAACAGCTTCCCTTCCCTTTGTTTTCGCGAATTTAGCCAGTCTATGGGCATCAAAGGTATTGCCCGGCTTCATTTCGTCAAAATTGAAGGTCAGGCCGACGCTTGCCGCCTGCTGCCCCACTCCCACATTGGCCTGCTTCGCCTGCTCGATGCTCATGCCGTATTTTTCAGCAAGTGCCTCATGAATGCTTCTCCCAGAGTAAGGGGCGGCATTCGGATCGAGCTCAAAGCTCTTGAACTCCACCTCTACCTGATCCCGGTATGGGAAATCCATCAATGCCCCTTCCAGGCGGCGTTTTCCTATATAACAAAACGGACAGACAAAATCCGACCATACTTCTATTTTCATCCTGGACACCTCATTTCTTAACTATCCCCATACTAGCACATCTTATCCCAAAACCCTCAGGCGGATGCTCAGGCATGCTTTCCCCGATTGTCTGTATCATGAAGCCTGCATCAGGTTAAGTTAAAAAAGAACAATATCCATTGTTCAATCCTTCGTCGGGAGTGATGGATCATGGCAAGAAACAAACTGTTGGTTCCTGGTTCAGCTAATGTACTTGATCAGATGAAGCAAGAAATAGCCAATGAGTTTGGAGTTGAGCTTGGTGCTGAAACGACCGCGCGGGCAAACGGCTCTGTCGGCGGCGAGATGACAAAGCGCCTTGTCGCCCTCGGAGAGCAGCAGCTCCAGAACAGGCAGCAATAGCGGGCCTTTGTGGAGCGGGAGACCCTTTTAGCGGGGGTCTCCTTTTTTATTGGCTGTGTTAAATATGAATGTTGATAATTAATTAGAGATAAGAAAAACCTTATAAGGTTTCCAAATTGCTTGTTAATGAATTATACTTCTGTGGATTGTGTTTTTATAACTTCAGCACCAAACTCTAAGCATTCAATACATATAGAAACTCCTGGTCCCATAGCTAATTCTCCGGCTTCTTCTTTACTTCTACGACAAAAAGAACAAGTGGTACCGTGTTCTGTATTGCTTAAACTATTTGGATTTGAAGTTTTCTCTAAGGCATTGTACAATTCATCAATTACTTTTGGTTCAATATAGTCGAAGTCTCCTTTTAATTTCACTGCAATAGTAGTATAAGCAATAGCCATTCCTTCATAGAAACGCTGCCTTTCTAATTGTTCACTACTTTTAGATTTCTCTTCACATAATGAGCTAAGTTTCTCTAATTCCAAGATCATATCTTCAATCTTGGCACCTCGAAATGTTTTTTTGCGAAAGTCTTTTTCCACTGCATACACCTCCTATTTTGTATGTACACATTTGTATACATACATAGTGAGATATATTCTTCACACATATAGATTGTTCCTTCAATTTCCAAATTTTTTCAGGAATTAACTTACTCTTTCACATTAAGAACTAACATTGATATGGCGAACGGACATGCGCCTTGATTTTTTAAAGAGCGCAGCAAGGCAAATGCTTATTGCAGCAAAAGAGAGTGCAAGCAGCAGAAAGAAATACGGCGGATAATAGACCATCTCGATCCTGTTCTGACCTTCCTGCAGCCGGAAGCCTGTAAATGCATAATTGGCCTTCAGCAGCTCTTCTTCCTCTCCATTAATCTTTAAGCGCCAGCCTTTTTCAAAAGGTAGCGGAATGATTGCATAATGCCCGCCTTCAATTTGAAGTTCAAATGACAGACGGTTTCCTGACCACTCTGCCTCTGGCGGAACATGGCGGCGTTCTTCTTTTTTCACATTTTCCAGCACCTCAAAGGTTTCTTCAAAAAGCTTAAAGTCCTTTAAATGATATTCTCCCTTTGGCATCCTAAGGGAAATCTGGTCCGCTGCCTTGACCCTTATGATCAGGTCATCCACACCCGTCCGGTATATAGACCCTTCTTCTTTCCTGATTGTCTGGAACTCATTGACCTCAAGGATAAATTCTTCCTTGTTGTTGATGCCATCAATATTGAAGCCAACCAAATAGTCTTTTGCAGAAGGATTTCTTTCACTGATCAATAAATCAATGCCGCCTTCCTCACCGCTGACCTTGAGTTTTCCGCCAGCATACTCAGCGTTTACTGGCTTGAATTCTGCCTGTGAAATCAGATTTCTGCTGTCCGGTATGGGGGCATTTGCTTTCCCCTTTTCAAGAACGATTCCCTTCAGCATCGCCTGTTCCTTTGCCGAAGGGGAACTTCCTTTCAGATCTTTTTCCAGATAAACGCTGTCAGCCGTCCGCACAAAAGGCAGGAGGTTTTCATTTTCATAAGCCTCATAATCGCCGGCAGAAGCTATTCTCTTAAAGCCGTAAGGAATGGAGGCATCTCCCTTCTCAGCAATATAATATTTTCCCATGAGGATGCTGTACAAGTTGGCCCGGTCCCCAAGGGAAGCATAGCGGCTGACGCTCTCACGCCCCATATCGATTTCAAGATCACTGAGATAAAACCATAGAAGCTCTTTATTTAAGATACTGGAATAGACACTCATCCCTCTGAAATCCTGGACAATCGGGGTATTATTCCTTAAAGGGATCATCCAGTCGATCCTTGCCAAAGGATCAGCGTTACCCTCCTGTACCAGCCGGATGAGCTCCTGCTGGTCTGCACCGTTATAGTCACGGCTGTTCATGAACTCCTTTGATACACGATATTCCGTCCCTGTCACGGTCAAACGCTCTTCCTGGTAAAAATTCGGGATCAGCACGCTGGTCAGGATGACAGCAGCTGAAAGCAGTACTCCGGCCTTTTTTCTGAAAAATGCTGCCCCGAGAAGGAAAACAGCAGCCGAAATGAAGGCTGCAATCGCCATATAAGCATCCTGCACTTCTTCAAATTCCAGCTTAGGGTCAAAATGATAGAACAGTATGTAAAATAAAGCCGCACCTGCTCCTGCTGATGCAAGCGGAAGAAGCTTGAGCCTGCCTGCCAGGGGGAGTGCAGCTCCTGCCGCCCCGCCGGCTGCAAGCGACAGCATATATTCCCAGCGGTACTGTGGAGCAGAAAAACCATTGAACAAGCTGCCTATAAACGGACTGAAATGCAGGATGGACAGAACGATCGTCATTGCAGCAAAAAACCGGAAATGCCTGTTCCTGTATAAAGGCTTTGCCAGCAGGCAGATGAGAACAAATGCCGGCAGATAGACAATTCTTCCGTTCAGCAGCAGATTGTCAATAAACTCAAAAGCAGGGATATGGTCCTCATATGCAGGTCGGTAATTGTTCAAATAGCCATATACGGCAGGAAAAAACGAAAAGCCGCTGATGCAGAATCCTGCGGCCAGCCCGATAATATAATGCTTCAGCTGGATCAGCTTGGCCCGCCCGTTTCCATCAAACGGGAGAATCCAGCGAAACAGGACATAAACGCCGGACAGAAGGAAATTAACATAAGCAAAATAAAAATTGTCAAACAAGCTGATGGACACCGCTCCAATAAACAGGCCAACACCCTTCCCCTGCATGATCCTTTCAATCCCTATCAGGAGGAGGAGAAGCCAGAGCATGCTGTCGGCAAAAAATTCCCAGTAGGTCACATGCCTGAAGTAAATGATGCTTGTGCCGTAAATGACAGCGCCAGTAAAGGCGGGCAGTGCTTTCATTCCCAGCATCCTGAAATAATAGGAGGCCAGAAGCAGGATGCCGGTCAGCCTGATGATGCTTACAATGAGGATGATGTCAGCCCAGTAAAAAATATCCGGCGCCCCGATCAGGCCGAGACTCTCAAGTATATAGGTTACAAGCATCGTAATCAGAAAGAAGATAGAAGTAGCAAAATAATAGCCAAGCTGGGTATAGGTGCCCCCGCCGAACCCGAAGTCAGGCGAATAGAAAAACTCCCCGCTGGTGTACTGCTCATACAAGAGCTGCTTGAACGGCTGCATTTGCGACAATCCATCGTTCATCCCGGTCATATAGCGGCCCTCGAACCACTCAGAAATAAAAAACATATGGCTCATTACAGCTGCCAGCAGACAGAAGAAAAAGAAGGCAGCCTTAGGCCATCTGTCTGCCTGAAGAAAGTTTAATAAGTTTGGTAAGTAGCTTCGCGCTTTTTGCATGATGTTTTCAGGACTCTCCCCGTTAAAATGAAAGTAGCTGGCAAAGTAAAGACGACTGCAATGACCGGTGCAAGGCTGCTGCTCACCTTCAGCCCATCTACAAGTATGAACAAGATGACTGCAGTCATGCCCGTATTGAACAGCTGTGTCAGCGGAAAGCGGATGAACGCCCCCCATGTCGGCTTCACTTTATAAGTAAATAGCGTGTTCAGGAAAAAAGAACCAATCAGGCTGCTTGCGAAACCTATACTATGCGCCAGGAAATAATGGAACCCTGCAAAATGGAGAAGAACAAGATAAATTGAGTAATAGTGCAGAGTATTAACCCCGCCGGTCACGGCAAAGCGGAAAAATTCACTGTGTATGAACCGCATGCTGCTCCCCTCTTTCGCTTGCTTGCTGAATATTGGTCTGCTGAATCAGATAATGCGGCCTTTTCTTTGTCTCATAATAAATGCGGCCGATGTATTCACCGACGATTCCCATGCAGACAAGCTGAATTCCTCCCAGGAAAAGGACAGCAGATATGGTCGTGAAATAGCCAGGAACAGAGACTCCATGCTGCATGATCTGGACAAAGGTAAATCCGATATATCCGAGCGAAAGCAGAAGGACAAAGGCGCCCAGATAAAAGCATGCCCTGAGCGGCTTGTGGTTAAAAGAAACGATCCCATCAATCCCGTAATTCAGCAGTTTAGGGAATGACCATTTTGTCTCCCCTGCTTCCCTTTGGACATTCTCGTATTCTATTATTTTCTGCTCGAATCCGATCCATGAATAAAGGCCTTTGGAAAAGCGGTTTCCTTCACTGAGCAGCAGGAGCGCCTTTGCTGCTTCTTTGCTCAGCAGCCGAAAATCTCCCTCACCGTCTGACAGCTGCACGTCCACTGCCCTGTTCACAAACCGGTAGAAGCAGGAGGAAACGAATGAACGCACCGGAGAATCTCCCGTACGGTTCCTTTTGGCAATCACCTGCCCATACCCTTCTTCATATCCCCTCACCAGCTGGCAGATCAGGGAAGGCGGATGCTGAAGGTCGGCATCCATCATGATGACCGCATCACCTTCTGCGTTCCGGAGTCCGGCAAGCATGGCCGCCTCCTTCCCGAAATTCCTTGTAAACGATATAAATTTTACTTCCTCATGGTGAAAAGCCAGCCGATGGATGGTTTCCATCGTGCCGTCCGAGCTCCCATCATCCACAAACAGGATTTCGTATTGATAAAAAAGGCTTGCCATTTCCGTCCGGATTGCCTCCAGCACCCTGGGGATATTCTCAGCTTCATTATAGGAAGGGATGATAAATGATATTTTTGCCTGATTCATTCTGCTGCCTCCATTTGCTCTTCCGGCTGGCCGACCATGATTTCCGGATGATTGGTTGTAATCTGGATGCTTCCGCCCAAGTCCTGCACCTTTTTCAAAGCTTCTTTGCCGTTGACTGTCCATGTGCCGATTTCAATGCGGGCGTCCAGCAGAGATTCAACTAACTCACGGGAGAGAAAGCCATAGTGAACGGATACATGGCTTGCCCCCGTATAAGCTGCCTGCTCTGCCAGGAGAGTCGCATGACCCAGGTAAATGAGGCCGGTGCGGATCCTCGGATCCAGCTCTTTCAGCTTCAGAAGTGAATGATGATCAAAAGAGATGACCAGGGCCTCTTTATAGAGTGAATATTTTCTGATCAATCCTGCCACTTTTTCTTCAAGTCCTTCATACATTCCGGCCATCTGCTTCAGCTCAATGAAAAGCTTCTTTTTTCCTTTGGCCATTTGAATGATTTCCTCCAGCGAGGATATCGTTTCGCCGGAATACTCAGGGCTGAACCATGAGCCTGCATCAAGGAGTGCCAGTTCAGCGGCAGTATGGTCCTTCACATATCCGCTCCCGTTTGTTGTCCGTTCCAACGTGTGATCATGAATGACAACAGGGATCCCATCCCTTGATAAATGGACGTCCAGCTCTATGGCAGAAATCATAGGGTGCTCAAGGGCGAGCCGGAAAGCGGCCGCCGTATTCTCAGGGGCTTTCCCGCTCCAGCCGCGGTGTGCAACACAGGCATTCTTCAGCATCAATCATCATCCTTTCCTGTCTATTTGACTCCTGTATAAACAAAAGCACGGATAATCTGTCTTTGAGCAAAGAAAAAGGCAATAAGGATCGGCACAACAAGGATCATATTTCCTGCCATAAGCACATTCCAGGCAGTTCCTCCCTCTACTTCCCTAAGCTTGGATATCCCGAGCGGAAGGGTGCGCGCCACATCGCTTGTCGTCATAACAAGCGGCCAGAAATAATCGTTCCAGTGAGTGATGAAGCTGAATAATCCAAATGTGATAAGAACAGGCTTTGCCATCGGAACCATAATGCGGAACATGATCTTCCATTCAGAAGCTTCATCAAGCCGGGCGGCTTCCAGCAGTTCCTCAGGGACCTGCATGAACGACTGCCTGAGCATAAAAATGCCAAAAGCACTGGAGGCAAACGGCAGGATCAGCGCCCACAGGGAATCAAGCAGCCCCCAGGAGCTCATCTGCAGATAGACCGGCAAAAAGATAAGCTGAGAGGGAATCATCAGGGTAATCATGGTCACAGCAAAGAAAAACCTGCTTCCCCTGAAACGGTACCGGGCAAAAGCATAGGCTGCCGGTATAATCGTCAGAAATTGCAATATCAGGATTCCCGCTGAAACCATCAGGCTGTTTAAGAAGTAGCGGAAAAACGGCCCGGAGTTCCATGCCTTGGAGAAGTTTTCCCATTTGAACTCCTCAGGCAGCCATTTCGGCGGAAATGTCATTGTTTCACCAAGCGTTTTAAAAGAAGTGGAAATCATCCAGACAAACGGAAGTGCAAAAACAGCAACAACCAGTAAGAGTGCGGCCAAATTGAAAAGCCTTCCTGCAGCTTTAAGCTTCATATATAATCCTCCACATCATCGGTAATGGACTCTCCGGGAAAGCAGCCTGAAGTAGACTATTGTCAAAAGGCTTACCAGAATCAGCAGCAGAACACCTGCGGCCGATGCATAGCCGATTTTGAAGAACCGGAAACCATACTCATAAATATAGAAAACAAAGGTATTCGTTGAATTAATCGGCCCGCCCTGGGTCATGATCGCAATCGTTTCAAACACCTGGAATGACGCAATCAGGGAAATGATCGTCAGGAAAAAGAGCGTCGGTGACAGCATCGGGAGCGTCAGCTTGAAAAAGGTCCTCGCCTTATTCGACTCATCCAGCTCTGCCGCTTCATAAATATCCTTCGGAATGCTCTGCAGCCCGGCAATGAAAATGAGCGTATTGAAGCCGATCCCTTTCCAGACCGCCACAATGACGAGAGAAAACAGCGAGGTTCCCGGATCTGTCAGCCATGGGACATTTGCGATGCCGAACAAATTGAGAAACCAGTTCAGCAGTCCATAGTCAGTATCCATGAGCCACATCCAAAGCATCGACACTGAAACAAGCGAGATAATATGCGGGCTGAAGATCGCACCCTGCACAAATCCGTACAGAGCTCCCTGCCTGTTCAGCCACAGGGCAAGCAGCAGAGAAACCGCCACTGTCAGGGATACTGTCAAGGCTGTGTAGGTAAAGGTATTCTGCATCACTTCAATGAACTCACGCTCTGCGAAAAGCGCTTTGAAATTGCCGATACCCACAAAATCCTTAACAGGACTGACAAAGTTCCAGTCATGGAAGCTTAAATAAATCATGTATAAGATAGGATAAATGAAAAATAATCCGAAGATGGCAATCGATGGCGCAATCATGCCATACGGCCTCAGCTTATTCATCATGATATCAGCGGCCCCCTTTTACCAGTACAGGCTCCTGCATGCTCATGCTTGCTGACCTGTTCCTTATTCCATCATTCGTGAAAAAGTAAAGCTTTTCATATGGAAGCCTTACATGCACATCCTGCAGATGGGGCATCGGATCGAGAAAGCTCTTCACATGCATAACGCCAGCCGTATTTTGAACGGTATAAATGGTCTCAGATCCAAGTGTTTCCATCGCGGCCACCCTGGAAGGGAGGATGATGCTGTGCGCATCAAAGGTATCCGCCGTAACGATTTCCATATGCTCAGGCCTGCATCCAATATAGGCTGCGTCACCGTCTACAGCCGGCATATAATCAGAAAGCAGGGCTTTTTCCACTATGTTCATGGGAGGCGTTCCGATAAAGCTCGCGGCAAAGATATTCTCTGGATCATGATAGATAGCCATCGGGCTGTCAGCCTGCTTGATTTTGCCTTTATCCAAAATGACGATTTCATCCCCCATCGACATGGCCTCCACCTGATCATGCGTCACATATATAAAGGTGGTGCCGAGCTGCTTGTGAAGCTGGATCAGCTCTGTCCTCATCTGGACTCTCAGCTTCGCATCCAGGTTGGAGAGGGGCTCATCCAGAATGAATACCTTCGGCTTCTTTACCATGGCCCTGGCGAGCGCTACCCTCTGCCTTTGTCCGCCTGAAAGGTTCTGCGGCTTTTTATCAAGATATTCCTCCAGGCCGACAATCCTTGATATTTCAGCAATAAGCTGTTCCCGTTCCTGCTTAGGAACCTTTTTATTCACAAGCCCGAATTCAATATTTCCCCTGACCGTCATGGTCGGATACAGAGCATAGTTTTGAAATACCATGGCAATGCCGCGCTTTCCGGGGGCAAGATCATTCACTTTCTGGTCGTCGATCCAAATCTCTCCTCCTGATTCCTTTTCCAGTCCTGCAATCATCCGCAATGTCGTTGATTTACCGCAGCCGGATGGGCCAACCAGTACTGTGAAGGATCCATCACGGATGGTCAGATTCAAATCATTGATGATTTCTTCATCTTTATAGGTTTTTGATATGTTCACCAATCTGATTTCAGCCATGCCTTTTCATCTCCTGTTTTCGAGTATTGGATTTTCTCCAGACAAGGATCCTAGAGAGTCCCTGAAGGAACGGCCTCCAAAAGCCTCAAGAATCCGGCCAGCTCTTCGATTGTTTTTACTGAATGGTCCCACTCCTCTGAGCCGGCATGCTCATACCCGGAAATCAGGCAGGTCCTGCCCCCAAGCTGTTTCACCGGGTAAAGGTCATTGAAGGGATTGTCCCCGACGGATAAGATTTCATGGGGCTGATAGCCTTCTTCCCCCAGCCTTTTCATGACGCCCCTGATGCCCTCAGGCTTCTGTGCATCCACTATGTATGTATCAAACAGATTTTCCAGCCCAAGAAAGCTGACAAATTCTTCAGCAGAAGGAGATGGGGTGTTGGTCATAAAAATCTTGCGATCAGCACCCATTTTGCCTACCGCTTCAATCAAGCCGGGGAACACCTCGATCTGATGGGGTCCGGCAAGCATTTCCTTCCTGACTGTTTCGAACGCATTCAGCTGTTCTTCTGCATGGACGCCATGCCTTTTTGCAAGAATGGCTGCAATCCCCCATGGATCGCCTATGTAGAAAAGTCCGTCCATCTCTTCTTGGTTCAGTACCCCTTCCTTTCCATCCCATCCGAAGCAGCCTGTCGGGACAAGCCCATCATGGCTGTATGCCCTGTTTCCATCATGACAGAACAAATAGCCGAACTTCACCGGGTGCTTTCCCTCCAGAATCATATAAGCTTCATCGATGGCCGCCTGAAGTTCCTGTCCCTGCAAGCGGCTGCCAAGCATGTGGCTGATATATCTCCCTAAAAAAGCATAATCCTGATATAATGTGCCGTCCAAGTCGAAAATGGCCACTTTAATGTCTTTGTGCCAAGTCATTCTGCATTCCCCTTTCTTTATGAATGCCGGGGAAAAGGACTGAATCCCTCCCCCGGCAGCCTGATGCAATTAATGATTACTTAAGCAATTGATTGGCTTTTTCTGCTGCCTCATCAAGGGCGTCTTTTGGAGCAAGGCCATCTTCAAGCATGACCCTGGAGATTTGGTCTGTCAGGATTTTAGCCACTTCAGGATAGGCTTCTGCCATCGGACGGGCATGACCATACTGCAATTGGTCGACAGCCACTTTGAATTGGGGCATTTTCTCATATAGTGACTTCATTTCTTCAGAATCTACAGCTGAAAGGCGGCTTGGCAGATAGCCAGTATATTCGCTGGCATAAATGGTTTGTTCTTTTGCCGTCATCCATTTGATGAATTCCCATGCGGCATTTTGCCTTTCCTCATCAAGACCGGCTGTCATGACCAGGTTGGCACCGCCTGTCGGCACTCCATTCACCTTATTGGCAGGCATGAAAGCAGTGTTCAGCTCAAAGCCCTGTTCTTCGGCCACGCTCAAATTATAAGAAAGATCGGCTGTAGAAGAGAAAGCCATGGCAGAACGGCTGTTGGCAAAATCCTGCTTGGCTACTTCTGCAGCTGCTTCGCCGCCAGGAACCTTGATGACGCCTTTGTCGGCCATCTTTTTCCAGAATTCAAGCGCTTCAACACCTGCTTCTCCATTGAATTCAGCACTCTTCTCATCATCAGAGATCATTTGCCCTTCACCTTGTGCGACAAATGCTTCATACATCCAGATATTGACCGGCATGGTCATCCCGACCGTTTTCCCTTCTTTTGTGAGGGCAGTCAGATATTCTTCGAATTCCTTCCAATCCTTAGGCCCTGCCGGATCAAGCCCAGCTTCCTTCAGCATGGTCGTATTCATATACAGAATCGGTGTGCTTCGCAGATATGGAAGGCCGTAAAGCTTGTCATCCACATAGGAATTCCCCATCAGCCCCGGGTTAAAGTCATCCATATTGATATCATCTTTTTCAACGAATGGCGTGAGGTCCTGTGTCATGCCGGATTTAGCAAAAACGCCAATGGAAGCAATCTCATTCTGAGTGACTTCAGGAGCATTCTTGGCGGCAAAAGCAGCCTGTGTCTTGGAGTGAAGCTCATCATAAGTCCCCTGGTATTCTGCTTCTACATAAATCTTGTCCTGGGATTCATTGAACATCTTGACGAGATTTTCATTATTCTCGCCAATTTTATCTCCCCACGCATACCAGTATTTGATATGGATTCTGTCATCACTGGCAGATGCGGTATTGTCCCCCGAAGATTTCGTTTCTGTACCGGCAGAATTAGTGCCTGAGCATGCGGTTGCCATCAGCAGCATAAAAATCATTACGATAAGACCGGATATTTTCTTCACTTCATATTCCCCCGTTTTCAATGGATTGTGATCTAGCACTTTGCATCAGGTAGTTCAGCTTAAGCAAGATTGGAGCTGTAAAGCTTTCAAGAAAATGGCAAAGGTACTGGCCTGCCTCCTCACCTCCCAAAAAACTAAAGAGACCTCAAACAAACGGAATCCCTACTCTCCGTGTTTGAGGTCTCTCTGCATTGAACCTGTTTTCTATGTACTTGTCGATTATGATGTTACATCCCTTTTGCTAAGATAGTATTATGGAATTGTAAATCTTTATTAAACAGGCATTCTCGCATTTTTGTGCCCGGTTTTGCTCAAATCTTCCTTCCAGATTCCCGTATTGGAGGTCGTGACCGCCGCAGCCCCGCATGAGAGCGATTCTTCTGCATGCTCCCTTTCCGTCAGCAGCCCTCCCGTGATCACCGGCACCGGCAGCTTTTCCGAGAGTGATTGAATGATATGAGGAAGCCTTGAAGGCATGATTTCAATCATATCAGGGCCATCAGGTCCGCTCAGCTCCAGCACATGATCATATACTTCCGAATCTATCATGAATACACGCTGGATGACCATCAGGCGCCGCTTCTTAGCTTTTGCCGCAAGTCCCGGCTTTGTGGTCACAATGCCGAGCGGCTTGACATAATTGGCGATGAAATCCAGCCCTTCACTGTTAAGGCTTAATCCCCCGATCTTTTCTATATGGATAAAAACAGGAAGCCCCTCCTTCCTGAACAGATCTGCATAATTCTTTACAGACATAATATTGCCGGTCATCAGGAAGACAGCGCTGATTCTATCTTTATACTTGATTGCTTTTTCAATTCCGCAGGGCTCTTTGACTGCCGCAATCTTCCTGCATGCTTCCAGCCGTTCCAGAAATTCCGCTTTCTCTGCCAATGCTGCCACCATAACACTCCTATTCTGAAAATAGATTTGCTGTCCGTGATCCTGTCCTTTCCCCTATTACAGTATCATAATCCTCTATGATAAAAAGTAACCGGGAGGCTCTTTAACCTGATTTTTACATTCCTCGTCATTTTTCTTAATATTCGGCCATTACTGTTCTAAGTGAAAGGCAGTACATACGAAGGGAGAATAAAAGATGAAAATTGCAATGATTGGAGATCTGCATTACCCGGCAATCAACGAAGAGGTTTTGGGACTCAAAGAAGCGCGTACAGCTTTCTATGAAACATTCATGAACTACTTCCTGGATATCGAGGCTGATTTTCATGTTTCGATCGGTGACCTCACTAATTTCGGCCTTCCAAACGAGCTTGAGGAAATCTACAGCATCATCAGGCAAAAAGACCGCACCTTCTACCATGCGCTTGGCAATCACGATGTATATGCGATGACAAAGAAAGAAGTGCTCGCCATCACCGGCCAGAAACAATATCACTCTTTCGAAAATGAAAAAGCAGTTTTCGCCTTCCTTGATACGGCGAGGGAAATGAACTATGAAGACTGGGGCGGCTGGATGGATGAAGAACAGCTGAACTGGTTCGAGACTGTTGTTGCAGCTTCCGGCTCCAAGCCGCTTCTTGTGTTTGCCCACCATCCTGTCTATAACACAACAACCCGCTCAGATGGCGAAAAAGGCTCCATCCACCGGGATATCGACATGTGGAAAGTGCTGAGCCAAAAGAAAGGGCTTGGCGTTTATTTCAACGGCCACACCCATGTAGACTCCATCGTGCAGCAAAACAACTGGACCTTTGTACAAAAATCCGCATGCCTTGACCAGCAGGCAGTCCGTGTCATTGAAATCGGCCAAGAAGAGATCTCCGTTTCCGCCATTGATCTGGATGATGATTTCCTGGTCGAAAAAGCAGGATTCATCGCCGGAAACATCCCCCACTTCGGGCCAACCCCTGCAGCAAGAGGCACACAGGAACAGCGTGAGTGCCGCATTCCCCTCAATGCAGCTGCCTATCAGCTGTAGGAACACTGAGAAATAGACATGGCTGTGAGCTGTGTCTATTTCTTTTTGCCGGCGAGGAGGCGGTTTTTGCCGGCGGAATACTGGTTATGCAGATGTTGCCGAGTTTTTGGCCAGCATTCAGGAAGGTCGCAAATATATGGAACTCGCAAATATATCCCAAAAGTCGCAAATATATCTTCAAAGCCGCAAATAAAGCCTTAGCCTTCACACCCTGCTGAACGCCAGCCCCTCGAGCCTGCAAACGCCCTGCTCTTTTCTAGGTCCCAAGTCTTAGTCAAAATATGTCTGAGGCTCAATCCGCTTTAGACTGATTGAGTTTATGATGGAAAACAGAAGGATATGGGATTTACCCCTTCAACAAGAAAATTTTACTAATTAATGTATTATTTTCTACAACTGCTCTGTATGATTATCCCTTGGGAGCAAAGATCCATATTTTCATTTCACTAAAAGGAGAGTACTTATGAAACTGATCAAATTTATCGTTGAAAGAAAGATTCTGGTTGGACTTGTGGCAGTCCTGGTCCTGCTGACCGGGAGCTATGCAGTTCTTGAGCTTGATAAGGAGCTCATGCCTGCCATGAAGATGGATGGCGGCTATGCAGAGATCAATGCGGGAGAAATGCCTGCGATAGAAATTGAGCGATCGATTACCACTCCGCTTGAGCAGCAATTAAAAGGGCTCGACGGGGTTGAAGATGTAACGTCCACTACAATTGCCGGAAGAAGCTCCATCCAAATGGCCTTTGAGCAGGGCCGGGGTGACGAGGTTTTCAAAGAAGTGGAATCTGTCATCAATTCTTCCACTGCCGGGATATCTGCTGTAAAGGAAGTAGAAATGGGGCAATACGGCGCTAGCCAAAGCTATGAATTTTTCCTGGATCTGTCGAACGGCAATCTTGAGGACATAACCAGATTTGCAAAGGAAACATTGGAGCCGCGGCTTGAAGCTCTGCCTGAAGTAAGGGATGTATCGCTTTCCGGCATGGAGGAGGATGAAGTAAACATTCTCTTAAACCGGGAAGACATGCTGAAAAAAGGACTGGATGCTTCCGGGGTGATGGCTGCCATCCAGCAGGTGAACAGCGAAGCGACGCTCGGTCAGCTCAAGCTGGAAAAGGAATCCCCTTCTGTCCGCTGGAATACAAAGCCGGGTTCAGAAAATGACATAAGGAATATTAAAATTGCTTCTCCTTCAGGCTTCATCAAGCTTGGTGACATTGCTGATATTACAGTAGCGCCGCAGGAAAGCTCCTCTTTTGTCTGGAAAAATGGCACCAAGGATCTTGTGTTTGTCCAGGTCGGGAGAGTTTCGGATGCAACCCAGATCGAAATGGCTGATGCTGTCCGCGGGGAAATCGAAAAAATCCGTGAAGAAGGGCTGATCAAAGGGTTTGAGCTGAATGAGATGGTTGCGCAGGCTGACTATGTACAGGAATCCATTGACGGCGTCGCGTCCAACATCCTCATTGGGGGCATCATTGCTGTAGTGATTCTCCTGTTATTCCTGAGGAACTTAAGGGCCACTCTCATTGTCGGAATCTCAATTCCGACCTCCGTACTCCTGACTTTCGCCTCGATGTGGATGTTCGGATACAGCCTCAATATGCTGACACTTATCGGCCTGGGATTGGGAATCGGCATGATGGTTGACTCTTCCATCGTCATTCTGGAATCCATCTACCGCAAAAAAGAGCAGGGGCTAGCCCGTCTTGAGGCCGTATTGGAAGGAACGAAAGAAGTATCGGCAGCCGTAATCGCAAGTATGCTCACTACCATCGTCGTATTTTTGCCGATCGGGCTGCTGGGCGGAGAAATGGGCCAATTCATGATCATACTGTCGGCAGTTGTTGCAATCACACTGATCAGTTCAGTACTGGTTTCATTCACAGTCATCCCTTCCCTGTCAGAGAAGTTCTTAAAAATTTCCAGCAAAAAGAAAGCCCGCAGGGAAGGACCGCTGCTACGTTTTTACAGCAGGGTGATTAACTGGACTGTAAAGAAAAAGCGCCACAGTTTTGCAGTGATTGCAGCCTTTTTCCTCATGTTTGCAGGCTCGCTGCTGCTTATTCCAAAAATACCGATGACAATCATGCCGGATGTGTTCAACCGCTATTCCGAGCTGATGGTTGATTTGGAGACCGGTGTATCCATCAAGGAAAAAGAAGCGGTTGCCGCAGAAATGAATGAAAGCTTGAGCAAAATCAAGGATGTAGAATCCAATTATGTCATGGACAGCGGCGGTATGATGTACACCATCATCAATATGACCAAAGGGGATGATATTACAAAATCCCAGAAGGAGGTCAACGAGGAAATCATGAAGGCGCTGCGCGAGCTTGAGGATACCCTGCCAATTGAAAGCGTCCAGAGTGCGATGTCAGGCGGCGGCGGCTATCCTGTGCAAGTTAATTTGAAGGGCGAAAGCTTTGAAGAACTGGAGACTGTTTCCGATTCTTTTATAAAGGAACTTGGAAAAATAGATGGAATCGTCGCTATTACTTCTTCCATGAAACGCACATCACCTGAAGAGATCGTAGAATTAAAGGAAGACGAAATTCAAAAAGCCGGACTGTCCGGACTGCAGGTCAAGCAATTCATTGAACAGTCCTTTATGGAAATGCCGCTTGGCGAGGTTTCACTCCATGAAGAATCTGTTCCCCTCATTTTAGGATGGAGCGAAAAGACGGCAACTAAAGAGGCGCTCATGAAGCTCTCCATCCCTGCTGCCGGAGGAGAAAAGAAGCTGTCAGAGCTGATTAGCCTGAGGAAGATCGATGCGCCGAATGAAATCTCCCATAAAGATGGTGAAAGATTCATATCTATTTCGGCTGATATTGAAGACAGGGATCTTGGCAGCATCAACCGTGATGTACAGAAACTGATCGAGAAATTTGATGCACCGGCAGGCTACACTTTATCTGCAGCCGGAGATTTGGAGCAGCAGCAGGAACTGATCAAGGATATGGTCTTCATCCTTGCCATCAGCATATTCCTTGTATACCTTGTCATGGCGGTTCAATTCAATCATCTGGTTCAGCCGATCATCGTCATGTCAGTCATCCCGATGACAATCGTTGGCGTCATCATCGGGCTCTTCCTGACCCAGCAAGAGCTGAGCGTCATGTCGGCAATGGGAATCGTCATGCTGATCGGCATTGTGCTGAACAATGCCATCCTGCTGCTGGACCGGACCAACCAGCTGCGCAAAGAAGGAGCTGCAATCACTGATGCACTCATTCAGGCCGGAAAGGACCGGATCCGCCCAATCTTTATGACGACCCTTACAACAGCTGGCGGAATGCTGCCGCTGGCCCTTGCTTCCGGCACATCCGGAAACTATCAGGCGCCAATGGCAACAGTCCTCATCTCCGGGCTGATGTTCGCTACCTTTATAACACTTCTGCTGATTCCGGCTGTGTACCGCTTATTCAGCCGCTCTCCCAAGAAGACGAAGGAGCAGCCGGAGCCTGTGATGGAGAATGCAAGCTGATGAGAGAGGCCCCGCCTTTGGCGGGGCTTTTCTCTTTTTGTTCTTCTATTTGCTGATAACGATAGATAATTTGTAGCTCACTGCATTGCTGAGTCCCGTCAAAAATTCATCCAATCTTTCATTGGATGGGAATCTGCATTCAAGCAGATAGCAGCTTTCCCCACTCACTTTATAGTTATGGATGATGTACTGTTCTTGTTTCTTAACGAAAGATAAATACGGCTGATGATTGGCGGTTTTCGTATAAATATGAAGGATGGCATGAACTGGGTAACCCATCTTTTCCTTATTTACTTTAATGGTATATCCTTCAATAACCCCTGAATCCTCCAGTTTTGCAACTCTGGCTGAGGCCGCCTGTCCGGTCAGGTGGACTTTTTCACCGAGCTCTTTCATCTTTATGCGGCTGTTTTTTGAAAGCTCTTCTATAATATGTTTATCCGTACCATCTAACATCCCAACAAATCCTTTCATTAATCAAGTGAATGTGCTTAAAGACTTGATTTAATCTATGTAAAGCCAAAAGGGTCTTATTATAAACTATACTTACATTATGGAAAAGGAGCTGTGCAATATGATTATACAACAAATCCGAAATGCAACTTTGGTTGTCCATTACGCTGGGAAAAAGTTTTTAATCGACCCATTTTTAGCAGAGAAAGGTACTTATTCCCCCTTCCCTAATTCTATCAGGCAGGAACAGCAAAACCCTTTAACCAAACTGCCATTTTCTATTGATGAAATAGTTGGTCAGGCAGATGCAGTCATTCTAACCCATCTTCACCTGGATCATTATGATGATGCAGCCAAAAACGCACTTCCAAAGGATATTAAAATGTTCGTGCAAAATGAGGAAGATGCCAGTTCAGTCAGAAGTGACGGTTTTCGAAATGTAGAAGTCCTTAAAGAGGATACAGTATTCGAAGACATCCATCTGATAAAAACGAAAGGCGAGCATGGCAGGGGAGAAATTCTGAAGCTTGCTGGTCTGGTGTGCGGTGCAGTCTTTAAACATCCTTCCGAAAGAACACTCTATATAGCCGGAGATACTGTCTGGAATGCAGATGTTCAGGAGGAAATTGATGCACATCTTCCAGAAGTCATTGTAGTAAATGCGGGAGATAATCAGTTCCTTGAGGGCGGCTCTCTTGTGATGGGCAAGGATGATGTATATGAAGTGTGCAAGGCTGCCCCTAAGGCTAAAATCATTGCAAGCCACATGGAAGCAGTCAATCATTGGACATTGTCCAGGGACGAACTCAAGAAGTTTATTAAGGACAAGGGAATCTCTTCTAATGTGCTGGTGCCTGATGACGGTGAATCTTACTCGTTTTAGTGAAAAAACAGACAGGATAATCCCCCTGTCTGTTTTTACATTGCCTCTGCCCTCTCGTCCTCTGAAAAATACTGGTTCATCCCAGGCTTCAAAGCCAGCCAGATGACATAAAAAGAAAGCAGCAGGTTTGCTCCGGCAAGGACGATCGTTGAATAGCGCAGAGGGATGATATCACCGATGATCCCGATGCCGAGCAGGAAAATGATTTGGGCAATGCTTTGGAAGACGGTCAATACACTCGTCATCCTCCCCATGATGGAGATGGGGATATTATTCTGATAAAACGTCTGAAAGCCCGCGCTCATAAAGGCATTAAAAAAGCCAAGGAGCAAAAATCCTGCAGTGACCATCGCGAATGAATAGGATAAAGCATAAACCATATATCCTGCTGAGACCATGAGCATCCCGATGGCCATGAGCTGCTTGATGCTCAGCAGCCTGGAAATAACGGTGATCAACAGGGCTCCAAGCGCAAAGCCGATTCCTGTGATGCTGACCAGGAAGCTGTAGTCAGCCTCGGACAGCCCGACTGTATCCTGGATGAACACAACCTCCTGTGAATCCAGGGCAAGGGAAAACAGGCCAAACGCAAGAAAGCTGGCATAGACGGCAAAAACAATGGATTCTTTCTTGCTGAAGGTGATCACCTCACGCCAGTCCTCTTTAAGATGCTCGAGCGCATTCCTCTTTTCATGCATAGAGGCATCCTTATCTGCATCAGGAAGAAACATGATGATGATGGCCGAAACAAGAAATGAGAGGCTGTTCAAGTAGATGGCCATGTCAATGGTTCCGATCAAAAACAGCGCACCAGCAATGGAAGGGCCGACAATGAAGGCCCCGGATGAGACAAGGCTGCTGATCCCGTTGAACCGCTTCCGGCTAGCTGCGGGTACCAGCATGGCTATATATGTAGTCGATGCTGGTGCAAAAAATGCCTTTGCAAGACTGATGACAAACAGACAGACATAAATCAGTTCCACACTGCCGAGCAGCGGGATAACCGCGACTCCGGCAGCCCGGATGATATCCGTAACGATCATCAGCTTCTTTTTATTGCTCCGGTCAACAACTCCCCCGCTCCAGGAATTCATCAGCACAGCTGTAACCGGCCCGATGATCCACAAGCCAGCGACCGCTGCAGCCGAGCCGGTCATCTCGAAAACAAGCAGATTGATAGCAATTAGATAAATAAAATCCCCCAGCCTGGAAATGCCGATGCCAGTCAGGAGAAGTGAAGCAAGCTTCCAATTGAATTGGTTCATAAATTCACCCTTATTGCGGGAATAGTCAATCAATTCATTATAGCATGCGATTCCCTTATCCTCTTGGGAAAATGTTACAAACTGCCAAACTCGTATAAAAAGAGGAAGGCAGCGCCCTCCTCTTTTGCTGGAACCACTATTTTTGGTTTTCGTTGAATTAGCGGTTCTAGCTGCTAGCATCACTATTCCCAGTTTTCACAGAAATAGTGGTTCTACCTTCTCTCGCTGGAACCACTATTTTCCACTTTAACAGAAATAGTAGTTCTACCTTCTCTCGCTGGGACCACTATTTTCCGTGTTCGCAGAAATAGTGGTTCTACCTTCTCTCGCTGGAACCACTATTTTCCGTTTTAACAGAAATAGTGGTTCTACCTTCTCTCGCTGGGACCACTATTTTTGTTTTTCATAGAAATAGCGGTTCTACCTCCTCATGCTGGAACCACTATTCTCGCTTTTCATAGAAATAGCGGTTCTACCTCCTCATGCTGGAACCGCCATTTCCCTTTTCACCAGAAATAGCGGTCTAACCTCCAGCCCCTGGAACCAGGGCTCATAGCAAACTCCACTTAACCTTCAGATACAGCCTCTTCCTTCGGCTTCGAAAAGAACCAGCCGCCAACTGCAATTAAAATAAGCACGATATAGAACGTGATTTTCCATTCAGAAGATTTGGCAAATCCTTCTGCCAGTACCCCAAGCGCCGGATGTGAGAGTGTGTACACAGACAGCTTAACGCCTACCCAGCCGACAATCAGGAATGCGGCAACTTCGAGGCCAGGCCTTGAATGCAGCAGCCCGACAAACAGATTGGCTGCGAAGCGCATGATAATAAGACCGATGAAACCTCCGGCAAAGATGACAAGGAATTTTCCTCCGTCAAGTCCACCGATATTCGGAAGCCCTGAATCCGGGAGCGCGATCGCCAAGGCAACAGCAGCAAGGATTGAATCGACAGCAAAGGCGATATCAGCCAGCTCTACCTTAAGAACAGTTACCCAAAAGCCTGATTTCTTCTTTTCTTCTCCCTCTTCCTCCTCCTTCGCTCCGAATTTTCTGGCGGCAAGCTTACGGACAATATGGTTGATACAGATGAATAACAGGTAAAGCGCACCAATCGCTTGGACCTGCCAAACGTCGACCAGGAATGAGATGACAAATAATGAGCCGAACCTGAAGACAAAAGCTCCTGCCAGACCGTAGAATAATGCCTTTTTCCGCTCCTCTTCAGGCAGATGCTTGACCATGATGGCCAGTACGAGCGCATTGTCAGCGGCTAAGAGCCCTTCGATGGCTACCAGGAGCAGCAGCACCCAGCCATATTCCATTAATAATGCAAAATCCATTTTTTGAACCTCCTATTAATCTGATTATTTTTCTATTCCATGCTTTAATTTCAGTGAATCCGGCGCCATCTTGATCATCCGCTCTACAACAAATCCAGCCACTGCCAAATCATCGACGATTCCAAGGATAGCTAGATAATCGGGAATAAGATCGAATGGGAAAAAGGCATACGTCAAAACGAGCAGGATGCCGAGCGCCTTCTTGTGGGCCTCAACCTCCTTCGATAAAAAGAAATCTTTCAGAAAGGGTATGACCTTCCAAAATTTAAACAGAAACTTGATTCTCCGGAAAAATTTCATGCTGCTTCACACTCCTTATTGCGATTTTGCATACCTCTCATCCAGCCGCTTTTCAATTTTTTCAATCTCTCTCTTGTCCTTCAGAAGCTCTTCCTTGTTCTTCCTGATCAATTCTTCAAACTGGAACTTCTTCTTTTTCATGCCTGACACCCCTTTTAAAATTTTTAACAGAAAAAAAGCCTTTGCCACATCCGGCAAAGGCTCAATAAACAAATAAAGACCTTTACCCGAATCAGGTAAAGGTCTTGCTAACAACGTCATGGTTGCCAACAAAGCCGGGAGAAAACTCCGAAATGACGACTTTGCTGTAAAAGCTACTCCCCTTTAGGAGACTATTTAACTGTTGCCTTTATCATAATATAAACCTTCTGGGCTGTCAAACTTTCTTCTGCAGGAAGGAAATGGCATATCCAATGGCAAATTATTATACAGACCATTTTTTAAGGAGGATAACCATGCAAAAATTTGTATCTCATATTGCCACGATTGAAATACCTGTCTCAGATCTTGAAAGGTCCATAGCGTTCTACAGAGAAATATTCGGTGTCTCGGTTCACTTTCATGGGGAAAAAGCTGCCATGCTGACATTTGAAGCCAAAGGGGTGCCGACCATCTTTCTTGTAGAGACTGGCAGTGAAGGAAATCTGTCTTTCCATAATACATATACAGGGGTCGACCACACCGTTGTTGATTTTTATACAGAATCTCTTAAAGAGTTCAGAGATTGGCTCCAGGAAAAAAAGGTAGAAGTGGGTCCGCTTAATGTACATCCTGAAAACGGGATGGGCGGGTTTGGCTTCAAAGACCCGGACGGCAACAATCTGAGCGCGTGCAATGTCCTTCATCCTGGACAGTAAGCATTAAAGGTGGCATTGCCCCTTTTTCTGCTTTGTCCACACCTTTCTCCCCCAAAGCGCATTATATGTATCCGTAAAGGATGTGAAATCATGAACATTGCGTCAATCGGGGAGCATTGTGTTGTAAGGATCAACCGGCAATTTTACCTGCTGCTGGAAATCGATTTTACTTTTGAGGCGATGAACAGGAAAGAAACCATTTTTATCCTATTGACCGAACAAGAAGCCAGTGCGCTGACAGAAGCCTCTCTATAAAAAGCCATAGGTGTCCTCCTTTGAAGGCAGGCGCCTATGACTTGCTTTGCAATTAGATATGAAAAAATTTGGCGGTACGCTTAAACAGCGCTATCTATGCTTAAATACATAAACGCATATCAGTTGCCCATCCCTTCTGTAAACGTTATATTTCAGAGTAGATGGAAGAAATGAGGGATCAGGATGAAAAAAGCTGAAATAGAATACAAGATACAAGATCTTAAGCTTGATTACGTACGGCTCCAAAACGATCTGGAGAAAATGGAATCTGTCGACGGAAACCTGTCTCCGCTCGAAAAACAAATCCAGGCAATCGAGGCAGAGCTGAAAAGTTTGTATAAAGAATTGGAAAACGAGTGATATGAGTTTTGGGTAAGATAATCGGGCCTGTCTTATTTTAGACAGGCCCTGTATATTGATAAGTGCAATTTAATGCGTAACAGGCCGGCTTGAAACCGGTCCTTATATTTAAAAAGCAGACATTCTATGCATGAGTCGTCGCGGTGAGGCCTAGTCATGTACCGAATAGAGCTTATCTATGCATGACTCGTCGATTTGAATCCAAAGGATGCCTGAATAACCTATCTCTGCACGACTCGCCTCAACAAGCGAGTATTTTATATGACTTTAGTAATAAAATTCACACCTCATAATAGGAAGATTGATTTATTTTTCTAATATTTGGATATTATTATTTTCAGCAGCTCCTTCCTCCCGTTTACAATAGGGATTGTTATCTTATAATCGGAGGAACATATTATGAAAATCAATTCTCTTATTCTAGTCATTCTTGTTGTACTGCTGGCTGCCTGCGGGAACAGTCAGGATGAGGAAGCAGGCAAAAAGGAGCCTGTACAGGATGAGGCAGCCCAAAAGGAAGATCAGGATTCTGCTGAGGATGAGGACAGTGATAAAGAGGCTGTTGAAACTACGGTGCTTACAGCGCGTGAGGATGCAGGCGATTATGATGTGAAGCTTGAAGGCGAAATCCACCGGAAAGATCAAAACATCACAGTCACAGGCACCACCAATCTTCTACCCGGTTCAAAGCTTTTCCTTTATACCGATCCGCTAGACGGCACCATCATCGGAAGCGCCGGCACCACTCTTGTCGAAGAGGATGGAAGCTTCACACTTGAAGACAGCATCCCGGATGATTATAAATATCCGGTGATTTATACAAAAATCATTTTCAAGCCCTCTGCCAGCAGCGATGAGGTGAATGAGCATTATTCCGTGGATGGCAGCAAGCTCGAAGGGGCATTCGTCAGGCTTGATGAGGAAGGCGGAGAACACCAGAAGCAGATTATCGCTGTGAGTGAAATTGACCTGTCCCAGCCGGAAAGCACGGTCATGATTGAAGAACCGGAATGGTCAAAGCCCGATGATTACGGAGCTGTTCAAATCCGGATGGAAACTGAAGTGACCGAAGATGAAGATTTCATTTACGTTAATGGCAAAAGCAATATTCTGGAAGGAGCATCTGTTACAGGAGGCGTCAGTGCAGAAGGCTATATCATCACAGGCTTCAATGACCGTGCCGATGTCTTGCCTGACGGATCCTTCCGCCTGGTCATCTCCAACCCGATGACCGAAATCAAAGATCTGAAATCCTATCAAGTCAAAATCATGTTCGACCCCACTGATGGCAACGGCTTATCCTATATCAAGGAAACCTACGGCGAAAAAGGCGAAAAGCTGCAGGGCGGTCTAATCAAAGACGAAAACGGGACCAACATGGCGGTCTATAGCTTTAAAGTCGGGAAATAGGAGGGCGTTTCTGCCCCGCAGCCAGTGAAGAAGGCGTCTCCAAAAAAGGAGACGCCTTCTTCATGCCTGGACTGTCAGCGGATGCTTAAACTCTGCCGGCAGTCTGCTATGTTCGCCATTATATTTTACAAATAAAACATGGCTGTCTTGATACTTCACCTTTTCCAGCACATCGGTCTTTGGAGAAGGGGTGAAATAAAGCGCTGCCCTGTTTGTCTCCTTTCCTGCGAGCCTTCCGGCAAGGCCGGCCGGATCCCAATCAGGTTCAGAGGAAATGATATCATACACATGCAGGACATCCTTTTCCTGCCTGGCGAGTACAATGGCCCGATCTTCCGGGAGGTGGTAGATGTCATCATGGAACACATTCAGGCAGTAAAACATGAGCAGCTCTCTTGTGTTGACTGCATCAAACCCGCCTGGAAAGGTTCTCCTGCCTGCCATCTCATAAATGAAGCTTAGATCCTCCGGATTTCTGCCATCCAATTTGCGGATCTCGCTTTGATTGCTGTCGGCGTTGGCTTTAATGAAATATTGCGTTTCCTCTACCGGACTGAACCCAAATTTCGGATAAAAATCGAGCACAGTTGAATTGGCAAAAAGGTAAATGAAATCCGCTCCTTGATAGTCTTCCAGGATGCGTTCCATCAACTGCCTTGCCAGCCCTAGATTGCGATAATCCTTATGCGTCATGACAGTGCCCACCTGGACAGCCTTCCAATCCTTTCCTTCTCCTGAAAACCCGATCAGATTTGCCGATGCATTGGCCACCACTTTTTCTCCGTCAGCAAAAGAATAGGGTATGTATTTATCTGACCAGTATCCGAGGTCAAACCAGTTCTCAAATTGGATGCCGAAAGTCTCTTTCGCCAGTTCATTAAAACTCTTGCGCAATATTCGGTTTTTTTCATAGCCTGAGACAAACGTCAGCTTCTCCAGTACAGCCATATTACTTTCCTCCCATCAAGGCTTCTTTGCTTTTATAGTAAGGCGAAAAATGATCAGCGTCCAATCTTTTTTCAAAAAAATCCCTGATTTAAGTTTACAGGAAAACACACCGGGAACGAGTGGAATATCTAATCATTACACAGGGAGGCGGAAGAGATGAGCCTGCTTTTTTACAAAGCAATGGAAGCGTTCAAAAAAGATGCTGAACGCGAAGAGCAAATGAAGCGCCAAGCGGCAAGTCAATATCCGAGAAAGCAAAAATAAGAACCCTTTTCCCTTTCCTGTCCATCCTTTCGAGGGTGGATTTTCTGTATAAGAAAAAGGATAAAATCCCATGGGATTTTATCCTTTTTCATTTTGCCGGGCTCTTTCCAGCAGCTGCAGGAATGACCACTTTAGCAGAAGTAACCGAATGATGTGAATCTAAGGTAACCTGGCCGCCATAGCGGCTGGTGATCTGTTTTACAATGAACAGCCCCTGGCCTCTTGTTTTGCCTTTTTCCGGTTTTTTCGTTGAAAATCCGCTTTCGAAAATCTTTTCTTTATCCCATGAATTTATGCAGGGGCCTGTGTTTGTCACGGTAAACATATAGCGGCCTTCACCTGCCGTGCAGGATACTGACAGCTTCCTTTCTTCCTCAGGAAGCTCAAGGGAAGCCTCTATGGCATTATCTATCAAATTAGAGAGGATTTTAATCAGGTCTGTTGTTTTAATAAGATCAAAAGAGTCCTCAGAAACGGAAAATCTGGCTTCGATGCCGTAATTTTGCGCCAGCAGCCTTTTTGTTTCAAGCAGTACCCCCAGCCCGGGGTTGACCGTATCGAGCTTGATGGATTCAATGGAATGCACTTCCTTGGATAGGGCCGTCAGATAGGAAAGGGCCTGATCATAGCTCTCAATCTTCAGCAGGCCGTGAAGCACCTGGATATGGTTTGAGTAATCATGCCTCAATGACCGGACTGAGGAAAGAAGCGAATCAAACTCTGCCTGGTACGTATATTCCGTCTCACCGACTTCATTTTTCAGCTCGCGCTGGTACCAGCGCTGGATAAAGATGAATGCTGCGAGGAGAAACAGTACAAAGACTCCGTTGAAGACCAGATTGGATAAACTGCCTTTCAGCACCTTGCTGCTGATGCTTCCGATCATTTCCGCGCTGATGTCGATGGCCAGGAACCCAATGGTTGCACCTTCCGAATTTTTGATTGGCGCGCCTGCAGTCAAATACTCTCCATATTCGGGATCCTGGATGAGGCCGGTACTAAAAGGCTTCCCATTATAGGCCAGCTTCACCTGCTCCTCAGGTACAGTGCAGATCCCGCCGATTGGAAACTCTTCGGCACCTGGCGGGAGCCCGGCTATCATTGCCCTCGAAACCTCGGGATTATCAATGAGGAGGGTATACACATGGAGCGAGCCTGTCTTCTTCCTGACATCCTCCAGATACCTTTTGATAGCTTCATATTCCGGCCCTTTTTCCGGATTTTCCAGAAACTCCTCATAAATGATGACTGGCATGGTATCTGCAATAGATTTGGCTGTTTCAAGCGTCTGGCTGGCGATGGACCTTACGGTAGAGCCTTTTATGCTTACATAAGATATATACATGTTGAAAATAGTAAACAATAGCAGCAATCCTGCTGATATTACAATGATGGCTTTGAGCTTGGCATTTTTCATCTGCTCTAACTTCCTCTTCTTGATAACACTTATAGTAAAAATAGCCTAAATTCAAGTTTACTATATTTTGAGGGTGAGCACATCATAAAATAGGTTGGGAAAATTTCAAAAACAGGCCAGTCTGAATGGCCTGCTTCATTTCATTCTATTCTTCCTTTTCATTGTGCTCCAGATAAGTGCTTTTATCATTTTCAATGAGATGCTTGAGCACCGATAACCGGTTATCCCAGAACCGGTCGAAATAAGCGAGCCATTCCCTCAATTCAGCGAGGGTTTCGGGCTGGAGCGTGTAAAGCTTCTCCCTCCCCGCCTTTCGCCCCTTGATCAGCTTCGCTTCTGAAAGGATATGGAGATGCTTGGCCACTGCAGTTCTGCTAATGGAAAAATGGCCGGCAATTTCTGATACAGGACGCTCCTTCTCTGCAACCAGCCTTAAGACTTCGCGGCGCGTCGGATCGGCCACAGCCTGGAAAACATCGTATTTTTGTGCCGGGGCGGACATTATGACTCCACAGCTTTCTTCAATTTTTCTACAATGCCTGACCAGCCGCCGCTCATGCGCTCCCTGACAACGCCGCTCGCCTCGCGGGCCTTTGGCAGGATTTCACCGGTTTCCTTCCAGCCGGCATGGATAAGAGTGAACTCTGTTTTCCCGTCCTTCTCTTTTAACAGGAACGAAACAGTCCATCCATCATTGTCCCAGAGAAAAGAAAGCCTGTAAGGCGGATCAAGCTCGGTCACCTTGCATGGAGAAGGCCCAAAAGGTGACTGAAGATGAAATTCACAGCCCAGTTCAGGCTTGAAATCATTCGGCATGAACCATTCCGCGATTCCTTCTGAAGAGGCTACCTTTGACCATACTTTCTCAATTGGTGCTTCAATGGTGATGACCTTGACAATATCATCTGCTTTTGCCATAATGATTCTCCTTTTCCGACAAATATACAACCTTTTGGTTACACTTTTAAAATATAACACCTTATGGTTATATGTCAATGGAAGTTCATATAGGAAACCTTGCCCACAATCGGAATAATTTTTTCCCAACCTCGGCAATCTAACACTATGACAAAAGACAGGGTGAATGATTGTGCAGACTGACTGGTTTTCTATCCTTCCATTTCTGATTGCGATACCCATTGCCATAAAAACCAAACAGGTCCTTCCAGGCCTTTTTGCCGGCCTTCTCGCCGGATCCTTCCTTCTTCAGCCGACACTGGCAGGAGGCTTGGAGACGCTCATCCGTTTTCTCGTTAAAGGGCTCATAGATGAAAATAATATTAAGATCATCCTTTTTCTTTATGCTTTTTCCGGCCTTGTCGGCATGATCAAGATTTCCGGAGGCATCAGGGGGTTTGTTGAGGAGGCGTCAGTCAGGATCCAAAATAAAAGGCAGGCACTCCTTCTCACTTACCTTTCCACGGTTGGGACCTTTTCGGCCCCCAGCTTCCGGTTCGTCACGATTGCGCCGATCATGCGGGCACTTTTGAAAAAAGTGAAAATGTCGACACAGGAGCTTGGCTTTGTTATCGAGACCACAGCAACTCCCATCATTGTCCTGATACCGATCGCTACAGCCTTTGTCGGCTATATGACCTCCATTGTCGATATTGCTGTCAGCAATGAGAACATAAATGCCGATCCTTATGATCTGTTCCTGAGGAGCATCCCTTTTAATTTCTTTTCATTTGTGATGATTCTTCTCGGCATTTATTTGAGCTTCTTCCATCATTCAAAGTCAACGCAGGACAGCAATCCTGAAAAGATCGGAAATTCCGGCGATGATGAAGATGACTGGCATACTTGCGACCCGGCTGTTGGGAGAGACTTGCCGGAAAAGCCGTGGAATCTGTTGGTACCGCTTGCGCTTGTTGTTGTTCTGACTTTAATATTCACATGGTGGGACGGCTATAAGAAGGCAGGGGGCTTTGCCGCTGCCTTCATTAAAGCGGATGTGATGGATGCTATGCTGATTGCCCTTGTATTTACTGTTTTATTTACATTTTTGTTTTTCCGGTTCCAAAAGACGAAGACGTCCGATCTTTTGAACAGCTTCGTGATCGGCGGGAATGACCTTATGTCAGTCATCGTCCTGCTCGCGGTTGTCTGGGGGCTGTCGTCCGTAACAGAGGCGCTGGGCTTTTCCGCGTTTGTCACCCGATATTCGAGCTGGATTCCTCCATCCATCGTTGTGCCGCTGCTCTTTTTATTCGGAGCAGCCATCTCATATTTCATCGGGTCGGCATGGGGCACCTGGGGCATCCTGATGCCGCTCGGGATTTCAATGGCTGCTGCTTCAGGGATCTATCTTCCGCTCGTCATCGGCGCTGTCTTTGCCAGCGGGACCTTTGGTGCATTTGCCTCCCCGCTGAGCGACGATACGAATACGATCGCCCGGATCCTGAATTTGTCTGTCATTGAATATGCCCGCTATAAGCTGAAGCCTGCTTTGATTGCCGCCGGTATTACTGCCGTATTATATGCGGGGACCGTATTTTTCTTCTGACAGCTGAATTGCCCTCACCGCACCGAGTGAAATGTGGTAAAGTTAAAGGGCACAAAACTGAAAGGGGAATCATATGACACACCAAGATAGTGGATTGCCAGCTAAAACATGCAGCATTGAAAGACTCGTTACGGTACCGGCGGATATCGAGAAGGTACTAAAAGGAGAAAAGACAGCTACGAGAAGGAATGGCAGGTATGCTGATATCGGGGAAATCATGGTGCTCAAGGATAAAGAATTCATCGTGACTTCCGTTTACAGCCAGACTCTCGGTGAGCTTACCGACGAACATGCCCGCCAGGAAGGCTTCGGCTCTGTCGAGGATTATAAGCAGACAATCCTTTCGTATCATAAAGGAATGCCTTGGCTTCCGCATATGAAGGTATGGGTCCACGAATTCAAACCGGCTGAAGCGTAAGACTCAATGGATTTAATCTACCGGGCTGTTATATACATACATGTACTTAGTGCGATTATGTCAATCGGGCCATTCTTCATCCTCTTCCCGATTGTGAAGAAGCTGAAGACTGCCGCCGGTGCCGAGCTTGAAGCTTATATGGATACTTTCCGGTCCGTTGTCAGGCTCTCCAAGCACTCCGGTCACGTCCTTGTAGGATCCGGCGTGATTTTGATCGCAGCCGGACCATGGACATGGGGCACCTCCTGGGTTGGCATGACCCTGATCATCCTGTTTCTCTCCCTCTTCTTCCTGGCGCGCGCCTTCACTCCGAAGCTGCGGAAATTCCGGGAAGAAGGGACCGATAAGGAAAAAGCAGCTGCCGAGCTTAACCGCACTGTCTGGATTTACATCATCCTTCTTTCGGCCATGCTCTGGTTCATGGTCGTCAAGCCTGGTGTTTGGTGAGACGGTCTGCCTATTGAAAGATGAGGATAAAATGAAAAAGCCTTGCCTTATTCAGGCAAGGTTTTTATTTTATAGAAAAAATAATAGTATTTATAAATAACAATGATGATCAGTATAATCCTGACTGCTGTCATGTCTGTCAAAAAGAATGCGATGATAATCATAATGTCGGCAAACAGCAGGATCGTGAACTTTTGCCTTAGTGTCATCGCCTTTTTATTCACAAAGCTTTCCAGATGCTTTTTATAAATACCTGTCTGCTTAAACCAGGCTTCAAACTTTTCCGATCCTTTCATAAAGCAGAATGAAGCCAGCAGAAGCAGCGGGGTGGTCGGAACGACGGGAAGGATGATGCCAAGGATGCCAAGGCCCAGGGCCAGAAAGCCGGCTGTGACGAATAAAATCTGTTTTATTTTCCTGATAACCCCTGCCCCCTTCCTTTTCTGAGTTTAAATCTACCATTTTTCATAGTAAAAAGATATATCTGCTGTATGTGATGCAAAACTCTATAAACAAAGGCCCTGCATCTGTGCAGGGCCTCTACTTTATCGGGCAGTCACTTTGTTCAGGAACTGCTGTGTCCGTTTGTTTTGTGATTTTTCAAATACGTCCTCTGGTGTTCCCCTCTCGACAACGACGCCCCCGTCCATAAAGATGACTTCATCGGCCGCATCGCGGGCAAAGCTCATTTCATGCGTAACAATGACCATTGTGATGTCTTCTTTGGCCAGATCCTTCATAACCTTCAGCACTTCTCCTACCAGTTCCGGGTCAAGAGCTGATGTCGGTTCATCAAAGAGCAGCACCTGCGGATCCATCGCCATTGCCCGGGCAATGCCGACCCGCTGCTGCTGGCCGCCGGACAGCTGGTGCGGGTAATTATCGGCACGATCTTTGAGCCCCACCTTTTCGAGGAGGCCCAGTGCTTTTTTCCGCGCTTCCTCTTTCGAGCGCTTCAAGACGACCATCTGGCCTTCCATTACATTTTCAGCCGCGGTCAAGTGCGGGAAGAGATTATAATTCTGGAATACCATGCCGGTCTGCTTGCGGAAGGCTACCATTTCCGCCGTTTTAATTTTCGCAGAATCCCCGAACTGGAGCGTTTTGTTTCCAAGCTCGATCTTACCGGCATCAGGAGTTTCGAGCAGATTCATGCATCTGAGAAGTGTTGTCTTCCCGGATCCTGAAGGGCCGATGATAACGGCCGTTTTCCCGGTCGGGATGGACAGGTCGATCCCTTTCAGTACTTCCAGTTCGCCGAATTTCTTATACAGGTTTTCAATCTTTATCATTCAGGCACCTCCATTATTTTGCGACGCTTCTTCCAAAACGGTCTTCAAGCTTGTTCTGGAAATAAGACAGGACTGTACTGAAAATCAGATAAATAAAAGCAACCTCGATGTACAGCCACAGCGGTTCATAGGTGGCTGCCGCAATCTGCTGCCCCTTTTGGAACATCTCGGTAACCGTGATGGTCGCTGCCAGGGAAGTATCTTTTACCAGGCTGATAAAAGAATTCCCGAGCGGAGGGAGTGAGACTCTGACTGCCTGGGGAACGATGATGCGCCTCATCGCCTGGCTCCTGGTCATCCCGACAGAAGAAGCCGCTTCCCATTGCCCCTTAGGGATGGAAAGAATTGCCGCCCGGATGATTTCAGAGCTGTATGCACCCTTGTTCAAGGTAAAAGCAATCACAGCTGCCGGGAACGGATCCAGTGTGATGCCTACGCTTGGAAGTCCAAAAAACAGGATGAAAATCTGGACCAGCAGCGGGGTTCCCCTGAAGATCCAAACATAAAACCTGGCCAGTGCGACAAGCGGCTTGATGCTGGACAATCGGGCAAGGGCCACAAAAAACGCAAGAATCAAGCCGAGGGCAAATGTAATCAGTGTGAGGGGGATCGTAAAATAGATCCCGGCTTTTAGAATAGGAAAAAAGGAATCAGCGAGGATTCCTATAATTCGTTCTGCGCGTTCATCAAACATCTATATCAGATCCTTTATTTCGATACGTCTGTGTTGAACCATTTTTTTGAAATTTCCAGGTATGTTCCGTCTTCCTTCATTTCTGCGAGAGCTCCGTTCACTGCTTCGACAAGCTCATCGCTGCCTTTGCGGAAAAGGAAGGCATTGCTAGTTGCATTCTCTTCTTCATAAACTGTTTTTACAGGAAGTTCAGGACGCTGCTTCTTAAGGTCAAGATAAGATAGGCTGTCGTTGAGTGTCGCATCGATCCTGCCTGATGTTATCAGATCTATTGATTGATTGAAGCCTTCTACCACCGTGTTCGTAGCCCCATGCTCTTCAGCAATTTTACGGTAGTTTGAGTCCAGTGACTGCCCGACCTTTTTGCCGTCCAAATCATCAAGCGTCTTGATTTCATCATTATTTTCATGAACGATCAGCACCGCTTTAGAAACGATATATGGATCTGACATATCGTATTTTTCAAGGCGGTCTTCACGGACGGCTACTTCATTCGCAACCAGGTCATAGCGTTTTGCATCAAGTCCGGCAATCATGCCGTCCCATTTAGTCTCAACAAACACAGGCTTGATATCAAGGCGCTTGAACACTTCTTCTGCAATTTCAATGTCAAAACCGGTCAGCTTTCCTTCTTTATCATGGTAGGTGAACGGGGCATAGGTTCCTTCAGTCCCGATAGTGATTTCGCCTTTTTCCTTGATCTGGTCATACAGGCTCTGGTCTTTCGCTGTATCTTTGTCTCCATCGCCGCTGCTTCCGCATGCAGCAAGGGAAATCGCTAATGCAAATGTGAGTAAAATTAGTGCGTACTTCTTCATGTGTGCATCAATCTCCTAGTATTTTTATCGGTTTAATTCAAACAACGTTACTTAGATTAATTCACTGGTGAAAAAAAGTCAACATATATTGCTCGGTATTAAAAAGAATCCCCTTAATGCCACTATTTCATGTGCAGATAAAAACTTTCAGCCGGCAATCCTTAAAATCAGGCAAACCCGCATCCTTTGCCAGATGCGGGTTGAACTTTACTTTTCTTTTTTCTGGTTCAGTGATTTTAAGGCACCGCGGAATGCCTGGTCATCCATCCTGCTGTCAGAGGAATCCTGCTTTTTCTCATTTTCCTTCATAAAAGATTGCAGGGCCTGCCGGTATGCATGGTCTTCCATCCGTTCTGCATCTTCCGCAGCAGGCTTTATTGGTGTGCCTGCTGCTTCCCCTGCATCCTGAACGGGTTCAGCAGGATGTTCCTCAGGAGCCTGGAGCACTGCCTGGCTGGCACTCTTTTTCTCCTCCAGCTGACCATGTCTGCGTGTAGAGTTTAGATTGGCAGCAATCAGGCTGGCAGCCACGAGTAAAGCAGCCAAAAGGCAAAATATGATGCCGGCCATTACTGACCAGCTCCGTCTCTGCCGGCATCAAGCCGTCTGGCCAGAAGTGAAACCCGTTCACCGAGGGCTCTCCCGAGTTCCAGCCCTTCATTTGATATCTTCTCGTCTGAATCAATCGGGCAGGTGATGCCGACACCATAATAAGAGCCGTATAAGGCATTTGCCGGAATATTGGCAGGCAGTCCGGCAATAATCATCCCTTGATGGAGCATGGGCGTAATCAGATTGAGCATCGTTGCCTCGAGGCCGCCGTGAGTGGTTGCCGTTGTACAGAAAACCGCGCCGATTTTATTGACCAGCTTTCCTTCCGCCCATAAATAGCCCAGCTTATCAATCCACGCCTTCAGGCCTGAGCTGATGGTTCCAAAATGGCCCGGGCATCCCCATATGATGGCATCCATTTCCGGGAGTTTATACACATCTGCCTGGCTGACATGATCAATCAATACCTCTGCTCCCTCTATCGTCCGGGCGCCTTCAGCAATGGACCTGGCCAGGGCTTCCGTATGCATGCCTTCGCTATCGTAAACCACGTATATCTTCAATTGCCTTTCCTCCCCGCATTTTTCCTTTAATCGCTTCTTTTAGAGCGAAATTTTCACTTCCGCATTCATCCCCGGCAGCACTTTGTCTGAAGCATTTTTCAGGGAAATTTTCACTGCGACCTTTTGGGTCACTTTGGTGTAGCTGCCATTGGAGCTTTGCTGGGGCAGCACAGAAAATAATGAATTGGTGGCAAAGCCGATTTCCTCTACTTCTCCATCAAATAATGTGTTCCCATCTCCATCAACCTTGATTTCAACACTGTCTCCCACTTCAATCTCCTTCAAGTCTTTTTCCTTAATATTGGCCGTAATATAAAGATGCTCCATGTCTGCAGCAACTGCCAGCGCCTGTCCCGCCTGGACCATCTGATGAGGATAGGCTTGATTCTGGATGACCGTGCCGTTCATATAGCTGCTGACAGGAACAGAAGTTTCTCCTGCCGCTACTTTTCCGACGCTTGCATTCTCGGAGACACTTTTCCCCTCTTCCAGCTTCCATTCTGCAAGCATCCCTGATGCCGGTGCCGTTACCTGCATCATATCGGCTGATACCACTGCATCATCCGTTGTTACATAGTTTTCATTCTGGTAATAGTAATAAGCACCTGCTGCAATCAATGCGAACACAACCAGGATGCCAATAATATTTGTCAGGATTAAACGTCCTTTACTCATTCATCTTTCTCCTCTCAGGTAACCTCTATTATTTATGTGCCTGCCGGCTGTCCGGAGCGGGCAGAAGAATTCTTTTTTGCTTTTGGACAAGCGAGCGCCCTTTCCCTGTCGCAATCTTGCCGATGGAAGCCAGCAGCATGATGACGCCGATTCCCAGCATGATCGTAAACAGGTCATGGTATGCCGTAAGGATGGCCGACTTTTTCGCATTAACGACCAATTCATAGAATGCCATGCTCTTCGCCTTGGCCAATGGCAATCCGCTTTCCATCAGATGCCTTGTCATCCTGGCCATTTCCGCCTGTACTTCCGGTTCATATTTACTTGCGTGGTTCCTGACTGCTTCATAATGATACGCATTCTGCCTGTATATGAACCAGCCGAGCAACGGAGCAGCCACTGCCCCGGCAAAATTCCTGATCGAATGCAGGGTGACTGACCGCTTGGAGGCTTTATGGATGTCCCCGGCCAGGGCCGTCCCAAGTGCTCCTGCCACCAGCACCATGCTGACCCCTGCCCCAAGGCAGGCGATTTGGAAATAGAGAGCATGAAGGGAGATATCAGGAGTGATGTTCATCCATCTCCAGCTGACGTAAATGACAGCCAGTGAACCGATTGTCCCCAGAATGCCTGCTCCAAGCCTGTCATATAATAAAGTTTTCAGGATAGCTGTGATCAATATCCCGATGAAAAACCAGAAATAAAAATGCGATAGATACTCAAATGGCAATTCTTTATTATTCCGGAGAAACCCATTGATCCCGGCAAGGGCAAAAATGAGTGAAATATGGGACGCGACTGCCATGATAGTGCCTGACACCGGCTTGGCTGCCTTGAGAGAGCCAAACGGAACCAGCGGATTCTCCGATTTTAAATCAATATAGATAAAGAGGAGCATGATGATGGCGGCGAGAACCAGCAGCGGCCAGATCCTGATCGATGAGAAGCCCTCTTCCATCAGATTGCAAAGGGGATAGGCGAGGCTTAGGATAAATAACCCTAACAGGAAAATCCCTTTTTTATCCGCAGGCGGCTCCTTATGTTTTTTCTCATCCTGTGCTGATGGAAGAAAAATACTTCCCATTACAAGGCATAAAATGCTTGAAACGATGTTCAGGATAAACAGCCAGCGCCACATGCCTGATGAGAGCGAAATGCTTCCAAAGAATGCCCCGACAGCACTCGACCCGAATAGTCCCCCAATCGCCATCAGCAGGAAGGTATTGCGGATTTTGTTCGGAAAAGAAGTCAGGCTGACCGGCAAAATCGTCAGGAAAAGGATGCCGGCGCTGATTCCCTGTATGATCCGGCCGGCCGTCAATGTTGTAATGCCCAGTGACAGCGCGTCCAGTACAGAGCCAAGCAGGAAAACCAGCACAAAGGTCAGATAGTTCCTCTTAAGGCCGATCTTCCTTGCCAGCACCGGACCTAGCGGCACACCGAACGCAAATGCAAGATTGGATAATGTGGACGGCAGCAGCAGATCATTCGAACCAAGGTTCAGGCCGTTTTGAATGATCCCCTGATTGAGAATATAAGATAAATTTAAAAAGTACTGCGGCCCGATAGAAAAGATGGTCAGAATGGATATGGCCAAATATGGCGGAATGGCCATCTTTTTCGAATCAGAGCCGGAAATATTGACAGGTTGACTCAACAGCAGATCCTCCTTTCAAAACTTATATTTCTTTTTACAAGTTGCATTATACAACTTATAGACAATATATTGTATTATACAACTTTACAGTGATTCTGCAACAGGTAATTTCCAACAAAAAAAGAGCCTTGGCGGCTCTCTCCTCATCCGTATTATTTTCCCCATAGTTTGAAATCTTTATTAAGCCTTGTCAGGCTGGCTTCCAGCCCTGCCAGCTCGTCCGGTGACCAGTCTTTCAAGATTTCCCCATAAACAGACTGGCGCGCTTCTTTCACCTTCTGAAGCACCGCCCGTCCTTTATCTGTCAGCTGGACCAGGCTGATCCGGCCGTTATGTTCATCCGGGAAACGTTCAATATAAGCTTTTCCTTCGAGAACGGCGATCTGCCTGCTCGCTGTAGAGAGATTCAGCATCAGCTTTTCTGCCAGTGCATTGATTGCCAGGGGCTCATGCGCAGAAATCTCACTCAGCAGCAGATACTCCGACCGGTCAAGGCTCCCCAGCTTCGGACTGTGGGCAGTCGTCAGCCTCACAAGCATCGCAATTTCATATTCAATCTGCCGTAAAGTATCCTTCAGCACCATCCGCCCCCCTCTTAATAAACGCCTTTCTTCTATTTGTGATTATGAACCATTTTACCTGAGGTATCAAGGGATGAAATGTGATGGACTCTGTTTAGAGATAGCTAATTCGCGGCGTGTCCTGCACAGTCTATGGACCACAACACTCATAATAGAGTTGGGGCCCAGCTCTGCCATGCTTAAGCTGGCCGTCAATTCTCCAAAACTCTCAGCAGCACAGCATGACGGTCAACGTCTGAGTCCTTTCCTGGATGGCCATATTGAGAAAAGAACCTCTGTCTGTCCTTTGGCGCTATCCCGCTTCTTTTGACCGGAATTCCATAGCTTACTAGAAAGCGGTCAAGGGAAACGGCCCTCCTGAAAAATTCCGGCGAATCAGTGCTATCTACCCTTCTCCCATGCTGCTGTAGCCTTCATTGGCCCACAGAGAAATCATGGCAGCAGCTATCATAAGAAGAGTAAAGACAATAAAAGGATGCATGCTCCCTTTTTGCCTTCTTTTTCTATGCTTTTTTTCCTTCATACCATCCCCTCCCCTTTCCATATATAAAGAGAAAAGAAGAAAAGGCCAGGCATCGCCCGGCTTTTTCAATGTTATTTCCTGATCTTTTCTATTTCATCGGCTACAAATTGCACTGATGTGCCAACGATGACCTGAATGCTTGTAGGACCGACAATATTGATTCCCGGAACCCCGGTATCTTTAATCTTTTTCTGGTCGACCTGCTCCATGTCCTTCACTTCAATGCGAAGGCGGGTCACACAGTTGTCTACAGATGTAACATTCGCATCTCCGCCGAGGCCGTCATAGATTTTAGCAGCCATGATGGCGAATTTTTCACTTCCTGCCGCAGGGGCAGATACTTCTCCGCCTTCAGCGCCCTCTGCTCCCTCAGTCATTTCAACCCGGCCAGGAGTGGATAGGTTAAACTTGGTGATCAGGAATCTGAACAGCACATAATACAGGACTGCAAATACGAGACCCTGAACCAGGAGCATCCACGGCTGGTTGGCAATAGGGATCTTTAGGCTCAATACAAAGTCGACCAGCCCTGCACTGAATCCGAAGCCTGCTGTCCAATGGAAGAAGGCCGCAACAGCAAGGGATATTCCCGTCAATGCCGCATGCACGACATAAAGAGCAGGCGCAATGAACATGAATGAGAACTCGAGCGGCTCAGTCACTCCCGTAAAGAAGGAAGCAAAGCCTGCAGCAAGCAGCAGTGATGCCGCCATTTTCTTCTGTTTTGATTTCGCCGTATGGTACATGGCCAGGGCAGCAGCCGGAAGACCGAACATCATGACAGGGAAGAAGCCTGCCTGATACATGCCAGTCACCCCTTTAGTTCCTTCGCTTGCCCAGAACTTTCCGATATCATTGATTCCGACAGTATCGAACCAGAACACAGAGTTCAAAGCATGGTGGAGCCCAGTTGGGATCAGGAGCCTGTTAAAGAACCCGTAAAGCCCTGCGCCCACAAAGCCCATCTTGCTTATCGCTGTCCCGAAGGATACCAGTCCGGAGAAGATGAGCGGCCAGACAAAGAACAGGATTGCGGCCACGGCCAGCATTGTCACAGCGGACATGATCGGAACAAGCCGCTTTCCGCTGAAGAATGCCAGGGCATCCGGAAGCTTCACCTTGGCAAAGCGGTTATACATAATCGATGCTACAATCCCTGATAAGATACCAACAAAAGCATTCTCGATTTTCCCAAAAGCAGGGTTTACATCGGCAGCGTCTACACCCTGCAGCATCGCAACCGTGTCAGTTGATAGCAGTGTTGTGACAACGAGATAGGCGACCAATCCGGAAATAGCTGAGGAACCATCTTTTTCCTTCGCCATTCCCAAGGCAATTCCGACCGCGAACAGCACCGGAATATGATCAAGGATAGAGCCTCCAGCTTTAATCAGGAAAGCGGCAGCCGGGTTTCCTGCCCCCCAGCCGTTTGGATCGATATAATACCCAATCCCCATCAAAATCGCAGCCACCGGCAGCACGGCTACAGGCAGCATTAAAGAGCGGCCCATTCTCTGTAAGTACTTCATGACCATTTTTATTCCCCCCTGGATGAAAAACTTGTTTGTCTAATTTGTAATGCAGAACGGTCCTCCTCTTCGTGATATTTTATAAGATAAACGAAAAAAGTCCATGCCTGCATCTATTATAGTTCACAAAATTGTAAATATTCAATCAAATTTCCAATTCTGCCTTACTTATTTTGCACTTTTTTAATAAAAGCCGTCAAGCGCTTCTGGTATTCTTCTTCAGCGATTGTATAAGCCTCTGTATGACCGGCCCCCGGCACAATCCAGATTTCCTTCTCGCTTGTCGCCGCATCATAAATCCGGTCTGCCATTTCGGTCGGGACCAGTTCGTCCTGGTCACCGTGGATGATGAAGAGCGGAAGCTTATTCTTTTTCACCTGTTCAACTGCCGAAGCTTCGCTGAACGTATAGCCTGCCCTTACCTTCGTCACAGCGCTCGTCACTTGCATGAGAGGGAATGAAGGCAGATGGTACAGATATTTCAGCTGGTGGGATAGCTCTTCATGAACGTTTGTGTAGCCTGAATCCTCAATGATCCCTTTCACTTCCGGCGGAAGCTTTTCCCCGCTTGCCATCAGGACGGTCGCTGCCCCCATGGAAAAGCCGTGCAGAAAAATATCAGTTGCCCCTTCCTCTTTTATCAGCCTGCTGGCCCACTTCACATAGTCCTTCCGTTCATGCCAGCCATAGCCGATATAATTCCCTTCGCTTAAGCCATGGCCCCTGGCATCCGGCTTCAGGACGTCAAACCCCTGCTCATAGTAAAATTTCGTAACGCCCGGCATCTGTTCGCTGCTGCCTTTATATCCATGAGCCAGGATGACTGCCCTGCCATTGGAATCCGGGTTCTTCAGGAAAGCTGCCTTTAGCTTCAGCCCGTCGTCCGAAGTGATTTCAACAGTCTTGAAGTCCTGTTTTTCCGTCCACTCCATCACTTCAGCAAGCTTGGCCGCCTCTTCCTCAGCTGCCATTGCACTGACTGCTCTTGACTCGCTGCCGCCATGGAGCTTCAGGGACTCATCACTCCGATTGATTGCTACATTATAAAAGTAGTTGCCTGCTCCTATCAGAACCGCAGCTAAAAGCACGATGACAATGCCGCTAATCAGAAGGATCTTTTTCTTATTCATTCTCCTACCCCATTTACTATTTATCTTGAAACCATTATATCTATCATTTCCAATAAATTCTATATCTCCAGCAAATAAAATGTAAGCGATTTCACATCTTTAGCCTGTAGATCAAAAACCTTTCATTTTGATCATGGCTGCTTTCCGGGAGCTCTACCTCTTTTTCCAGTTCAAAGCTTGTATAATTTTCAAGGAAAAAAATATAATCCTCTGATGGGTAATACAGCACAATATCTGCAGAGCGCGGGTGTTCTTCCACAGACAAAAGGATATTTGCGATGATATTCCTGAACACCTGGATGGAAAAGGGGTTGAAGAAGTAAAAGCAATTCTCTTCCGGCCTGATCCTGTATTCCTCTGCAAGGCTGCATTCAAATTGGAGCATCCCCCTGCTTTTTCTGCTTTTTTTCACATAAGTTTCTGCGTTGCGAAGGGCTTCTTCATATAAATCCTCATTCATTTCAACACCTGTGCCGGAAGCCTGGAACAGATAATGGCTGTAAAAGACAAGCCGGCCCTTCCCGCAGCCGAAATCAACAAGCGTGTCGGTGCCCGCCAATTTGTAATCCTCGAATAAAATATCCAGTGCGGAATAAGGTGTCGCCTCATATCGGTGATAATGGAAAGAGCGGGTAAACCCCTGCTGTCCGCCTTCTGTTTTAATATGAAGAAGTCTGTCATAATCCTGTTCTTTCATTCTTTCCTCCCTGGCTGTTCAATGTCATTCTCCCCAAGCATCTGCATATAATCTATATTTGAACCGCCAGTACCAAAGCTGTCACCCACATCCGGAAAAAAGGTTTTTCCATTTTCATCGTAGCCAATCCAGCCAAAATGGATGCCGAGCACAGGAAAAGAGAACCAATCAGGCTGGCTCTTCTTGACAGAATCCGCCAACGAACCCGCGACGGACTTCCACTCTTCCGGCAGCTCCATCATCCCATAGCTGCCTTCATCAAGCATGGTTTCATGCTCCATCTGCACCTTTGGCAAATAAGTCTCTTTTCCCCCTGAAACAAAAAAGTCCCTGTCTCTCATTAAATAGTAGCGAATCTTTTCTAAGCCGCTGTCAGGCGAAAAGCTCCAGGCTATCCGGAATGAAGATGGGTCATCCGGGTCGATCCGCCAAATCTTCGGCTCCCCGGCAGAGCTTATATAATCAAGCTCCCAATCGCGCTTTCTCCATGTCCAGAAGCTGGCGCCATATTCTCCGCCTTTCCTCACAAAAGGAACAAAAACATGCTCTTCATCGGCTGGGATGATTGCCTTGATATCACTGGCCTGCATGTCGGAATGATAGCGGTTCATATAATCTATGAGCTTCTTGTCATCAGGCAGTCCGTCCGGTTTGGAAAAATAAAGCCAATAAAGTCCGATGCCGACTGTTATTGTAATAATAAGACCGGACAGCAGGAACAGCCTTTTCTTATTCATATCCATACCTCCGGCAACGTTTATTTGCTGAACCAGTTTGCATGATCATCCATATGCAGGAAGGGGATGCTGGTATTCACTTCACCTGTGATCCTTTTCATATCAATATCTTCTCCCTGCAGCCATCTGTCAAAGTCAAATTCAACCGGGCTCCGGTCGCCGCCCAGGGCAAACCAGGCTTTACCTTCCTGAGGCAAATAACCTGATGTGTGGATGGTGCCGGCCCAGCTGCTGTATAAATCAGAAAAAACGCCTTTATCTGTATCATTCAGGAGTCTGAACGCCTCCATCGCTTCGGTCATTTCCACGCCTGCTTCTTTGATAACAGCAAGCCTGCGGAGTGAGTCTGCCAAATGGTGGCGGTTTTCATCTTTCATAATTTCAAAATGGTTGGTGCAGGCATTCGTCTGCCGGATCTCCACACGGCGCGGGGAAGTTTCCACCGCAAAGGATTTCCCGCTTCGGTCATATACAACATAGGTGAAAGAATGGCGGTGCGGAATCTCCTTGAGCATGCTTACAGCTTCATCGGCATCTGCGCATGATTCAAGAAGCAGCCTCCCGATCATGCAGCAGATAAAGCCGTCGCCCGGTTTTTTCCGGTTCATGAAGTTATAGCCTACCACCAGGCCTTTTTCGTTCATTCCATCCATCCGCCCTGTGACCCGCTGGCTGGGCCCGATGATGGCATAGCCCTGGTCAGTTGGCTGGAAAAGGGTGTAGCGGCCTTCATAGGTTTTGGGATGATAGTCGTAGTTGCGGATCAGATAGCTGCTGCCTGTCAAGATGGAGCAGCCGGATCGGTTATAATCGACGCGATAGCCGCCGAACTCCTGGAGGACTTTCTGCATCGGCCATTCCAGTGCTTCCTGGAGGCCGAGCAGTTCGTCCCAAGTGCCGGGGGCGAATTTTTTGATTGCATCCTTTGCTTCTTTTTCATCGATGATGAAGCGCGGTTTTCTTACTTTCCATTGTTCTTCGCGGTTTTTTACGGAAAGGGAGTTTTTGATTTTTTCTCCCTGCTTATAGCCGAAGTCATAGTGGGTGCCGCGGAACTGGATGATGTCGCTGTGTATTTGTTTCATAGGGATCCCTCTTTTATCTCTTAGATTACCTGATTAAACTTGCTTCTTATTAAGGATACTGGAAGGAATCTTGAAAATAAAGCTACTCTTATTAAGAAAAAGCTGACCCGATTAGGATCAGCTTTTAGACTATTTATCACTTGTTGATGGGGGCTGTTGATTTGCGTTGCAGGCACTTCGCTTTCCGCGGGGCGACGCTGAGCCTCCTCAGAGCAAGCTCTTGCGGGGTCTCAGCCTTGCCGCTATCTCCCACAGGAGTCTGCGTGCCTTCCACTCCAATCAACAGGTCTTCGAAATTTTTTGGCATGGTTTCCATTGAAAAGTTGTTTAACACAAATAACTCTTTTGGGTGGTTATACCCTTTTTTCAATCTGATTCAACTCATAGACTCTTTTTCTCTTGCTAATGGGGGCTGCTGATTTCCGTTTCAGGCACTTCGCTTTCCGCGGGACAGCGCTGAGCCTCCTCAGAGCAAGCTCTTGGGGGGTCTCAGCCTTGCCGCTATCTCCCGCAGGAGTCTGCGTGCTTCCACTCCAATCAGCAGGTTTTCGGAATTTATATGGTAAGCCTTGGCTGAAATGTTATGCAGCTTAAATAACTCTTAGTCTGCTTATAACTTGATTTTGGGAGCCTTTAATTACTGAACAGCTTTATTTCGTCAGCTTTCCTTATAAGTCATCTACTACCAAATAAACAGCTTTGACTGGGCCATGGACGCCGACGATTAGGTTCATTTCGATGTCGGCGCTGTTGCTTGGGCCGGAGATGAAGTTGATGCAGGATGGGACTTCTTCTCCTTTGGCTGCGATTTCGTGGATGGCTTTGGCTGCCTGGGTCATTCTTGGGACGATGGTGCTTTTTGGGATGATGGCAAAGTAGATGGCTGGCAGGAGGCTGACGGACCGCCCTTTTCCTTGGCCGCTGAATAGGACAACGGTTCCGGATTCTGCCAGGGTTGTGTCACTGAAGGTGATCCCGATATCGGCGGTGGCTGAAATGGCGAGGTTTTCTTCCCCGGCTTCGGGATCCCATACATGCAGATCGATTCCGTCCGTTTTAAGGGTGCTTTGCATGCTGCCGAGCCCGCATTCTTCAAAACGGGGGTCATCCCATGTGACGACTGATTTTCCGCCTGTTTCCTTTATCAGTTCTGTTATCAGAAAAGGAAGGTCGGCTGTTACTGTCCGATGCACTTCTGTATGGATGATTTCACATTGCTTGATGAGGACTTCGGCAAGCTCATCCTGTGAAAAGCCCTTTAGGACCTCCCACTGCGGATTATGCTTCCAGACCGGCTTTTCAACATGAATGCGCCGTTCCCGTCCAAGATTCTTCGCCAGGCTATCCAGGAAAGATGAGCGGTTTTGGATTTGTCCTGCAGGCATTATTTGTCACCCTCTTTTTCTCTCTTTTTGAACCAGTCCCTGAACCGGTCTTTCTTAGGTGCCGGGAATTCGCGGATATCTGTCCAATTTTTCAGCGGGCCGGGTCCTTTGGAAATTTTCTCATCCTTTGAAAAGACGCCAAGTGCCGCCGGTGCCAGCTTTGAACCGATATTGTACATGGCCGGTGAAGCAGTACCCATGCTGAAGGCCTTCATGGAAAGATTCTCAAAGGCAGGAGCCCTGCCCTCTTTCTCGACAATTTCCTGGCGATGGCGCAGCAGGTGCTCGTGAAGCGGAATCTTTACCGGGCATGCCTCTGTGCACGCCGCACATAAGGTTGAAGCATAAGGAAGTTCTTTAAATTCATCATAGCCGCCCAATAATGGCGACAGGACAGCCCCGACCGGTCCCGGATAGATGGAGCCGTAGGAATGTCCGCCTACATGGCGGTAGACCGGGCAAACATTGATGCAGGCTGCACAGCGGATGCAGTGCAGGATTGACTGGAAGGCCGTCCCCAATATCTTCGAGCGCCCATTGTCGACGATGACCAGGTGGAATTCCTCCGGTCCGTCAACATCGCCCTCCTGCTTGGGTCCGCTCAGGCCGGTGACATAGCTTGTCAGCTTCTGCCCGACTGCCGCCCTTGTCAAAAGGCTGACCAGGACCTCCATTTCTTCCCAGGTCGGTACAATCCTCTCCATGCCCATAACGGTGATCTGCGTCTTCGGGATCGCCGTAACCATCCGGGCATTTCCTTCATTCGTCACAAGAGAAACCGTGCCGGACTCTGCAATGGCAAAATTGCAGCCTGTGATGCCGATGTCTGCCTCCAGGAATTCCTTGCGAAGCTTTTCCCGTGCAAACAAGGCAAGCTCTTCCGGCTTTTCCGTTTTGTCATAGCCCAGCTTCGCTTTGAACACATCGCGGATTTGTTCTTTGTTTTTATGAAGTGCGGGCGTGACGATATGGGAAGGAGGATCATGGTCATCGACCTGCAGGATCCACTCCCCAAGGTCAGTTTCAATGACTTCACAGCCGGCCTTTTCAAGCGCCTCGTTCATGTTGATTTCTTCTGTGACCATTGATTTGGACTTAACGACCTTTTTTCCTTTTTTCCGTTTTACAACATTCGTGATATAGTCATTCGCTTCTTCCGCCGTTTCCGCAAAAAAGACATGGCCGCCGCGCTTTGCCACATTTTCGCTCAGCTGCTCCAGATAGTAGTCAAGATTTTCTATTGTATGGGAGCGGATTTCTTCGCCAAGCTGGCGCCAGTCCTCCCAGTTCCCAAGCTCTTCCGCTGCATTCAGGCGCCCTGTGCGGAAGCGCCCCTGTGCAGAAGAAACGGCTCCGCGCATAAACGTATCATTGATGCCGCCGGCAACCCGTTCCTTAAAGGGCTTATCTCCAATCTTCATTGCCATTTTTATTCCCCCTCTTTCTCTGCACTTTTATCTGCTGTTCAGGACGGATGCTATGTGCATTACTTTGATCTGCTTTCCGTGCCTCTCGATCCGCCCGCCGATATTCATCAGGCAGCCGCAATCTCCGCCTATTAAAATATCAGCCTCTGATTCTTCAATATGCATGACTTTTTCATCGACCATCTGCTCTGAAATCGGTGTCATTTTTATCGAAAAAGTGCCTCCAAATCCGCAGCAGTCATAGCTGTTCTGAAGCGGCCTCATCTCAAGCCCCTTCACATTGCCCAGCAGCTTCATCGGCGCTTCCTTCACTCCGAGCAGCCTCGTCATATGGCAGGAAGTATGATAGGTTGCCTTCCCATCAAGCCTGGCACCGACATCTTCAACGCCGAGCACATCAACAATGAACTGCGTCAGTTCAAACGTTTTATCAGCCAAACGCTGGGCCCTCTCTTCCCATTTCGGGTCCCCTTTGAAAATATGGGGATATTCTTTGAACATCGTGCTGCATGATCCCGAAGGAGATACCACATAATCTGCATGCTCAAAAACTTTTATCATATGTTTCATCGATTCTTTCGCTTTTTCCACATAGCCGCTGTTGTAAGCAGGCTGTCCGCAGCATGTCTGGCGCTCCGGGAAATCGACCTCGCAGCCGAGCCTTTCGAGCAGCTCCACGGTATCTTTTCCCGCTTCAGTCTGGAATATATCGATCAGGCAGGTAACAAATAATGATACTTTCATCGATTTCACCTTTTCCTTGTTATCGCTTTCACTTCTTTTGAAAGCTGATTCACTTTTTTTACTTTTGATACTATATAGTTTAAATCTTTATAGGTTTATAGTCAACAGGTCATCAGATGACTTTAGTACACTAAAATACTTTCCTGAGAAAAAGACAGGCCCCTTATAGGAACCTGCCGATTATCAAGCTGTTTTTTTCAGCTGCCTGCTTTCCGTACGGTTCTGTTTTTCCCCTTTGTACAGCATCACGAGGATGAAGCCGGCGGCAAGCGCGAGGATGGCTGTCCCTGCATTCAAGCCGAAGCCATTGATGGCTGTATAGCCGATCCCCCCGGCAAAAATGACATAGAAGGTCATCGGGATCAGTGTTTTTCTGATCAAATTTCCTTCTTTTCCGATCAGGCCTGCAGAAGAGGACGCAGCCACAACATTATGCACACAGATCATATTGCCGGCAGCTCCGCCGACTGCCTGCAGGGCAACGATTGTGGCAGGTGCTGCCATGATATTGTCTGCCACCCCGAACTGGAAGAGCGAAAACATCATATTGCTGATTGTATTGCTTCCGGCCGCAAATGCGCCGATCGCTCCAATCGTCGGTGCTGCAAGCGGCCAGTAGGAGCCGAATACCTCTGATATGCCCTCAGCGAGTGCGAGCGGCATGCTGGTATAGTCAGCTGCGTTGACGCCGGAATTGATGAATACCTGCACCATCGGCACTGCGAAAATAAGGGCTGCCATGGCACTGACAACGGTTTTGAAAGAATCTTTGACCGCCCGGCCGTATGCTTTCATATTCATCCTGTAAATAAGGATGGAGATCAGCGATACAGCAATGAATACCACACCGGGAATATTCAGCGGCTTGGATTCAACTGTGATGACTGTCCCGAATACATTCTCAAGGCTGATGACCCAGGACTGGATCCACCCTGCAAACGGGAGTGTCTTCAGTCTTGTCAGCACCAGCAGTACCGCAACAAGGATGTAAGGCATCCAGGCTGCCAGGAAAGAGACAGGCTTTGTCGCAGCATCTTCTTTATCAACCTGGAGGGTTCCCGTCCAGGCAGGATCCCAGTTGTCTGCTGAATCGAAATCCCAGGACTTTTTCGGAACAAGGAATCCCTTCCTTGCTGCCGGCACCACAATGGCAAGTCCTATCAAACCGCCGATCATGGACGGGAATTCCGGTCCAAGGAGATTGGCCACAAGCGCGTAAGGCACCGTGAATGCGAGTCCTGCGAAAATAGCAAACTTCCAGATGGCAAGCCCTTCTGCAATCGATTTATTTTTTCCAAAGAAATAAGTCAGCATCGTAACCATAAAGAGAGGGATGAATATCCCGATCACTCCGTGAATCAGGGCAACCTGGCCGCCGATACCGTTTATGTATGCCTCCATCGTTGTTCCTTGTTCAGCAACATAGCTTTGGACAAGCGGCGAATCCTTCAGTCCGGTATTGACGCCGATCAGGATCGGTGTACCGACGGCTCCATATGATACCGGCGTTGACTGCAGGATCAGGGCAACCATGACAGCTCCCATCGCGGGGAATCCGATTGCCACAAGAAGCGGACCGACAATTGTCGCCGGGGCTCCCCATCCTGCGGCACCTTCCAGGAAGGAACCGAACAGCCAGCAGACGATGATCGTCTGGACGCGCCTGTCAGGCGAGATGCTCATAAAGCCTTTACGTATCGTAAAGATGGCACCGCTTTCTTTCAAGGTGTTAAGAAGCAGGATTGCTCCGAAGACAATCACCCCTACTTCAAGGGCGGTCGCCAGGCCTTTGACAGCAGCAGCCCCGATCTGGGCGCCAGGCACCTTCCACACAGCCATGGCCATCAGGACGGTTACGATCAGCGATAAAGGCATCGCCTTATTCGCTGGCCATCTCAATATGACTAAAAAAACAAATACCGAAACAATCGGTATGGTAGCAATGAGAGCGAGCATTCCAATACTCATCGTTTTTCTCTCCTTTTTAATAGCATATTCATTCATCATATTAACAGGTCATCAGATGACTTTATTCTATTAAACAGTATAAGTAAAACGCTTTCACATTACAATAGGAAATTTTCAGATATTAACTTTTGCAGGGAGTAACGCTTTTCGGTTTTAATGGATTCCTAAATACCGAGCAAAGAATCATAAAAAATAAATAAGCCTGCATCCCCCTCGGATGCAGGCCCTCACTCTTCCATTTCGTTCATATATTTCATCAGGACCTCTTCCACACTATGCAGGTGGTCGAGCATCAGCTGCTGGGCGCGGGGCCCATCCTGGTCCCGGATGCTTTCATAGATGCTCTGGTGCTCGAGTGTGAGGCGGCCTAAAGCTTTTTCGGTAGAATACAGCCAGATTCTCCTTGTCTCACGCATGGTGGTCACCATCATTTCCGAAACATTATTCATCAGGCTGATCAGCAGATCATTTTGCGACGCCTTGGCAATCGCCATATGAAACTGAAAATCCGCTTCTTCCCCAAGCTCTTCATCGCTGGCCTTTTTCATCTGCTCAAGCGCTGATTCAATTTCAGCCAGCTGCTCTACCGTACGCCTTTCTGCAGCAGCACTGACGGCGCCGACCTCAAGGATCCTCCGCACCTCCAGAAGATTTTTAACATCTGCCTTTTTCATCAGCATGGCTGTATACACTGGAAGCGTCAGCATATTGGATTCAAATTCCCTGATATAGGTTCCTTCGCCCTGATGCATTTCCACAAGCCCCATGGCACGCAGAGCGCTCAAGGCCTCCCGGACCGCAGACCTGCCGACCTGGAAGTTTTCAGCCAGCTGCTGGACCGAAGCAAGCTTATCTCCCGGCTTCAGCTCTCCTGACTTGATCATATCCATTAGCGCCTCAGCAATTTCTTCATATATTTTACGCGGTTTAATCCGTTTATAGTTCACATGGCTCACCCCATTATCCTTCTGCTTCTGATTTTATAGCATAATGGATGAACGGACAATGCGGAGAGGCCAGCTAAGATTCTTTTTATCTGGCATAGGGTTCAATCAGCGGCTTTTCAGACCGGTAATACATCTGAGCATCAGGCCCTGAGATCAAGACGCCCTTCCCATCCTTTTCAATATAAATGACTGACTCCAGGCCGCTTCCCCATTTAGGCTCTGTCCCTGAAAGAAGGTAAGGAAATCTTTCATCATGATTGTCGTCCATCGTTATTTCCCTGTACCATTCTTCACTATCAAAATTTCCCCTGGTCCATGTTCCTGTCTCCAGCAGTGCTCCCTGGCGGAGAACTGTCCGTTCTGCTGAAGGGTGCAGCAGGACCACTTCTGCATTCTCAACACTGGCCAAATAGACGGCAGGATCCTTTGTGTCATAGACCCCATGGTAAAACATAGCCGCTGCAAGTGAAGCCGCAAGCAAAGCAAAATTGGCGGCAAACCCCAGCCAGGCAAACCGCCGGTACTTTGCCCATCTCCCTTCTTTGCCCCTGGAAAAAAAGTAAAGGATCCATACCCCGAGAGGCAGTATCGGCAGCCGGATGGGCAGGCCGTCACTTTGCCAGTTAATTGAAAAAGAAAAGAGTCCAATAAACATAATGAGGATGATTTTTAATACCTTGGGCTTTTCCTCCTGCTTTTTATATAAAACGATTGCGGCAATCACAATAGCTGCATAAGCCAATATGGTGGCTGCCCATTCTACTGCGTTACCTGTAAAATCCAGATTGATCATGGAGCTCACCTCCTGCGGTTCCATTTACTGTTATATGTATGATAGCAAAGAAAAAGGACCACTGCGCATGGTCCTTTTCAGATATGCTGCTCGAGCTGCAGGGTGCCGATTCTTTCCGGGGAAATTCCTGTTTCTACATAGCTTCTGGCCTGCTTCCAGCTGCCTTCTCCGTCTTTTTTGAAGGTATCGAAAAAGAGATTGGCTGTGCCGATCCGTTCTCCCTTTATAATAATCGAGGCCGACAAGACCGCCATCACTTCATCCTCCTTCAGCGGAATGACAGCAAGCTCCTTCAAATCCCAGATCCCTTCATTCTCTTTTACATACCGAAATCCCTGCTCCCAGCCTTTGACCGACTCATCGTAGCCAAAATCATCAATCTGATCCCCGCGGATTTCCCTTGCCTGATAATCCTTTGATATCAGCTCTTTCATTTCTTCGATCGAGGATTCCCTCCAGACCTGGAGATAATGGTTGAGAAATGATTTGAATTCCTGTTCCATTGCTCAGCCTCCTGTATATTCTTGTTGGAGTTAACTTCTACAGTGGAGAAGGGATATCCTTTTCCTGAAAGGATTATTTGATCGGTACTTCCATTTGGAATTCTTCTATGAGCTCGGGAGCCTTTTCATTAAAATATTTGATGAAAAGACCTTCATCCGGCGTATTCGGGAACACTTCTTCAACAAGATAAGCTTCGCCTCCTAAATATTCCCGGGACTTCTCAATGCCATGATAAAATTCCCCATTTTTATCTGTAAGCATAAACTGAAAATCATTCAGGAACGCCAGGGAGCTTTTATATTTATAGGCAATTATGAGTGTTTGGTCTGCCCTTTCAATCCCTTCTATTTCAATGCTGCCCATTTCTCCCATCTGGAAGGCTGCTTCAGTTGAGAGCGGGGTACTACTTAGAGGCGTATCTTCTTTAAACCTGTTTGAAGTCCCATTTATCACCTGTATGGTTACGGTTGACGAACCTTTGTCCACTTGCTCGAAAAACTCTTTGTATTCAGTCACACTGTACCATTGGCCGTTTTCTTTTGTCTGGGTCCCCATTCCCATTGTCCAATTGTTTAAATTCCTTAAAACTTTGCCATTTTCATCAATAAGCCTGATTGTATGAGACGGATAGGGCTCCCTATTGTTATATGGCTCCTTATATCGGAGATTAACCGATGTAGTCAGCGGGCTCAGCTTAATACTCTTTAGTTCTAGTACTTTGTTTTCCCACTGTTTAACCATATTCATAGGGATGGTTTTAATATCCTCTGATTTTTCAACAGGGAACTGGAACCGGAACGAGAAGTCCTTTTCCCATTTGTAAGATTTGTCTGTTGTAGCTTTATATAGAAAGTCCACCTTTATTTTATCCGGCAATTCGCCTTTATCATAATCGTACGTAAAGGTTGAGATGCCTGCCACTTTGTTTTCAGAAATCTGTTCATCCCTTACACCATTTCTGGAGATACCCTCTTCAGAATGATTAAGGGGTATATAAGCATCGATTTGTTTATATGAGTAATTATTTATCGGCTTTTCTGATTCAATCACATAACTGATTGAGAGTCTGCGTCCATCGTAAACTGCTTCCTTTATGCTCATCTTAATCCCATCTTCCTGCTTTTCTAAAGATAAAAGCGATACATTTCCGTCATTTGAGGCCTTTTGGAGCCCTTCATCGCCAAAAAGGCTGAAGATGGAATCAAAGAAAGGAAAGTTTGAAAAAGCAAATGCCTTTGTTCCTGATCCGAATAAAGCCAAGGAACCTGCCAAAGTGAGGAGAACTGCAGCTGCTGCAATCGATTTGATCCGCCATTTAAAGAAAAGTGGTTTTTCACTATTTTTTATACAGTCCTGCACCTTCTGTCTGTCCTCTGCAGTAAATTCCACCTCACTAAAAAGATCTTTGCTTTTTATATCCTGTCCCATTGCATGTCCTCCTTTCTCAATATCGCCCCGAGCTTTTCCCTTCCCCGTTTCAGTCTCGTTTTGACAGTATTCTCTGATATACGAAGAGTGGAGGCGACCTCTCCAACTGTAAACTCCTGATAGTAGTATAGAAAAATGACCTCTTTATATTTCGGGCTTAAAGACATGATACAATCCCTGATTTGCCTTTTATGGTCTTTTTCGAGTAACGCTGCCTCAGGGCTGTCCGCATGAGGTGTTGAGTTGTCCTCCTGTTTACCTGGTAAAAGTATCCTTTTGAAGTACGCACTCTTTAAATGGTCTTTGCACTGGTTAATGGTGATCCGGTACAGCCAGGTCTTCAGGGAAGACTCCCCTTTAAACTTTTGCAGGCTGGAGCTGCAGCTGATAAATACATTCTGTACAATATCCTTGGCCAGCCCGGCATCCTTTACATAAGAGAAAGCAAGCGTTGCAAGCTCCGTTCCGTATGTAACCATGATTTCTTCTAATATTTCTTCCAAATTTTCATTCTTTGCCAAATCCGGATTAAAATCCTGCTCACCTTCTATATACACCAAAACCCACCTCCTTGTTTAAAATTCGTGATTTGACGAGGTGAAGCAGCTGAGGGTTTCAAATTTTTTTAAAAAACAAATAATTATCATTATATCTCACACCTTTTTACAAGTAACCCATTCACTGTGAAGAATAAAACCTAAGAACCAAGCCATATTAAAAGCAGATAACAACGAAAGGAGACAGCACAGTGGAATCGATGACGCGTGAGCAGATTCTGGCGGATTTGCAGAGGTCTTTTGAGGGCTATTTGAATGAATACGGGGCGGACAGTATAGGCACTTATGAGGAGCCAGGCCAGGGCGGGCGCTATTATTTCGGCTGCACGGTCAAGAAGGATGATCAGACGTTCCATATACATACACCTTTTGCACAGCAGGAGGATGGAAGATTTACGGCTCTTGGAAACGGCTGGACGGCCGAGACGGATGATCCGATGCTTCAGGACAAAAGGGGATATGGAGATCTGGAGAGTGCACTCAAAGAAATCTAGCATATAGAAAAGGCAGGCTGGACTGAAAGTGTCCGGCCTGCCTTCTTTCTTAAACCAATGCTTCTTCATGTCTGTTCTGTATCCAGTCCTGCAGCTCTTCTTCTTTCAGCGGGCGGGAAAAATAATAGCCCTGTACATGCGGCGATTCGCTTAAAGAAGCAATAAAGTCGATCTGGTCCTGATATTCTGCTCCCTCGATGACGACCTTTAAATTCAGGGAGCAGGACAGAGAAATGATGGCCCGCAGGATGGCCGAATCCTTTTCTGACATCGGCACCCCGTCGACGAAGGATTTATCAATTTTGATGGTCGAAATCGGTATTCTTTTTAAATACGAAAGAGAGGATACGCCTGTACCAAAATCGTCCAAGGCAACAGAAAGCCCCATTTCCCTGAACTGCGCCACTGCCTGAATGGCATTCTCAATATCATGGATGACGCTGGTCTCCGTGATTTCCAATTCAAGCAGATGGCTGCTGATATCATATTTCTCAAGACTGTCTATTAAAACGTTCAGCAGTTTGGCTGAAGTCAGATAAGGGCCCGGGATGTTAATGGAAATCTGGTGAAGGGCTGCCCCTTCTTTTCGCCAGTGGGACAGCTGAAGGCATACTTTTTCAATCACCCAGTCTGTGACTTTGAAAAGCTTCCCGCTTTCCTCGAGGATGGGAATGAAAACGCCTGGCGAAATCATGCCATGCCTGGGGTGGTTCCAGCGCAATAATGCCTCCATGCCTGAAACCTCCCATGTGCTTGAGGAGATTTTCGGCTGGTAGACAAGAAAAAGGTCGTCATTTTCCATAGCAAGTGTGATATCCTTAGCCAGTTCCTTTTCAAAGCTGTAGGTATGGACAGCGGGATTATATTCAATTACCTCATGCTTGTACCTGGTTGTTGAATGCAGGAGTACAGCCATTGTGCTTGAGAACAGTTCTTTATGCGGCTGTTTATCGCTGGCTGAACTTACTGCACACACCATATCTATCACGAGCCGCTGTTTTCCGATGATCAGCGGCTGAGTGAATACAGCCATGATTCTATGCAAGGCTGCCTTTAATTTTTCATATTCATGCTCCCCGGAGGCGAACATCGCAAAACGATTTCCTTCGATGCGGTATGCCTTCATTTCCAGCGGAAGCAGCCCTTTAATCCCCCCATGGACAGATTGGATGATTTCATCTCCGAATGAATAGCCAAAACCGCTGTTCCATTTCTCCAGGTCATGGATATGGATGATGGCCAGGCATCCTTTGCCCCCGTTTTTCAAATCCTGTTCAAACTGCCGCTGGTTCGGCAGCTTTGTAAGCGGATCAAAATAGCTCAGGCGGTATTCTACATAACGGTCCAGAAGGCTCGTCAGGCCGGAAATGGCAAGGAGAATCAAGATTCCCGCCGTGATGACGCCAATCAAGAGCCTCATATCCATACTATGCATCTCATGCAAAGCATGGCCCAATGGCGCATCTGTATAAAAAACAACAGCGGCCATACCGGTGTAATGCATACTTGTAATCGCAAGGCCCATGATAAGAGCAGTGGCCGCTTTTACCAGAAATCTGCCCATATATTTCTGCAGCACAGAAAATATATACAAGGCAACATAGGATACTACGACAGCAATGGCGATGGAGGCGGCAAACAGGCCCGGCTTATAGCTGTATTCAGCTTCCATCTTCATGGCAGCCATACCGAAATAATGCATGGCTGAGATGCCCATCCCCATGATGGCCCCTGAAATAGCAGATGGCCAATGAGTGCTGTTCTTCCGGTTGCTGATATAAAAGGCCAGATAAGAGGCCAAAAAGGCTGGAAACACAGAAACGATTGTAAGCGTCAAATCATACTTCATCGGCATCGGAAGCATGAACGCGCTCATGCCGATAAAATGCATGGACCAGATTCCGAGCCCCATGGCAATGGAAGACAGCAGCAGCCAGAACCTCTGCTGGAAAAAGCTTGGCTGCTGCATACGCTGGTTCATGGATAGTGCGGTATAAGACGCACAGCAGGCAATAATAATAGAAAGAAGAACAATCGGGACAGAATAATGTCCTTGCAGAATATATATATTCTCTGAGTCTCGGACTGTAAACATGGGTGTATAACCTCATTCATTTTTTATAGGCATATCATACTGGTTATATCGGCAGTTTTTTCCGATTATCAACTAAAAGATCACCTTCCGGCAAATTGATGCTCAACTTATTGTTTTTTTGCTGTCATAACCATAAAATATGATTATCTGCAGCCTGTTTACTTATAGAACGGAGGAACCCTTTTGAAGCTTTCTTTTACCGATTACATCAGCATCTATATCCATCAGACCGACCTGACGCTGACCAGCTATGTAAAGAACAGGCTGGCGCCTTATAATCTGGCTCCCGAGCAAAATTTAATCATGATGCTGCTTTGGGAAAAGGATGGAATCACACAAAATGAAGTAGCGGAAAGGCTGCTGAAAGATAAAACCAATATTGCGCGCATGGTATCCAATCTTGAGAAAAAGGGATTTATTCAAAGGATCCAGCATAAAAGCGACCGCCGTTCCCTCCAGCTGTTCCTGACAGAAAAAGGCCGGGAGCTCGGGGAGCACATCATTCCCCTAACCGAGGAGTTCAACTCTCTCGTCTGCCAGGGAATTTCAGAGGAAGAGCAGAACGAAGTCAGAAGGATTCTCCGCAAAATGCAGGCAAATGTCCAGTAGTCTGTTCATTTGCCTGCATAAATGTTGCTACAACAACCAAGAATGTGGTAAAGTGATGTTTGTCTTATACAGCATCATTCACAGTTGCTATAGCAACCCAGAAAAATAAAGCGAGGTATTCTTATGTCAAACGTATTATTCATCAAAGCCAATTCCCGCCCGGCCGATCAGGCTGTAAGCGTTCAGCTCTATAATGCTTTTGTTGAAAGCTACAAACAAGCTCATCCAGGCGAACAAATCACTGAGCTGGACCTATTCGGCGAAAACCTGCCATACTACAGCAATGATATGATGGGCGGCATGTTCAAGCTTGCTAAAGGCATGGAGCTTACGCCAGCTGAAACGGAAGCAGCAAACCTGGTAAACAAATATCTGGACCAGTTCCTGGCTGCAGATAAAGTGGTATTCGCATTCCCGCTTTGGAACTTCACTGTTCCTGCAGTACTGCACACCTATCTTGATTATCTCGGACAGGCAGGAAAAACTTTCCGCTATACAGCAGAAGGCCCTGTCGGTCTGCTGGGAGACAAGAAGGTTGTCCTTCTTAATGCACGCGGAGGCATTTATTCTGAAGGCCCTGCGGCAAGCGCTGAAATGGCCGTCAACTATGTGAGCACCATCCTGAACTTCTGGGGCGTCCAGAACGTTGAATCTATCATCGTTGAAGGCCATAACCAATTCCCTGACCGTGCACAGGAAATCATCAATGAAGGACTTGAAAAAGCAAAAGCGGCAGCGAAGGAATTTTAATCTGCCCGCACCATTAAGCCTGTTCCAATCGGAGCAGGCTTTTTCTTATATTGCAGGAATTGTCCAACTCTTTTAAGATACTAATATACGAAATAAGAGAGGCGGTCAAATGATGTCAGCTGCAGATACAGAGAATGGAATATTCAAGAGCGTATGCCCGCTGGACTGCCCTGATCAGTGCGGGCTGCTGCTGCAGAAAGAGAATGGAAGAATTGTTAAAATTGCCGGGGATCCGGAGCATCCGGTCACAAAGGGGCATATTTGCCAGAAGGTGCGGCATAAGGCTGAACGGATTTACGATGAAAAGCGCCTGACACATCCTTTGCGAAGAATTGGCAAAAAAGGCGAAGGCAGATTTGAGAGAATAAGCTGGGATGAAGCCATTCGGGAAATTACCTCGCATTGGAAAGAACTTCTGCAAACTGCAGGACCCGAGAGCATCCTTCCTTACAGCTTCTATGGAAATATGGGAAGGCTGAATTCCGAGGGCATGGACCGGCGCTTCTTCAACCGGCTTGGCGCTTCAAAGCTGGATTATACAATATGCCAGGCGGCAGGCACCGTCGGCTACCGCTACACGATGGGCGGAAGCTTCGGCATTGATCCTGAGGATACGATCCATTCTAAGCTGATGATTTTTTGGGGCATCAATGCGGCAAGCACGAATATGCACCAGATCGCCCTGGCGCAAAAGGCGCGAAAGAACGGGGCAAAGCTGATCGTCATTGATGTCCACAAAAATCAGACAGGACGGGCTGCCGACTGGTTCATCCCCATCCTTCCAGGGACAGATGCAGCCCTTGCCCTTGGCATCATGCATATCCTGTTTGAGGAAAACATGGCGGATGAAGAATTCCTCAGGAACTGTACGGTTGGACATGAAGAGCTGAAAGCGCATTGTGCTGCCTATGATCCTGCTGCTGTTTCCGCTATCACCGGCGTCCCTGTGGATGATATTTATAAACTGGCAAGGATGTACGGGACCATTTCCCCTTCCTTCATCCGGATCGGCAATGGGATCCAGCACCATGACAATGGCGGCATGTGCATACGCACCATCTCCTGCCTCCCCGCGATCACAGGCCAATGGCTGAAAAAAGGCGGCGGAGCCATTAAAGGCAATGGCGGGTATCTGGCACTCAATAATTTCAAGCTGCAGCGCCCGGATCTTCGGAAGGAGAGCAGGGCCCGGACCATCAATATGAACCTTCTCGGCCAGGCGCTTCAAGAATCAGAGCACCCGATTCTGTCATTGTTCATCTACGGGACCAATCCTGCGGTTGTCGCTCCGGAAGCCAATCTGGTCAGGGGCGGCCTCAAGAGAGAAGATCTTTTCACGGTGGTCCATGATTTATTTTTAACCGAAACGGCCAAATATGCCGATATCGTGCTCCCAGCGACTTCCTCTTTTGAAAATACGGATTTGTACACCTCATACTGGCATCATTTTCTGCAGCTGCAGGAGCCGGTCATCAAACCTTATGGTGAATCAAAATCTAATGTGGAGGTTTTCCGGCTTTTGGCGGCAGGCATGGATTTTGAAGATGAGGCTTTTTCTGACACCGAGGCGGAAATGATCAGCCAGGCGCTCGATCATCCCGGAAATCCTGCACTGGATGGGGTCACTTACGAAACGCTGAAGGAGAATAGCTTTGTGAAGGGTAAGGTACAGCCTCTTTTCCCTGGTAAACTGCCAACGCCCAGCGGGAAAATTGAGCTGTATTCCGAGCAGATGGCAAAGGACGGCTATCCGCCGCTGCCTGTCTATACGCCGCTTGAAAAAGACAGCGAGCACCCGTTCCTCTTCGTCCCTGCGCCGAACCATAATTTCCTGAACTCCACTTTTTCCAATAATCAAAAGCATCAGGACCTGGAAAAAGAGCCGCAGCTGTTCATGAACAGTCAGGATGCACAGGAATTGGGGATTCTGGATGGGGACATGGTGAGAGTTTGGAATGACCGGGGCGAATGCATCCTGAAGGCGAATGCCGGGGATCGTGTGCTGCCGGGAGTCCTAGTGTCCCAAGGCCTCTGGGCAGATTCCCCCGGCAAAAAGCATCTTGTCAACGCACTCGTCCCTGACCGCATCGCCGACATGGGCGGAGGCGCCACCTTTTTTTCCGGACGTGTGAATGTGGAGAGATCTATATAAAAAAGGTGCCAGGCACGGGATTGCTCCCGATGCCTGGCACCCTCTTTTTATTTAAAAATCCCGAATGGCTTGCCGATTGGCAGCACGACTTTTCCAAAATGCGTATTCAGCACAATGGCCGCTGATCCATAAAAGGACAGAAGCGCAATGCACATTTCCGCAACAGCTGCCAGCATATGTGTCGCTTCATGCATAATGCCAAAGGTGCTCAGAGATAGACCGATAAACAGAAAATCGATGAACACGAAAATGAAAAACAGCACCTTATGGGTCTCCATAGCCCCTACCGTCATAAAGAGGCTGAAAATCAAATAGCCGACGAACGCGAACCCCAGCTGCTTCGGGTCTCCATCCAAGGCAAGGGCTTCTCCAAAGAAGCCAAGCTGGATCAGCCAGGTCATGCCGACACCGAACCAGAACAATCCAAAAGCCCCGAAGGCCGTTGTCCCGAAAATATTATTATGCTTCGAATCCTGAACCGAAGCGAAAAGCTGCGCCAATCCGCCAAGGAAAAACGCCCAGGGAAGGATATAAGATAATCCGTCTGTCAGGCCCAATTTCTGTGATGACGCCACAAACGTGACCATGGCAAGGCCGAATAAGCCCAACGCGGATGGATCTGCTGCTGTGATTTTAACTTGTTTGTGATTCTGAGTCTCCATACTTTCCTCCTAATAAAAAACATACTCGTGTACTTTATAGGATAAAAGTAAGAGTGTCAACAGCCTATTAATGGGAAGGGCTTTATTACGCTGGTCAGCCCCATAGGCCGCTGATAAAATTCCACAGAAAGCTGCCTGTCTGAAGCTTCAGCAATGTGATCCCAATTACAAGGCCGGCCCCAAGGATTATGCCTGCTTTTTTCCTCATTCTCTACTCCTCTTCAAAAGAGAGATTGACCGGTTCTTCGTGAAGATCTCTTGTAAAATCAATATTGGTTGTAGGGACGGAGGTGCTGACTTCCTCAAACTTCAATTCATCCACCCACACTTTTCCCCTGCCGGATAGTATGACGCCAAAGGCAATCACCGCACTATTTTCCGGCACATCGAGGACAATATCATAATAATTCCAGCCTGTACTTCCCTTGATCGGGCGATTGCCCATATTATCGAACTGCAGTACTTCATCGGAAGCATTATCTACTCTCATCCAAAAGCTGCAGAAGCCGTCCACATTATTTGATTTCAGGAAACCGGAAAACTTAAGCCGCTTCCCTCGATAGTTTTTTGCGTTGATTTCCTGCATCATGGTCGCAAATTCTCCTGGCGCTTCCACAGTCTGTGACTGCAGATACCCTGATGATTTTCCTTTGTGAAAAGTCTCATGATCAATTCCCATCTGGTAGTTGAACGGATGGCTTCCACTGAGCACCCATCCTTTTGGCTTCTGTTCTTTGTCCATGTTTTTTTCCTCCTTTTGCTCCGCCAGTTTCCCGATCAGCTTTCTGTATTTTCCCGGCGGCAAATGATAATATTTTTTGAATGATCTTGTGAAGGCTTCCTGTGATTCGAATTGAAAGTATAAAGCAATATCAAGGATTTTCTCATCTGTATAAAGCAGCATATGGGCACTGTTGGCAATCCTTCTGTAGCGGATGTACTCGGAAACCGTCACCCCGACTTCCTTCTGGAAAATCCGGTGGTAATGAAACTTAGAAAACCCGGCTGTCTGAGCGATATTGTCCAGCGACAGGTCCTCATGAAGGCTTGATTCAATATGCTCTATGCTTTTCTGGATGATGGAACTGTAGGCCACTGCTGGCACCTCCTTCCATATTTAAGATAACAAAAGCAGATGGCGGTTTTTTTGACCTATATTGCTAAGTTGAGCAAGCTGCCATTATTTTTTCTCTTGGAAGAGCAATTGCCTTAATTTCTCTGTATGTGAAGGAGAGGTGAGATAAACAGCATCATCCCCGATATACATGAAGGTGCTTCTCTCGTTTTCCCCGCCGAGCCACAGGTGGATCCCATGTGCCGGAAACTCCCCCTCCGGCTGATATTCCACCATCACGTCATATTCAGGATCTGAGATATCGGCCTTCCCAGGCCGCAGGACCGCAGATGTGATTGCATCCTCGAATCTGGTTAGACTTTCTTTGTCCTGAAAAGAATAGAGGATTTCTTCGTTCATCCCGCCGAATCCATCAGATTTTGAAACGTTCACTTCTGATATTGGCTCATCAAGCAGAACCATCTTCTCCGGTGCCTGGCACCCGGCTGAAAGAATGGCGAATAATATTAGCATAATGATAGATTGTTTCATGGTTGTCCTCCTCTGTTTTTCTCATTTTATACCAAAAAATGCGTGCCAGGCACCGCTCGTGGACATTTTTGGGGAAAGTGTCCATTTGCGGTGCCTGGCACGCAGGGTTAATGTTCTTTTATAATGGCCCTCGCGGCATTGCGGCCGCTTAGCGCTGCTGATAGTGTACCCGGTCCTGGGAAGACCTGCTCTCCTGCTAAATAGAATCCGGGCAAGGAAGTCCGGAAGCTTTTTGGCTTGAGGATGCTGTTCCGGATGGTCAGGGGAAATCCGCCGACCTCCGATTTACCTACAAACTTTTGATACGTTAAAGGGGTTCCAGCTTCAGCCTTTTGCAAGCGGGTTTTAATTGGTGTGATTTTATCCACTTCATGGAGCAGCCTGCCTGCCAGTTGATCTTTCCGCCGCCTGTATTCTTCTTTTCCAAATGAAGCCCATATGGTGCTGTCGGTATGAACAGAAATCGTCAATATCATTTCGTCCTCAATTGTAAGCCCGCTTGCGTCCCTCGATTCCTGCAGAGTTGCATAGATGGGGCCGTGAAACTCTTCCTGCTCCCCTTGCGGCATGATTTGATAGGCGAAAGGCAGTTTTCTTTGGTCCTTTCCTGACACAATGCTGTCAACACGAAAAGCTCCCCACGAAAACTCATCACCTTCACTATGGCTTGTCCCTTTTCCAAAGGAAATGCCGCTGTTATTGATAATAAGGTCAAATGCTCCGCTGCATTTCCTGCTTTCTGCCTTCCACTTTCTTTCACTTTTGCAGTACTCAACCTTCTTAACTGGAGAAACAAGCTCCACCCTTCCGCCAAGTTCCACTATCCTCTCTGCTAAAGAAGAACTGATCTGCCCCAGCCCTTTTTCAATGGCAAAGCTTCCATTCCTATAAATGGTCAGGGCCAGGCTTGAAGGCAGCAAAGCAGACTCAGAAGCATCTGTCTGCGCGGCATCCAGCAGCTGGGCATCCAAGAACTGCCTGAACGGGAGATAATGTTCGAGCTTATGCTTCTTTAAGAGATCTTCTACTGTTGAAACCGCATAGCGGGCGAGCCCTAACATGGAAAAAGGACGCCGGAGGGCAAGGTTTGGGAAGCTTCCTAGATCATAAAGTTTTTTTATCGGAAGAGATATCCCTGAAGCGGAAACAGCCTGTACCATTTCCCCGATTTTGTGAAGCTCTCTCCAGAACCGCAAAACATCCTCTGGGTGCTCAAAGAATACGCGCTGGAGCTCTTCCTCCCAGTATTCTGTGCGTTGGAAAATGGAAATTTTCCGATCGGGCAATATAACATCCATAGGATGGGACAGACATTCTGCCGGGAGGTGTACCCCTGCTTCATTTAGCAGCTCTCTCAGCAGTCCTCCTTCTTCCAGTCCGAATGCGACAGTTGCACCGGTCGGGAACATCCGTCCTTTTCGTATATAAAAGCCAGCCGATCCGCCAACGGTTGATGCCTTTTCCAGGACAGTCACATTGAAACCGGCATTGGCCAGAAGGGCACCGGCTGTCAAACCCCCGATCCCGGCGCCGATTATACAAACTGACTTTTCCATTTCACCGCCTCCATTCCTGCTGTACGCGCTACATGTTTACCCCATTATAAGCAATATTGGCGGCGATATTGAAATTCTAATATGGTGTCTATTACGGTGTCAGGCACCGCTCGTGGACAAATTCAGAAGAAGTGTCCATTTCCGGTGCCTGTCACGGTCAGGAATCTATCTCTTTTACATATATGGCTGCATTGGTTTTGATGGTACGGCAGCCCTCCAGATCTGCTTCTTTTAGCAGGCCAAGGTCCATGGCTGATTTAATTTTACCTTCATCCGGCTTTTTTTGGATCAGTTCATGGAGATTTAACTCTTCAAGCCTTTTTACGGTTAGTTCCTGCTCAAATTTCTCTGCTTTCCTGATCTGCCGCTGGAGTTTGAAGGTGCTCACTGTGATTTCGCCCTTTTCATTTTGTCCGACTGATTGATCAAAATGTAGGTTGAACATCTTTTTCAGCGACTCAAGCTCCTCTTCCGCAGCTTTCTTTGTCTTGCTCAATTCCACATAGCGCGCAAGGATTTCCTTTGTAACAATGCCATTCGCATTTACCAAATTCTCGCCCCATTTCTAAGATGATAGTTCATCTTATTAAGGCGAGGGCGGCATTATGCATGTCCCTTGAAAACGTATGTTCCTGGTGAAGTCAGTGCCTGGCACTGCCCGTGGACAGAATGGGGGAAAGTGTCTTTTTGAGGTGTCAGGCACGGGCGATGCTTGTGAATTCCAATAAATGTATTTTATGCAGAATCACGCTGATTTTAGGTAGAATAACAGGAAAATTTGGTAGGATAATAACAATTTTAGGTAGAATAACAGAAATTTTTTGTAGAATCACTTGCCCCTGCAAAGTATTTAATGAAAAAATGCCCCTCTGATATCTATCAGAAGGGCATTTCCGGCGCAAATTCTACTTTAAATATCATCCAGCAGGACGATTTCGCCTGTCTCAGCATCTACTGCATGCCGGCAGTCCAATTTTCCGCATAAAACATACTTTTCTTTCTCAACATCATAGACATACACCGGTTTTAAGAAAAAGTATGATTTTAATTTTTCAAAGGCTTCGTCCTTATCGACCGTTTTCTCCCCTGGTACCTGGTATCCGTCGAACATGTCGAGCATCATCTTGTTGTCGATATAATTTCTCGGCTCATAACTATGGGCATCAATCACAACCGTCAGCTTTCGCTTAAAAACACTAAAATCGTGCCCGGATTTCCTCAATACCGCATCAATGCACCCTCGGCTCCGGCGAAGTGTTTTCAAAGTCCACTGGCCGGACTCGCCAGGATATTCGCGGCTGAGCACCTGCCTGACAGCATCCGTACATTTATCAGTCTCTTCCTCCCTGATCGGGCAGGACTCTATATGAGGTTCTCCGCTGAATGCCTGGTCTGCTCCAATGTCTTCGGATTCTATGATAGGCTTTCGTTCAAAAGGAACGTCTGAAGGCTTGTCCCAATCTATTACCTGATCGACCATAAGCTTTGGCTCCATCCCTATCGGGTCAAATTCAATCGTTTTCATCCTGTCATTCTTGATGAAGACTTCCTCAATCGCAAATAGGGAAAACCACTTTTCTTTTTCCTGGTTTGGGAATTGAGCGAATATCAGTTGCTCTCTAAGAAGATCTTCATCTATGTCTTCAAGCGAGAGAGCATATTTCTCTTCCTGTACCTGACCTGCCTCTGGAAAAATTCCATATGAAGAAAAAGTAATCAGCCTTCCTTCCTCATCTGTTTCCAGCTCTATATAACCACCAGGATAGATAGCGGTGTCATTGACAGCCGCTGAAAAATGAAGCCTTCTGCCCTGTTCCCTCGTCAGCATGAATTGCTGCCCATAGCTCAGGCCAGTTTCTTTCTCAATCCAATCAATCATACTGCCCCGGTCACCGGGCATGAATTTAACCCCGTCGGCCGATGTCTTCCCGCCCGCAAATATCGCTTTCCTCGTCCTGCCGCTCGGGATGTGCACTTCTATGACAGCCGTGCCCTCCGGATTGCTGTCATCACCCTCTGCAGCTGCACCAATAGGAAACCATTCCATACAGAGAGTATAGTCCGTCTTGTTCTGAAAAGGCGAGTCTTGATAGAACCCGGTTCTTCCGAGATCATATTCTGCCAGCCCGAACTTTTCAAAAACTGAATCTGCAAATTTCTTTATTCTTTGATCCATAGCAGCCTCCTTGTTTCATCCTAATTTCTTTACGAAAGAAACTGTAATTTGGTTTCAAAGAATGTGGCAGTGCCTGGCACCGTCAGTGGACAAATATGGGGTAAGTGTCCATTTGCGGTGCCAGGCACCGCTGAAAATTGACTGAAAATTGCCCTTATACTAAACTGGTAGCAGATTGAGATATTTAACTGCTTAACTACTTTTTAAATAAGAAAGGATGCTGTACATTGCCACAATCATCTCAAGGTTCAAATTGTGAATTGCCTTCAAGCAATAAACCAAAGGAGATTTCATCTGACGGCTCTTTCAAGCGCCAGACGAACAGGTTTATGACTCCTTTTGGCGAGGGGGCGGATAAGCTGCCTGCCGAAGCGGGGCGCTACCGCCTTTTATGGTCGGCCGCCTGCCCATGGGCGCACCGTTCGGTTATTGTCCGGAGTGTGCTTGGCTTGGAAGACAGCATCAGCCTTGGCACCGCCAGCCCGATGCGGCCCCGCCTTCAGCATGTTGACTGGGAATTCTCACTTGATGAAGGAAACCGCGATCCTGTCCTCGGCATTCAATATATGAGCGAAGTTTATAAAAACGCAGACCCTGATTATGACGGCAGGCCGACGGTGCCGGTCATGGTTGATATAAAAGAAAAAAAGGCCGTCAACAACGACTATTTTAAGCTCACAAACTATCTTGAGACAGAATGGGCCTCTTTGCATAAAGAAGATGCACCTGACCTTTATCCGGAAGCATTGAGAGCTGAAATCGACGAACTGAATGAAAGCATCTTTCATGATGTAAATAATGGCGTCTACAAATGCGGCTTCGCCCATTCGCAGGAAGCTTATGAAGAGGCATATGAAAAGCTGTTCAGCCGCCTTGACGAACTTGAAGTGAGACTTTCCAGCCGGCGCTTCCTGTTCGGCGACTATATCACCGATTCGGATGTGAGGCTGTACACGACCCTTGCCCGGTTTGATGCTGCCTATTACACGGCGTTCAACACTAACCGGAATCTGATCCGCGAGTATACGCATCTATGGGGCTACGCCCGCGATCTCTACCAGACACCGGGCTTCGGGGACACAACAGATTTTGATGCAATTAAGCAGCACTATCATTTGTCCATCACCATCTCAACTGACAAAACAGAGCCGGCTATCCTGCCAAAGGGCCCTGAAGTTTCAGTTTGGAACACAGAGCATGGACGAGAAAAGCTCAGCGGTAAGAAAGAGAAGTTTTTGAAAAAAGGAGAAGATGGCAGATGAGCGGCGTAATCATCCGCAATGCGGACAAGGACATGGCAGAGAGCATCCGCGGGCAGCGGGTTTCCGCCTATTCGGCCCATACCGGCAGCATTCCAGGGCCGCATTGGGAAGCATTGAAAAAAGCGATATCCTCTGATGCCGACCAGCAGCCGGGCGTAGAGCTGATCATTGCCGAGGAGGATGGAAAGCTCGCCGGCAGCGTCGCCCTTTTTCCGGCCAGGACTGATGCCTATGAAGGTTATGTGGAGGAACTGGATTACCCGGAAATCCGGATGCTTGCCGTTGCTCCTGAGTTTCAGGGCAAGGGCATTGCGAAAGCTCTCATCTCTGAATGCATCCGCCGCGCAAAGGAACAGGGGTTCCATAAAATCGGCCTGCACACAGGCGATTTTATGAAAAACGCGATGAAACTTTACGAAGGCTTTGGATTTAAAAGGCTGCCGCAGTATGATTTTGAGCCGGCTGGTGATGGGATTATTGTGAGGGCTTATGTTTTAGAAATAGAGTAAAAAACGGGGGAAGGTGTACTTCCCCCGTTTTCCTTTTCATAGCTCAGACGCATACTGATTAAGCTGAGTTGGCAAAAAAAGTGCCAGGCACCGCCCATGGACACTTTTACCCAATCTGTCCATCTGCGGTGCCAGGCACCCACACTAATCATTCAGATACACCCATGCATACTGCGCATAAAGCTCTGCGCCTGTTGTGAGTGCGTCTTCGTCTATGTTGAAACGTCCGTGGTGGTGAGCCCATTCGGTATCTTTATCAGGATTGCCGCTGCCGACGAGTGCGAAGCTTCCTGGTGCGTGTGCGAGGTAGATGCTGAAGTCCTCGCCGCCCATTGTCGGCTTTTCATGATAGATCGCTTCTTTCCCGAAAGCTTCTTCCGCGATCTTCTGCACCAATCCTGCACTGTGTTCCTCATTGATGACAGCATCCGTGCCGCGGATATATTCCACCTTGGCTTCTGCCCCGTAGACAGAGGCGGTCTGCTCTGCAAATTGCTTCAGCAGCATTTCCACATGATCCAGCGTTTCCGCATCAAAGCAGCGGACCGTTCCTTCAATCTCGGCATTTTCCGCAATGACGTTGAAGCGGGTGCCGGCTGACATCTTGCCGACTGTCAGGACGGCCGGGCTTTGCGGATCGATGGCCCGTGATACGACTGCCTGGACATTCATGACAAAGGAAGATGCGACAACAGCGGCATCAATGCATTCGTGCGGCATGGCACCGTGTCCGCCCCGTCCTTTGAACTTGATTCTGAATATATCGCCGGAAGCAAATGACGGGCCAGGAGTGCAAGAGATTTTATGCGTCGGCATCTGGGACCAGATATGGATGCCGAACACATTGTCGACCCCTTCCATCGCTCCCTGCTTCACCATCTCCTTCGCCCCTTCGGCAATTTCCTCAGCCGGCTGGAAAATCAGGCGGACGGTGCCTGGCAGCTCGCCTTTGATCTCCACAAGGGCCTTCGCAGCGGCAAGCAGCATGCTTGTATGGGCATCATGTCCGCAGGCATGCATTTTTCCGGGAGAGCTTGACACATAAGGCAAATTGTTATTCAGCTCATCAACAGGAAGGGCATCCATATCTGCCCTCAAGGCCACCCGTTTTCCGGGTTTGCCGCCGGTGATTTCAGCCAACACCCCGGTTGGGTTCATCCTCCTGAAGGGAATGCCGAGTTTTTCAAGAGAGGTAACCACAAACTCTGTTGTTTTCTCTTCCTCCCACGGAAGCTCCGGTTCGCTGTGAAGCTTCCTCCGGATGCTGACCAGCTCTTCTCTGCCAGCCTGAATAGAGGCTTTGATTGCAGGGTGGAGCATCTTACTCAGCCTCCGTCAGCTTCTTTGCTGCTTCATAGAAAATTTCGACGGCTTTCGCAATATCCTTGGAATCTGACCATTCTTCAGGACAATGGCTCAGGCCGTTCCTGCTTGGAATGAACAGCATGCCTACGTCCGTGAAATCGGAAAGGACCATTGCGTCATGCCCGGCTCCGCTGTTGATCGGGCAGTATTGAATATTCAATTCAGCGCTTTTTTCTTTAAATAGCGTCAGGATTTCCTCGTTCATTGCTTTAGGCTTCATATACAGCGGCTGTTCGACGGAGGTCTGAATTCCGCCGCCATCGTAGGAGCCGATTCGTTCTTTCACTTTTTCAACCATATTCAGTACATGCTCTTCCTTGCCTGAGCGGATATCCACTGAGAACACCACTTTATCCGGGATGACGTTGGCTCCATTAGGAAAAACATTCAGGCGGCCGACGGTCAGAACGCTCCCTTCCCCTTCTGCTTCAGCCAGTCCCGAAAGCCCGGCAATGATGGCAGCCGCCGCAGCGAGTGCATCTGAGCGGCGGTCCATCGGAGTCGTCCCGGCATGGCCTGCCTGCCCCTTCACAGTTACTTCCAGCTGGGTCAGACCGACAATCGCTTCTACCACACCGATCGGGATACCTTTTTCCTCGAGTATTGGCCCTTGTTCGATATGCAGCTCCAGGAACGCTTTAATCGTTTTCGGGTCCCTCTGCTTTGGAAGAGAAGGATCAAGCCCGATTTTCTCCATTGCGTCCTTCGCCAGCACGCCATCCCGGTCTGCCAGCTTGAAAAATTCTGTCTCGGACATCAGCCCGGTGATACCTCTCGACCCCATGAGACCGCCTCCAAAGCGGGAGCCTTCCTCTTCCACCATTGCGATGACTTCCAGCGGGTACTTCGGCTTCACATTATTCTCTGCAAACAGCGCAGCCACTTCAAGACCTGCCACAACGCCTGCCGGTCCGTCATAGGAGCCGCCATTCGGAACAGAATCGAAATGTGAGCCAATCAGCACGCTTGGTGCATCCTCCAGGGTTCCTTCGAGCTTTCCAAAAATATTTCCAAGGCCGTCCTCAGTGACTTCCAATCCGATTTCTTTCATTTTTCCCTTAATATAATTGCGGGCCTGAAGGTCTTCCGGACTGTAGGTGAGCCGTGTTGTACCCTTTCCAGGCGTAGCCGTAAAATGACTCAGCGCTTCTATATGCTTCTCTATTCTGGCAGCAAGCTGCTCTTTTACTAGACTCATGTTCTAATCCTTCCTTTCTTTATAAGAGGCTGACAAAGAACCCTGCGAGGACAACGGAAACGATGGTGACGGTGATGAAGCCGCCGACGAGCATTGGCGGAAGCATATGGCTAGTCAGCATCTCCCTTTCTTCCTCATCTTCGGTCAGTGATTTAATCACTTCGTTCGTGATTATATAATCTGCCGGGAATCCGTATAAAGCTGTCAATGATACGGCGAAGGCCATATTTTTGCTGACGCCGAGAATTTTTCCGGCAATAAAGGAGAAGATGTACATCCCGATGACGCCAAGCACAATAGTGCCGACCAGCGGCCCGATGATCTGCAGCATCATGGACGGTGTTGCCTGCTTCAGACCATCAAAGATAAAGAGCATCAAGGCCATAATTGCGAAACCGAAGGCATTGGCCTTTTGGAGGACCTGCTTTTCCAGGAAGCCTAAGCTTGTGGCGATTACGCCAAACAGCAGGCAGATGACAAACGGGCTCACACTGACAACCGGCGCCAGCCAGGCGGAAACCTGGTAGGCCAGGAAAGCAACGACCGAAAGGCGCAGCAGCTTGAAGAAATCAGTATTGTATTTTTCCGGCATACTCCTGAACAGCTTGAGCTCCGGCGCGGCTGGAGCCTCAGCCGCCGCTGCCATTTCCGCTTTGGCAGGCTGCTGTTCCTTCGGTGCTGCACCGCCATTCTTGCGATAGGCTTCCAGCAGGTTCTTTCCTTCTTTTTTCAAAACAAAGGATGTAATCGGATAGCCTGCAAACCCCTGCATCACATAGATGACAATGGCGAACACGGACAGTGAAGCAAGCCCCGCTTCCTTTGCACCCTCTGACATGATCAAGGCAGAGACTACACCTCCGACCAACGGCGGAATTGCCACAACAATCGTCTGATAGCCGAAGATAAATGTTCCGACTGCGAAGAGTATGGCGATGATGCCAAGGATGCCGGAAATAGCAATAACAATCGTTTTCCATTGATCCTTCAGTTCCTTGACCGATAAGAGCGTACCCATATTTGTAATCAGCAGATACATCATTAGTGTCGCAACAACCGGCGGCACACCTGCCAGCGCGACGATATCCTGCGGAAAAAATGTCCAATATCCCGCAAGGAATAATACTGCACACACAAAGATGGAAGGCACCCATGCCTTCGTACGGACTGCCACAAAATCTCCGATGAATAAAATTAAAACAAGAATAACAACTGCCAACATTTGGGACATAGGAAACTCCCTCCTTTTCTGAATTTATTATTTCGGTGAGCGAAAAATTATTAATATTAGTATAATAATACAGCAAAATTAGTCAGTCAATTTAAATTATTTTAAATATTTAAGTAACCGTTTACATTTTTATGTATGGCCGTTTTAAAGTGATGAAGTAAGAAATTCTGCTTGAAGGCTTGGTGCTAGTTAGTGAGTTTTTAATGTAAAAAAATGCCGGTCCGATTGGCTTCGGACCGGCATTTATCAATCATTTGCGAAGAAAATCATTCGATTCCACATAAGTTTCCTAGTATTCTACATAAAACAAGTTTTTCAGTTATTCTACATAAAATCGGCCTAATTCTACAAAAAATACATTCCCTGTAATGACCGTGCCTGACACTCCATATGGACACTACAACCTATTCTGTCCACGGCCGGTGCCTGGCATGACATCTTCACAATACCATTGCATTCGACCATTTCCGGGGAAATATGCCTGCAGACTTCAAATAGTGACAAAAAAAGTGCCAGTACCTGCCGCAGCAGGTGCCTGGCACCCCTTATCCTATATCTCCATCTCCCAGCGCTCCTGCTGGGTTTTCTTCAATTGTTCTTCAGTTTCCTGCGGATGGACCGTACGGAATTTATGATGGTCCGCCGGGATGATTTCAATCATTTTTTCAATCATGTCCTCTGGATCGAATTGATGCTTCAGCCCTTCCTGCTGCTTGAGCATATCTTCTTTCCTGGTAAAATTCTTGTCTTCATCGTACCATTTCCATATTTCCTCGGCGCTGCGGTCATTAAACCCGGTGTTGTAGGCGCCTGGATTGATTGTGGCAACTTTTACGCCAAATTCCTCGAGCTCGCTCTTCAATGTCTGTGCAATTCCTTCAATAGCATGCTTAGTAGCGGTGTAAGGTCCGACATAAGGAGTTGCGGAAATGCCTGCCATCGAGCTCAAGAAAATGATTTTGCCGCTGCCTTTTTTGACGAATTTCCGGGCAGCGATTTGAACAGTCTCCAAAGTGGAAAACACATTCACTTCAAATAAAGCCCTGAAGCGGTCCATCGGCACTTCACCGAGCGGTCCGCCTTCATTGATGGCCGCATTGGCCACAAAAATATCAAAGTCGTATTCCTCTATCTGAGACCGGTCTCGCTCATTGGTGATATCCAGCTTGAATACCTCCATATCGAGTCCAAGATCGCGTGCTTCCCTGAGAAGATCTGTCTTTTGCGGTGTAATTTCTGTTGTCGCGATGATTTTATGCCCCTTTTTGGCAAGGCCGATGGCAGCCCCTCTTCCAAGTCCGCTGCCTGCACCGGTAATGAAAATGGTTTTGCTCATAATCTGATTCCTCCTATTATTTGCTCTACCATTCTCTCTTCCCATCAGGGGCTGTTCTAAACACAGGAATAGGCGGAGGTCTATTCTTTCACCTGCTGCCAGATTAGCCAATGGCTGTGAATAGCCAAATTGTGAAACCTTCATTCCATTTTTCCCAATACAAAAAACGCCCGGCTAAAAGCTGGATTCCAGCTTTGCCGGGCGTTTTAATCAGTGTGAGAATTTCTCTGTCCTGTTTTTGCGGATAGCGTGGATGATAAAGGTAACAATGAACGCAAGGATCATCACGCCGATGAAAATTTCATTCGGTATATGGATTTCGACCAGTGTCAGTCCCATTTTAACCGCAATGAAAGTAATCAGTGCATAAGCGGTCGTTTCCAGCTCAGGCACTTTGTTCATCAGGCTGATGAAGAAGGTTGCAACACCCCTCATCAGCAGGATGCCGATCATGCCGCCGAGCAGGATGACCCAGACTTCCTCTGATACAGCCAGGGCGGTCAGGATGCTGTCGACTGAGAACGCCAAGTCCATGAGCTCGACACTGATGACGGTTGCCCAGAAGAGCCCGAATGTCGTAACAAGCCAGCCTTTTGGCTTGCGGGCCTCATCCTCTTCGCCTTCCTCTTTGTTTTTCAGCTTGTCCATAAAGAACTTAACGGACAGCCATAGCAGATACAAGGCACCGATCAATTTGATGAACCATAACTTGATTAGGAACGTACCGAGACCGATGAAGATGAATCGGAACAGATAAGCTCCCCACAGTCCGAAAATGAGGGCTTTCTTCTGCTGATCTTTAGGCAGCGGCTTGACGAAAGCCGACAGGACCAGTGCATTATCGGCTGATAGTATACATTCAAGGACCGCCAGCGATAAAATCATCCCCCATGCTTTTGATGAGGTCAGCATCTCCGCCCACATATGCCAATCAAACATTGAAGCGTACGTTGATAATATTTCCTGCCACATTCTTCATATCTCCTTTGATGTCTTGAGCTTATTTATTTCATTCTTTCCAGCAGTTCATTCAGCTTTTTAAGGCCTTCAATAATGTCAGTAAGCGACTCATCGGATTCGTCTTTTATGGAAAAAGAAATCCTCTCTATCAGTGCTGCATTTATTTCTTCAACTGTTTGAGCACCCTTATCGGTAAGGGCTACCTTGACGACGCGCTCATCATTCGGATCCCGGAACCGCCTCAGGAATTCCAGCTTTTCGAGTTTTTTGCACATGGTTGAAATATTGGTGCCAGCCATGTTCAGACGGGATGCAAGGCTGCCGATTGTATGGGAACCATGCTGCTGAACTTCGACCAGTATCCGGATCTGAAGGCTTGTAAGTCCATATTGCTCACAAATGGAAGTGATAATCACATTTGTATTTTCGCTGATTTTCCGTGTATAGTTCCACAGCATATTTTTAAAATCCATAACAACCATGATAGTCCTCCGTTAAGTATGTTTTATATTATATATAATCTATATATATTATAGATCATAATGATAAAATTGGCAAGTATTGAAAGAAAATGATAGTGTACTCGCTAAAAATAGAAGAAGGCCGCTTTACAGCAGCCGTACGCAATCTATTTTATTTTTCACGATGGACCATATAATCCAGCAGATATCCCAAAAAGGCAAACTCCCCCCGCAGCTCCTGAAGCAATTCAGCTGCCGAACAATAATGCTCCCACATCGACCTTTTGGCGCCATCCTTCCCAAGTGCCGATACATATGTTTCCTTCTTGTTTCTGCTGTCCGTTCCTACCGGCTTGCCGAGCAGCATCGGATCTCCCTCCACGTCGAGCAGGTCATCCCGTATCTGAAATGCGATCCCGGCATGCCGGGCAAATTTTTTCAGGACATCAATTTCATCCTGCTCTGCTCCTGCAAGGATGGCCGGCATGATGATGGACGCCTCAAAGGCAATGCCTGTTTTATAAAAACAAAGAGCATCCAGCTCCCCTGCCGTCAATGCTTTTCCTTTCGCCTCAAGGTCCATCGCCTGCCCGCGGCACATTTCAGCGGTTGAACGGGCGGTATAGCGGATCAGTTCCAGTACCGCATCCGGCGTGGAAGAGGTGAGCGATGCCTGATCCTCCATAGCTTTTTGCGTCAAATAAAGACCGGAAAGCTCAGCTGCTGCCGTGCCATATACCTCATGGACAGCAGCCTTCCCCCTTCTGCTCGGGGCATTATCCTGGGCCGGAAGATCATCGAAAATCAGAGAAGCTGTGTGCATGTATTCCAAGGACCGGAGAAGCGGCATCAAAGCAGTTTCCTCCATACCGTATGCCTCAACGCCCACAAACCAGGCAATGACAGGCCGCAGCCTTTTTCCCCCGGCTGCCAGGCTGTAATTGGCCGCCTCCCGGACAGGCTCCCCCATCAGCAGATCTTTATCCTCAATCGGAAGCACGTTATTAATCCTTTTCTGCACTTCCTCCACTTTATACCGGAAATCCTCCTGCCCCAGCCGCTCCTTTTGCAGGCTGTCAAGCATATGGTCCCTCAGCAGCTTATCGAAAAAGTCGACATCAGCGGCCTTTGCTGCCATCTGCTGAATCAGCCGGCTGAACTCCGGGCTTCCGGGTGCAAACAGCTCCATGACTTCCCTGTATTTTTCTTTTCCGAGCCTCTCCTTGCTTCGCTTTAAACCATTGATGGCCCGGTCCAAAATTACTTCCCTCGCTTTTGGATTGGAACCGTAGACATCATGGATCAGGTGGATAATAACGGTCCAATACACCTCAAACGGATTCAGCAGGTCATGCCGCGCCCTGTGGTGGGTGAGGTAGTATGTATAAGGGGTGACCGCCCCATCCTCCAGGTCAGCGAACAGATCTGCAAAATCATCGGCAAGCTGGTTGTAGATTCCATAATAAAAGGTCCGGCTGTCAAAGCCGTCATCCTTTCCGCTGTTCAGCACAGAACGGACAATCAGGCGCGACGAGGACGACTTCAGGATAACGGGAATATACAATTCTTCATTTGTGTATGATGAATCATTCAGATCCTTCTGCCGGTCCACCTCCTGGGACTGGAAAAAGACATAAGCCTGTTCAAGGAAGCTGGCCAGCGTCTCAGGCGTCTGCTGGGCTTTTATATAATGGAAGGCTTCCCGCAGCTCATTATGTACATAGGTGATAAAAGGCAGAATATCACGCTGCCACCTGCCAAGCGGCGGGATGCTACCTGTTGTCAGGGTAGTGCGGATCAGCTCAGAAAACTGTTTTTTCTCCTCTTCAGACAGTACCCGGCTGTCCAGCAGATCATCTATGAAAGGATAAGTCAGTCCATAAGAATAGCCAAGCCTGATAGCCCGATCCAATCTTCTTTTCCGCTCCCCTGCCTCTATCCCTTCTTTCATAGCTTCATTTTCATGCATCAGTACACCTGCAATGATCTTAATCAGCTTCCGCTGGGCATGGGCAGCATCCATGCCTTCAGGGATATTCCGTGCAGTCTGCTGCAATTTTTCCATCAGCCAGATGACAGCTGATTGGATGCCCTCTTTCTCAGCCCATCTGTACAGCCCGGCCATGCCGAAATTCCCTGCTTCCTGCTGCTTCGGTGCCGTGAGACGCTCCTTCAGGCTCTCCACTGCCCTTCCGATGCTTTCCTTCGTATCCCGGTCATCAAGGGATTTCCCCAAATCCCTCATATATAAATAAGAAATGCTCCGGTCCAGATAATCATCCAGCTTGCCCCTGTATTCCAGCCACTTGATATAAGAATGATAAGCTTTGGAATCAGGCTTTCTGTTTTTCCGTGAAAAAAACGGCAAAAAAGACGATGTCTGCCGATGATTCTTTTTCCATGAATGAAAGTCTCTTTCCAGAACAGGGATAAAGCTTTTTTCTGATGCCTGCGCAAATAGAGTCTGAAAATAGGCAGCGGCCTTCTTCTCCGCCTCCCGGTAGCAGGCTTCAGGGTTTATTAAGGTTTCTTTTATCATCTGGACACTACCTTTGCATTTTGGTCTGTTTTATATGTATGCATGTTTACGGGCAATCATTAATGAGGCCATCCTCCTATATCATTCTTTTAACATAGCATGTTTGGGGGCTTTTGCGGGGATAGAAAGGAAAAAAATCCCCTGACAGATAACGCAGAGGATTGCTGGTTGTATCTATTGGTTTTTCTGCATGAAAGAGTTAGCAGGGATATGGATGCCGTCAGCAAGGATGTTGCATGATCCGTCCCAAAAGAAAGACGGGCTTCGATCAGAAAACAAGACAAACCGTCCCCAAAGTGATGATTGCCCCGCCCACAATAGTATGCTTTCTCGCTTTTTCTTTTAAAATAACGAAGCTCAAAATCATAGTGATCACCACACTGAATTTGTCAATCGGAGCCACAACGGAGACCTTGCCAATCGCGAGCGCCCCGAAGTAGCAGAGCCAGGACAGCCCTGTTGCCGCTCCCGAAAGGATGAGAAACAGATAGCCTTTGGAGGAGATAGTTTTCATTTCCCGGTATGTCTTCTGGTAAAAAACAATGGCCCATGCAAACAGGAGAATGACGATGGTCCTCAGAAAGGTAGCGACATTGGAATCTACCCCCTCCATTCCGATTTTGGCCAGGATCGAGGTCAGGGCAGCAAAAACAGCGCCCAATATCGCGTACACAATATAGCTTTGTGATCCGGTGAATCTCTTTTTGTCTTCATTTTTGCCGATCAGCACGAAGGTGCCGATGGTGATGAGGGCACCTCCGGCCAGGATTTGGGGCGCTGCGGGCTCGCCAAGCAGCAAAATGGAGAGGATGATCGTCAGGACGATGCTGGACTTATCAATCGGCACGACCTTGGAAACCTCGCCGATTCCCAGCGCTTTGAAGAAAAACAGCCAGGACAGCCCTGTGGCGAAGCCTGATAAAATAATGAAAAGCATGGCTTTCGGCTGTATCGCAGCGATTGTGCCGAACTTGCCTGTGATCAGGACCATGAGGAAAGCGAGGATCAGGACAACGATCGTCCTGACGGCAGTTGCCAGGTTGGTGTTTACATTTTCCATCCCGATTTTCGCCAGGATATTGGTCATTGAGGCGAAAAGAGCGGCCAATAATGCGAGGATAATACTCATTGTGACATCTCCCTTGAATAGGATGCCTGCCCAAATAAAAAGGCTGCCGGTTACAGCAGCCTTAGACTGGGTACATCCGGGTTCTTGTACCCTATAGTGTACGCCCGTTTGTCCCGATTACATCCTTATACCAATAAAAAGATTTCTTTCTGCTTCTCTCCATGGTGCCGGTTCCGTCATCTTGCTTGTCCACATAGATGAATCCATAGCGCTTTGAGAATTCACCCGTCGACATGCTGACCATGTCGATGCAGCCCCAGCTTGTATAGCCCATCAAATCAACTCCGTCTTCAATGGCCTCCCCCATCGCTTCAATATGGCCGCGGAGGTAATCGATCCGGTAATCATCATTGATTGTGCCGTCTTCCTCAGGTTCATCATAGGCACCCAGACCGTTTTCAACTACGAAAAGCGGCTTCTGGTAGCGGTCATGCAGCAGGTTCAAACTGATCCGCAGCCCTTCTGGATCAATCTCCCAGCCCCAGTCGCTCCTCTTCAGGAACGGATTGCGGACGCCTCCGATCAGATTGCCCTGTGAAGCTTCATCATCTGACTTCTCCTTCTTCTCGGTGCGGGACATATAATAGCTGAAGCCGATATAATCGACAGTCCCTTCGCTGATAATATCCAGGTCTCCTTCTTCCATTTCAAGCTGGATACCATGATCTTTAAAGTATCTGTCCATATAGGAAGGATATGCTCCCCTGACCTGCACATCTGCACAAAAATAGTTGAAGAGCTGTTCTTCCCTTAAGCTGTGCATAACGTTGGCCGGATTGCTGTCATAAGAATACACAGGGGCAAACAGGATCATGCATCCGATCCTGGATTCAGGGCTGATTTCCCGGCACAGCTTCACTGCAAGAGCGCTGGCGACAAATTGATGGTGATACGCCTGGAATGTGGCTTGATAACGGTCTTTTTCTTCTTGGATGGAAAAGCCCAGCCCCTGAATCGGCATGACAAGGCCGCTGTTGATTTCATTAAAGGTCATCCAATACCTTACTTTATCCTTATAACGGGTTAAAACTGTCCTTGTATATTTTTCAAAAAAAGAAACGGCCTTCCGGCTTCTCCAGCCGCCATATTCCTTCACCAGATGAAGCGGCATTTCATAGTGGGAGAGTGTTACGACCGGCTCAATGCCATGCTTATGAAGCTCATTAAAGACACGGTCATAGAATGCCAATCCCTCTTCATTTGCTTCAGCTTCATCCCCGTTCGGAAAAATCCGCGTCCACGCAATCGACATCCGGAAAGCCTTGAAGCCCATTTCCGCGAACAAAGCGATATCCTCCTGATAGCGATGGTAAAAATCAATCGCTTCATGGTTGGGATAATAGTAATCGTCAGGATGGATCTCAAAGTCAAAGCCCGGCCTTGTTAAAATGTCATAGCGCCCTTTTCCGCCGGGAAGGACGTCTGCTATATTCAGTCCCTTGCCTCCTTGATTATAGGCGCCTTCTATTTGGTTGGCTGCCGTCGCGCCTCCCCATAAAAAACCTTCTGGAAAACGGTATTCTTTCATGATGTTGCCTCCTCTGGCTGATCCTATTTTACTTTTAGCTTATTCTTCTCTTAATAAGCCTTGTACTAAGTATCTTAACGCTGAATCTCAAGAAGAGTAAATGAAGACTGCCCATTCAGTTCGTTTTTACCGAAAATGAGAATTGTTTCATAACTGAAACACTATGTTTCAGAGAGCATGCTTGTGATAAAATAGAAAAACGATTGATGATATCCTTTAGATAGGAGCGGAACAGCCTTGTTTACAAATGAAATGATTGCCAGCTTTAATCCGCTGGAGATTTCTCTATATAATTATATTTCCCAAAACCGCGAGAAAGTGGTCTATATGCGGATCCGGGAGCTGGCAGATGAAACACATGTGTCGACAAGTACGATTCTCCGCTTTTGCCGCAAACTGAATTGCGAAGGTTTTTCGGAGTTTAAGGTAAAGCTGAAAATGGAGCTGAAAGAACAGCAGGGAGCAAACATCAAAAGCTCACGGGAGTCGGCAGCCGAATTTCTGGAAAGGGCGCTTAAAGGGGATCTTGAGGAGAGCATTGCAAAAGCTTCCAGGCTTGTGGCAGAGGCAGACAGTGTCATTTTTATCGGGATCGGAAGCTCAGGCATCCTGGCGGAATATGGGGCAAGATATTTTTCAAGCTTAGGCGCTTTCTCGCTGTATATAAAAGATCCTCATTTTCCGATCCATTCAAAGTGGCAGAAAAACAGCGTTGTCATTGCCCTCTCCGTTTCAGGGGAAACGCCTTTTACAGTTGCCCACCTGAATAGGCTGAAGCAGGAAGGAAGCAGAGTCATCAGCATTACGAATAACCGCGCTTCCACGATTGCAAAGATATCTGACTTAAATATCTCTTATTATGTAAGCGAAGAGTTTATGGGAGAGTCGAATATCACCACTCAGGTTCCGGTTGTGTATATTCTTGAATCGATGGGCAGGGAGATACATCGGCTTGGCCATTAATGTAAAAAGATCTGGAATTAAATTTAAGACCCTGCCTCACCATATCGCTGAAAATCCAAATCTAGCCTAAGCCACCCAGCGCCTTTAATCGCTTCACCGCCGAATGCACAGTCAGCCTATGATAAGAAATCAGTATCTTTTTAAAAACTGCCCCATAAATGCCATACGGTGTCGGCGAAAGGCGCAGCAGTTCTTCCCTGCTTGTCAGCTCAATGATATTCGCTCTCAGCCCCAGTTTTTCTGCAGCGGCTGTGAGGTTGTCTGCCGCAATTCCCACAAACGGACACTGCGGCATTCGCAGAATCGTCAGTTCCTCGAATGGTTCCAGCCGCTTCTTCCAGTCACCGGGAAAATAGGGGTCAGGATCATCCCCAAATTTATAAACCATGAGCTCGAACCCATAGGGAGCCCTTCCTTTTTCCACAAATCCATGCTTGATGAAAATGTCGGCGCTTGGCGTCCAGGAGGTATCCGGATTAGTGATTACGATGACACCTGCTTTCTGCTGCTTTCTGGCATCCTCCAAGCAACGCTCAATCAATTGCGAGGCATAGCCTTTCCCTGTCACATGCACCCAAAGGCAATGGATGACAAGATAATTTTCCCCATAGATAGCCCTTGAGGAAAATTCGATCGGCGTATATTCAATGAATCCGGCCTGTCTGCCGTTCTCCAGGACTTTCAAATACTTCAGGCCCTCTGTAAATCTCTCGGTCAGCCATAGATTTTTATTTTGGTAGCCTGAGGAACCCGGCTTGCTGCGCAGGCAGTAGCAGCCTTCCCCAAGGCATTCTCCATTTAGTTCTTTCAGTACTGCAGCAGGCATATTTCTCCCCTTCCTTTTTCTCTAGTTTGCAAGGATGCGTATAAGATAAGGATGATGAGAGCCCAATTTTATCCGTCATCTTTCTTCTTTTTTCATCCGTTTCGCTTCCATGCATATTATTTCTTCACACCGGCCGGATTTCCTCCTTTTACCAGATAGGAACGTTTGCTGGCAGTTCTAACGTTTACCCGCCGACCATTAAGGTCAAATACATAATATAGGCTGGATACAAGGAGGTTCACTTTGTTTTGAGTTCTGTTTTAACAGGGGCTGCCCTCGTTTTTATCGGGGCAAATCTGTATTATTTTTTTGCCAATAAGTCCTATAAGAAGAGCCGCTTCAGCTCTGTCTTATTTTTGAAGTTGTTTTTTGTGATGCTCGGCCTCACGCTTGGCTTTTCCGTCATTTTTTACGCCCTTTCATTCGATGATGTGGTGCTGCGGATTGGGACACTGGACGGGAAACCGGCAGATCAGTCGTTTTGGAATCTGCTCTATTTCAGCGGAGTCACCATTCTATCCGTCGGCTACGGCGACTTGATCCCGGTAGGCCCACTGCGTTTTTTCGCCCTGCTGGAAGCTGCCACAGGTGTCCTGCTGCCGACTGCGTATTTTATGAAAGCGATGGGATCGTCAGGAAATGAAGAAGAGCAGGATTAGGGAAAGGCCTTCCCATTCTGCGTCATAAAGAAAGGCTGCCGGACAAAATTCTCCGGCAGCCTCTTTTTATCTTATGATGCTTCCACAGTTTTCATGGAAGTTTTCTTTTTTGGACGTTCTTTTTCAGTCATGGTCAGCCCGGTGAATCCGTAGAACAGGGATACAAGCGGGGTGATCAGGGCAAGGAAACAGAATGGCAGATATGCCCCTGTTGCAACTCCGAGCGCGCCTGCTGTGTAAATGCCGCTTCCGGTCCATGGGACAAGGGAAGAGCTTTGTGTCCCTGTATCCTCCAATATTCTCGACAGATTTTCAGGCTTGAGGTTAAGCCGTTCAAAAATAGGCCTCATCAGTGTGCCGCCCATGACGGTCGAGAAGTATACCGATCCGCCGATGGCAAGTGTTGCATAGCTGACAAGGATGGTCACAAGGGTCAAAATGCCTGTGCTTTGGATCTTATCGGCAAAAGAAGCAATGAGCGCTTCCAGGACGCCGGATTCGGCAAGCATCCCTCCAAGGCCCAAGGCGAACAGGAACAGCGCGATGAGCGCAAGCATGCTGACAAGTCCGCCGCGCTGAAGCAGGCTGTCGGCCATTTCAATGCCGGATTCTACTCCATAGCCGTTATAAAAAATGCTGATTGTGTCTGAAAAACTAAAGCCCTGATAAACGATGGCAATGATGCCGCCAACGGCTGCGCCGATAAAAATGGCCGGAATGGCCGGTTTTTTCAGCATAAGCATCCCGATCAGGACAATGACAGGAATCATCGGCACAAGACCCAGATTAAATGCTTCAGCAAGATAGGATGTCAGTTCATTTACACTCGCCGCATCCACACTGGCTCCGCTGTATTTAAAGCCGATAAACATGAAGATAATCGCCGTAATCAGATAAGCGGGCACAGTCGTCCAGAGCATATGCTTGATATGGCTGAACAAATCACCGCCTGAGACAGTCGGAGCCAGATTCGTCGTATCAGATAATGGCGACATTTTATCCCCAAAGTACGCTCCGCTGATAATGGCGCCGGCTGTCACACCGACAGGTATGCCTAATGTTGTCCCTACACCCATCATGGCAATCCCTGCTGTTCCAATGGTTCCCCAGGAAGTCCCTGTTGCCACAGACACCAATGAACAGAACAAAAGGGTCGTGACCAGGAAGAATTGGGGCGATATTGCTTTAATTCCATAATAAATCAGGGTAGGCACGGTTCCGGATGCAATCCATGCACCGATTAAAATGCCGACGGTTAAAAGAATCAGCGAAGGCTGAAGCGCCTTGCTCATCGATGACAGCATCGATTTCTCCACTTGCTTATAAGAGTATCCCAGCCCCATCATGAAAGGGATCAATACAAGCATACTAATAAACATCAGAATTTGAATCGGTGCATCAAAAGCAAGAATGCCGACCGAGATGACGGCAATTGCCGCACATAACATTGATAACGCATAAATAAAAGACGGTTTTCTAATATCGGTTTCCAACCAACCACTCCTTACGGTGAATTTGATCTTACAACTGTCCTGGATTGTTTTTTGACAAGAATGAAATAAGATCTTTTGTTTTTGCAGTACGAGGTTTAAATAGGATAAAACAGAGGGCCCAAAAAAGGGCAGCAGCGTGCAGAGCTTGATGTGACAAGCTTTACTTGGAAGGCTTATGCAGAGGTTCCTTCACGCTGACCTTGTAAAAAGGTATATAAAAATAATACTATAGTGGAATTTTTCTGTAAATTCCGATATAAGCGCATATTTCATCATGAAACATGGTGAGCTTACCTGAAAGCTTCTTAACTCTGTAATTCTTAATAATGCACTCGTATGGTCCGGGAGGCTTCCTGAAGGGCAAGCCGGACTGTCTTCACACACAAAGACCACTTGAAACCTTTTCCTGCGCTGTAACGTATGCTTTATAAAGGACACTGCGAAAGGAGCACTGACATGTCAGAACCATTTTTCATGGGGGACTTTATCTTTCAGGCTGACCCCCGTTTTTATCGGCATCATATTTATCATCGTTATCGGCGGCCTAATATTCAATATTTTCAAAGGGGTCGGCCAGTGGCAGAAAAATGAGCAGTCCCCCACGCTGAGTGTGAGGGCGGCCGTTAAATCAAAGCGGACAGATGTATCCAGGAGATCACATGCCCATCATGATAACCATCATCATGTTTCCTCAAGCACCCGCTATTATGTGACGTTTGAATTTGACAGCGGCGACCGCTCGGAATTCCATGTATCCGGGAAAGAATATGGTTTGCTTGCAGAAGGAGACTTGGGGATGCTGACGTTTCAGGGAACGCGGTATTTGGGGTTTGAGAGGAACAGAGGGCTAGGTCATTCTTAAGGAGAGGCGGGGATTTGCCTCTCCTTCATTTCTTGCCGGGACATTCGATTAATTTACATCCTCTCCATCCTATTAATAGCAGACAAGAGAACCCTGATATCATTCTGGAGTTCTTTTTTAAAAAATTCATCTTCGCATTGTTCATAATCCTGTTTCAGGCGAAAAAGCTCTTCCATAAAGAGATCTAATTCTTCCTCCATTATGCCGGTCTTTGGCTGTTTCTGTGCCATTGATACCCTCCTGTTTTTAATAGGCCGCAAAAACCTATTGCAAGATCTGCTGATGTGCAAAAGAAAAAGCCGAAAAGAACAGGACCTCCTGTTCTCTTCGGCTTATGTCCGGCACAATTTGTCCGGTTCATTACTGCCTTATGCATCATTGGGTTTGAGTATAAATGAAATAACACTGTTATCCAGTTCAAAATTCCAATCAACAAAAACGTCCTGTATCCCTGCTTCCAGGATAGCAGAAAAATGAATATCATTGCTGAGCAATTCACCTTCCAGCTGCCTTTTGGCAACCCGGAGCGTTTCAACAAATCCAAGGGCTATCAGCTGCTTTTCGATCGGCACTAATATTCCCTCGCGGATGACAACCAATGTCCGGGCTCCGAGCATATATGATTCAACCCGGTCCGGCGCTTTCTCCGCCTGCCTGCTTATGCTGATGATTTCTTCGTGGACTTTTTTCTTCCCCTTATAGTCAGATTCTAAATCTTTGCTCTCAGCCACAATGGACGGGCCGACGCCGACAAAGACCCCTGTCTGCCTATCAAGATTCCAATCATAATACATATGCTGAATGTCTATATCGGTGATCGCTTTGATCTGTCCCCGCATTTCAGGGTCAAGCGATTTCATCAGATATTCTCTTGTTGTCAATACCGTCAAATCCTGGCCCTGGTCAAGAAGCACCTGCTCTGTGGCTGATATAAAGCCGCTTATATAAATAAGGACATATGGCTTTGATACCGTCGCGTAAATAGCTTCCGGGCCTTTTCCAAATTTCTCCCGCAGCAGTTTGCCAAAGTTATTTGCCAGTTTTGTCTGCTGCGCCTTAATTTCCATGTTTCCGTCTACCCTTGCACATAGAAAGAAGCATCATATCCTCTCTCCTTTTTCCATTTTAGCATTTGCCTGCCATAAGGGAAACTCCTAAAAGGCAAATCTCCACAACATAATTTTCCCCTTTTTCTCACAAAAAAAACATATTTTATGAATAATCTGTAAAAATTTAGAGGAATATTTTAATTTTGGAAGAATAAATAAGGTAGAATCATTTTTTACGGTATAATTGCATTATCTCAAGACTAAACGATCCCCGTCCCCGCAGCTGAATGGATTCGGGATATGATGCCTGAATCAAAGGATGGCGAGTATGGACATTAAGAAAAAAGAAAAGGAATTGGGATCTTTTATCGGACGGGTTTTGCGCGGCGCTTTCGGCAAGGGGCCGGGGGCAGTGTTTGCCACCATTTCTCCCCCTTATATTACTGTATATATGAAAGACTTTATGTCACCGATAGAAGATAGATTATTAGATACAGAGCAAAGCAAGTATGTCGAGAAAATCAGGGATATGCTGATGCCTGCACTTATAGAGGAGATTAAGGTATATATCCAAATGGATATAGGCGTGACCATTGATGAATTCTATTATGACTGGAACCTGGAAAGCCATTCAGGTATGTTCGTCGGCATTTCAACAGAGGCCGCTCCGGAATACAGCCCATACCAGAGCCAGGAAGCTGTACATAAGGAAGTCATCCAAGTCAGCCTGGAAGCCGAAAAGGCCCCGGGTGAAGTACACTCTTCCCTTCTGAATCCAAGGACTCTGGTGATTGTCCGTAATCAAATACTGGTAGCTGTTGAAAAAGAATTGATCCGGCAGGGCTATCCGGAAGTCCTTACTCTGGCCAAGCGGGATCTTGAAAAAAGATTGTTAATGGAGCACAGACCACAGTTCGAGAGCTATTTGGATGCAGAGCTGGAAAATGTGTTTGCTTCATGGGATTTTGAACAGGATAAAAGCGTATGCTTATTCATCTTAAAGCCCAATAATAACAGGCAGCAATGACCCAGGCGACAGAACTGGACATGAGCCAAAAGAAGGAAGCTTCCTTCTTTTGGCTCTTTTTTTTAACATTAGACACGTGACCATACAAATGCCAGAGCGTGAAATGGCAGTAAGGGGTTTGCCAGACATGGAGAAATCTGCAGTGGTTCAAATTATAAAGGAGAATGACATCATCCTGGCCAGGAAAAGGGGCAGAGAGCTTGCCCAATCCCTGCACTTCAATCCAATTGACCAGGCAAGAATTCTGACCGCCATTTCTGAGCTTGCCAGGAACATCTACCGGTATGCCGGCAGGGGGCAGATTCAATTTGACAGTATTTCCGCAGGCGATCAGATTGGGCTGCGGCTTACTGCCACTGATTGCGGCCCAGGAATCGCTGACATTCCAAAGGCACTGAAGCAGGGCTATTCCAGCAGCAGTGGGCTTGGGGCATGTCTGCCTGCTGTCAAAAGGATGATGGATGAGTTCTGTATAGATTCCAGCAATGAAACGGGCACCAAAATTACCGTGATTAAATGGAAAACGAGAGTCTGTGAAGGAATGTGCTAAGAGGCCGCTACGGATGGATTGAGGAAAAAACGTAAGGATTTCTTTAGAAACACAATAAAAAGCGCCTGTATTTATAAAATCATGGCGCTTTTTTATATGAAAGCTATTGCTTGCCTTGCCGTCCCATCTTCCAGACCGCCGCAACATTGGCTGCTGCCTGTTCTGCATATACTGCTGCGTTCCGAAATGCGTCCTCCAGGGAGACTGCTCCCGGGACGATGCTGAAGACTGCGTCAATCCCATGCTCTTGTACAATATCACAGTCCCTGGAAATGCTGCCGGCCAGCCCGATCACCGGAACTCCCGATTTTTTGGCGGATTTGGCAACACCGATCGGGGTTTTTCCAAAAATCGTCTGTCCATCGATCCTGCCTTCACCTGTGATGACAAGATCAGCATCTGCCACGATCTGCTCCAGCCCGGCAGCTGCAATGACAATATCGACTCCCCGCTTCAGTTCAGCCGGAAGGAAAGCCAGCAGTCCGCCGCCAAGGCCGCCAGCCGCTCCGGATCCAGGCACATCCTTGATTCTTTTCCCAAGATCCTGTTCAATAACGCTCGCATAATGTGCCAGGTTATGATCCAGCAGTCCCACCATTTGAGAATCGGCTCCTTTTTGCGGACCGAAAATGGCGGAAGCCCCTTTTTCCCCTGTCAGCGGGTTGTCGACATCACATGCGACCTCAATCTTTACACCTGCAAGCCTCTCATCGAGCTGTGAAAGATCAATCGATGAGAGGCTTGAGAGCGCTCCCCCGCCCCCGCCGATTTCCCGCCCTTCTGCATCGACCAAACGGGCGCCAAGTGCCTGTGCCATCCCGGCCCCTCCGTCATTCGTCGCGCTGCCGCCGATGCCGATGATGATATGGCTGACTTCGAGATCAAGTGCAGCCTTGATTAATTCGCCGGTCCCTTTTGTAGTTGTCACTAGCGGGTTTCTTTTTCCTGGCGGCACAAGATGGATGCCGGATGCTGCCGCCATCTCAATGACAGCGGTTTTCTTATCTCCCAAAAGGCCGAAGAAGGCTTCAACAGGCTCCCCCAGCGGGCCTGTCACCATTGCCGGGATGATGCTGCCGGCAGTTGCATCGACCAGCGACTGGACCGTACCTTCCCCTCCATCAGCCATCGGCACTTTCACATATTCAGCATCAGGAATGATCCGCTTGAAGCCTTTTTCGATACAGTCAGCGGCCTCCATGGCCGACAAGCTCTCTTTATAGGAATCTGGTGCAATCACAATCTTCATTTCTATCACTCCTGTTTATTGAATTCTATCCGAACACCTGAAATACACCGTAAATGAGAGTAGATACAACCGCCATCGTTAGGCCGACCAGTGATTCATACGGCATGACCTTCAAACGTTCTTTAATTTCCATATTGACGCTTCCGCCTGTTGCGTGGAAAAAGCTTCCGTGCGGCAGATGATCAAGGACTGTAGCCCCCGCATGGACCATGGCTGCGCCCGCTAAAGCACTGACACCCATTTCCAGGATCGTTGAACTGAATACCTGGCTTGCTACAGCCGTACCTGCGGTTGTCGAAGCGGTGGCAGCCGACATGAAGATCCCGGATGCAGGTGCAAGCACATACCCTGGCAGACCGACGGCCTCAAGTCCATTTATAAGAACATCCTTCAGCCCTGAATTGGCGATGATTCCCGCCAATGTGCCTGTTCCAAGCAGCATGATGGCGACGCCTGTCATTTTTCCGAGTCCTGAGACGGCAAAATCATTGATCTTCCTTGCTTTGCCCATCACAATCGCTCCCGCAATCCCTCCAAGCGGCAGGGCAATCATCGGATCGATGCTGATATCAAATAATGGCCTCAATGCCAGTAAAATGATCGTAACGACAGGTCCGATCAGCGCGGCCCAAAACGGCGGAAGCGCGCCTCCCTTGTGCGGGGCAACTTCGCTTGCAGAAATGGCAGTCCCTTTATTCACAAGCTTTCTCGCGATGAAATAGGTCATCCCCAGGCCGAATACGGCTGGAATGATCCCGGCTGCCATAATGCTGGTCAGCGGGATATTGAATGCATCTGATGCTGCAATGGCATTCGGGTTCGGCGACATAATATTGCCGGCCTTGCCTCCGCCGATCATGGCGAGCAATATCGCCGTTTTGCTGATAGCTGCTCTTTGCGCAATGGCCAGGGCGATCGGTGCAACCGTGATGACTGCCACATCGACAAACACGCCTACCGCTGTAAGAATCATCGTGGCCGCCGCCAATGCAAGCAGAGCCCTCGTTTCACCGAGCTTTTTCACAATCGTTTCTGCAATGACGGATGCAGCGCCCGATTCGATCAGCACACCGGCCAGGACGCCGGCAGCCAAAATCCTTAAAACAGCCGGGATGATGCCTTTAGCACCCTCCATCATTAAAGTGACGGTATCGGTGATATTTACCCCGCCGATGAGGCCGCCGATTAAGGCGCCGGCAACCATGCCATAGGCCGGGGAAACTTTTTTCAGAATTAATATGATGGCAACGGCTAAAGCGGCAATTGCCCCTAAAGCGCTTACTTGAATGGTAGCTTCCAAGATGATTCCTCCCTCAAAAGATGTTACCTCTATTGTAAGCGTTTGCGTAAAGGTTTACATTGTTCACATCGTAAAATAAAGGCCCGGTAATTCCGGACCTTTTTGTGCATTTGCATAATTTATATAAGCTGATTCTGCAAGAGAGATAAATAGAGTTCCAGCAGATCCTTTATGGAGCGCGGATCTTTTCCGGTCAGCTCCCTGATCCGCTCCAGGCGGTATCTCAAGGTGTTGCGGTGTATATAAAGGCGGCTTGCCGCAGAGCTGCTGTCCCCATTTTCTTCAATATACATCCTCAAAGTCTCCAGCAGCTCGCCTTTTTTGTCATGCTGATTTAAGTTTACGGCATGGTGCTGGAACGCTCCTGCTATTCCGAGCTCTGCTGCCCTGGCAACGAAGACTGGCAGCTTATAATCTTCATAGTAATAAAGTGCCTGGTGCGGGTCAATCTTCCTTCCCGCCTCCAGCGTATGTACAGCCTCCCGGTAAGAGCTGGAGATTCCCTCCAAACCGGGATGATACTGGCCGATGGCCGCCTGGCATGACAGCCCCTGGCTGCCTGCAAGCCCTGAAAGCCAATCCTCCACCTGGTTCATAGTTTGGCCGTGATCCCAGTTTTCTCCTTTTATGATCACCTTTTTGAGCAGGACGATAAACTCAGGGTTCATCACATACAAATCATCCTTTTCCAGCCTGCCGCGGATCCATTTATAGCTTTTGGTCTGCTCATCGGCTGCAATGACGATTGCCGTCCTCGGGATTTCCAAGTCAATTCCGAGGCGGTCCGCTCTTTCAAAATAGAGCGAGTCCAGATTTTCAATCCCGGACAGCAGCTGGCTTGTCAGCTCTTCTTTCAGTCTTTCATCCCACTGCATTTCATCCATCAAAACAGCCTGCTGAAGAATCATTTCGGCCGCCATTCTGACAAGCTCTCCGTAGCTTCTGATTTCTTCCGGCTCCCCCGTGATACCGATTACGCCGATGATACGATCCTGGAAGGTGATCGGAAGATTGATCCCTGCCCTGGCGCCGTTCAGCCGCCCGGCCTCTGCTTCAGTAATTTCAAACCCGCGGCCAGCCCCGATCACCTGGACCGCCCCTTCATGGACAGACTGGATCCTCCCCTTATCACCGGAACCGATGATCACACCTTTTTCATTCATTACATTAATATTCCGGCCGATGATCTGCATCGTCCGATCCACGATCTCCTGAGCCAAAGCTCCATCCAGAAACTTCATTTCGCACCTCCTAAAGGACGGAGGTGCCAGGTTTACTGTCCCCGCCTGTTGACGAAGCGGGACAACTAACCCGGCCATTATCCCCGTCCTGTGATCAGCTCACGCTTTTCTTTGTAAGGGTCAGCTTCAACCCGGCTTTCACTGTCAAAAATATAAGTATAGCGGTCCAGCGGCTGGTATGCCGGCCAATTCATTTCATCTCCTGCATTCGGATTGCCCGCTTTGGCAAATGAGATCCAGGCTGTCTGCATGCGCCGGGAAAGTCTTTGTATGGTTTCATCCACTTTGACGCCAAGCCGGCTAAAGTAGAAAAGATTTGAAAAAACAAACGCAATCTCAAGTCCATGTGCTGCCTTGCCGACATGCGGATGACCGGGAATATGCCAATCAAACCGGTACATCCAGACAGAAGCATGCTTTGCCTGCCCGGAAGCATATTCAATCGCAGGCTTCCAGAAAACAAAATCGGTCATGAACTGGGATTCCCCTTCAATTGTTGCCGGGTAGTGCTCTTTTACCTTTTCCGCCGCTTCCGGACCAATCAGCTTGGCCATCGCTTCATCTCTTGCCGGACCAGGCATCGGGGCTGAACCCGGCCTGAAGAAAAATGCCCCTTCATCATGATTGGTCCCGATCATGATAGGGATCCCTTCTGCTGCTCCTCCGGTAATTGCCTGCAGCGGAGGAACCGGCAGTGTCTCAGCATCAACTGTCGGCTGGAAGATCATACCCGGTCCCTGACCCGCGGTGACCCGTTCGGCAGCCTTCAAAATATCCTCCGCTGGCACTTCCTTTAATTTATCCATGTTCCCCTCATCAATGCCAAGCTGCTGCAGCACCGCTTTAGCTATCATGGAAGCCTGCTCCGGCGGGATGATCTGCGATGCCCCGCTTTCCAGGATGGCCTTCTGAAACAGTCCCTTTGCAGCAGGCATGGCCAATAAAGAGGCGATGCTCATTGCCCCTGCCGACTCCCCGAACACCGTCACCTGTTCAGGATCGCCGCCGAACGCTTCAATGTTTTCCCGGACCCATTTTAATGCCGCAATCTGGTCAAGCAATCCAAGGTTCGCACTATAACTGCTGTCCAGTCCGGCAAGGTGCAGGAAGCCGAAGGCGCCGAGCCTGTAATTGATCGTTACAACAATGACCCCGCCGTTTTCCGCCATACTTGCTCCATCATAGAGCGGACTGCTCCCCGCACCTGCCCTGAAGGCGCCGCCGTGAATCCATACCATAACCGGCAGCCCTTCCCTTGGACCAGCCGGTGCCCATATATTCAAATACAGGCAGTCCTCTGACATGTTTTCAGCCGGCGCGCCAAGCATGGCTGCTATATCTTTATTTTGCGTGCAAACAGGGCCAAATTCATTTGCCTCAAAAGTTCCTTCCCACGCTTCAGGCGGCTCTGGAGGCTGAAAGCGCAGATCGCCGACCGGTTTCTTGGCAAAAGGAATGCCTTTCCACACTGTGGCAGTATGTCCCTCCGTCCCCCTTACTGGTCCCTGCTTTGTTTTTACAATGGCTGAATCCATTTTCACACTCTCCCTTTGGATTTTTTTTCAAAAAAAGAGCCATGCCCCATGATCGGGGCACGCTCCTGCTGATCAGGTTCCGCAATAAGTTACATAGCCATTGCCTTCATCATCGGGACCGGTGCAATATTCCTCTTCAGCCTCCGAATGGGCATATGGCTTTGCCAGCACATTCAGGAGCCTGCCCATCACACTGTAGTCTCCTTCAGCAGCCGCCTCAAGGGCCTCTTCCACTCTATGGTTCCTTGGGATCACTGCCGGGTTGCTGTTTTGCATCAGCGTTTTGCTGTCTTCAGATGTCTTATCCTGTTTTTCCAGACGGGACTTCCATTTATCATGCCACTCGGAAAACCCCGGCTTGCCCTCTAAGGCTGTTTCCCTGCCGATCGTTAAGGCCCTGAATGTGTTCGTATAATCAGCCTGGTGCTCCTTCATTAGGGAAAGGAGTTCATCGACGAGCGCTTTGTCTTCTTTTTCAATAGAGAAGATCCCGAGTTTGGCTCCCATACCTTCCAGCCAGTTGCCCTGGTAAATGTCCATAAAACCGGAAATTTCCTTCTGGGCAATCTCAACAGCCTGGTCCTGATCATCATGCAGCAGGACCAGGAGGCTCTCCGCCAATCGGGCAAGATTCCAGCCGGCCATGTACGGCTGATTTCCGTAGGCATAGCGTCCCTGCACATCAATGGAGCTGAAGACTGTTTCAGGATTGTAGGTATCCATAAAAGCACATGGGCCGTAGTCGATCGTCTCGCCGCTGATCGTCATATTATCGGTATTCATAACCCCATGGATGAACCCGGCCAGCTGCCATTTGGCGATTAATGAAGCCTGCCGCCTGATGACCGCCTTCAGGAGTGCCAGATAAGGCTCTTCCCCTCCCTCTATTTCCGGGTAGTGGCGGCTGATGGCATAGTCCGCGAGAGCTTTTACATCTTCCTTTTCCCCGAATTGAGCCGCGAATTGGAAGGTCCCGACTCGGAGATGGCTGTCAGCTACCCTCGTTAAAATGGCCCCCGGCAGCATGGTCTCCCTCCGGATCATTTCACCTGTCGTTACAACGGCAAGGCTCCTGGTCGTCGGGATCCCGAGGCTGTGCATCGCTTCGCTTATGATATACTCGCGCAGCATCGGGCCGAGTGCCGCCCGGCCGTCTCCGCCGCGGGAATAAGGGGTCCGCCCCGAGCCCTTCAGCTGGATATCAAACCGTTCGCCTTCCGGGGTGATCTGCTCGCCGATCAAGAGCGCTCGGCCGTCCCCAAGCATATTGAAATGTCCAAACTGATGCCCTGCATATGCCTGTGCAAGCGGCGCTGCTCCTTCAGGCATTTCGTTCCCGGCCAGCACGCTAATGCTTTCACCCTTCTGAAGCTGCTCAGCATCCAGTCCGAGTGAAGCGGCCAAAGGGCCATTCAGAATTGCCAGCTCCGGCGCCTCCACAGGATTCGGATCCTGGCTTGTAAAAAACATTTTCGGCAGGCGTGCATAGCTGTTCTCCAGCTTCCATCCTGTTCTATTGCTGTTTGTCATTTTATCCCCTTTACGTTTTTGACATAAAAATCCTGTTTGCAGTCGATAATTTTATTATACCCTTTCCTTTTTGAGTTGACGCGCGGAATGCACGGGAGGAACGGAGAGATGATTTTAATGGCTCAAAACTGTTAGGGACTTTTGTATATCATCATTTTTCAAATGGTCATATAGTCCTTATTACCCAAGCATTATACTTCTATAATTTCTCAGCTTAGGTTTATAATAAAAGTGGTAATAAAACTATGAATGATTCAAATAGAAAGGGTGTTTTTTCTATGAATTACAAGAATGTAACCGTTGCCGGAAGCGGAGTGCTTGGAAGCCAGATCGCATTCCAAACTGCATTTAAAGGGTTCAATGTATCTGTATATGACATTAACGACGAGGCACTTGACCGTGCAAAAGATAGAATCGGGAAGCTGAAGCCGCGCTATCAGGAGGACCTTGGGGCCAGTGAAGAAGAAGTAAATTCAGCCTATGAGCGCATCTCCTTCCACAGTGACCTGGCTGCAGCTGTTGCTGATGCCGACCTCGTAATCGAGGCTGTTCCAGAAGTGGTGCAGATCAAGATTGATTTTTATACAAAGCTCGGGTCTGTGGCACCTGAGAAAACCATCTTTGCCACTAATTCATCTACTCTATTGCCAAGCCAGTTTGCTGACGCGACAGGCCGTCCGGAACATTTCCTGGCACTGCACTTTGCGAATGAAATCTGGACAAACAATACAGCAGAAGTAATGGGGCATCCCGGCACAAGCAAGGAAGTATTCGATGATGTCATCGAGTTTGCGAAAGCAATCGGCATGGTAGCCCTTCCTGTGCACAAAGAACAGCCGGGCTATATCCTGAATTCACTGCTTGTTCCATTCCTGGAAGCAGGCCAGAAGCTGCTCTTGAACGGCGTTGCCGATCCGGAAACCATCGACAAAACCTGGATGATCGCAACCGGAGCGCCAAAAGGCCCATTCGCCATACTCGATATCGTCGGCATCACAACTGCCTACAATATCGCAAACGGCAAAGGCCAGGCCGGCATGGCAGAATCCGCCAAACTGGCTGAAATGCTGAAGAGAGATTATATCGACAAAGGCAAGCTTGGAAGAGAAACAGGTGAAGGATTTTATAAATACCCGAACCCGAGCTATATGGAAGACGACTTTTTAGACAGCTGATCATTTGAAAAAGCTGCCCGATGTGCTTATTGCGCTGGAGGGCAGCTTTTTTTGTGTGGGTTTGGGGTGAAGTATTTGGATGGATTCAGGTTTCGGACCGGGAAAATGTGCTTTGAGCAGATGATATTTGGTGAATTTAGCTTTACAAAGCGCCTGCCGGCAGGAATTTTACATTCTCACTCCCAAATAGAGGGTATGTTTGCGGGCTGGATAATGTTTATTAGCAACTTTTCCGATATATTAGCAACTTTTGGATTATATTAGCAACTTTTGCTTTTTATTAGCAACTTTCCAGATATATTAGCAACTTTCACTTTTTATTAGCAACTAGCCCAAAATCACCCTCCCCGCCAACTCAAAAAAACACCAGCCCCCAGGCTGGTGTCCCCCAAACTCCGCTCAAACCGTCATCTGCCAGCTTGAAAGAGCCAGCCATCTTTCCTGCTCTTTATAATCCGGCATCAGCTTCCCGACGAGGCGCCAAAAGGAGCGGTCATGATTCATATGCATCATATGGCACATTTCATGGATCACCACATATTCAATCACCTTCGGCGGAGCCATGGCCAGCTTCCAGTTGAACGTAAGCCGGCGGTTGGAGTCGCAGGTTCCCCATGTAGTAGGGCTGTCGGAGATGCGAATAGATTGCGGCTTCATTTTGAAATGCTGCTGATTGGTCTGAATGTTTTTTTCAACAAGCGCTTTGCACTGCTGATAGTAAAACCGCTTCAGAGCCTGCTGGATCTGTTCATCCCCCGGCTGCTTCACAAAAATGCGCAGCTTATCTCCGTCCACTGCAGCATAATCCTGCTCAACCCCGGCATCCATGGTCACTTCAATAGGATAAGATTTCCCCAGATAGAGGAACTTCTCATCCCGGTCATAGCTCCGTTCCTTTGGGCCCTCCAGCCGGTCCTTCATTTCCTGGGTATTCTCCAGGATCCAATCCCATCTCTCCTCCACCAGCTTCAGCACACTTTCATCCTTTGTGCCTTTAGGGACCCGGATTTCAATATGGCCAAGACCATCGATATAAATCCCGGCCGACTTCCTGTTTTTATGGACAATCTGAAAACTGATCGTCTCCCCTTGAAATGTGTGCAGCATGATCCTGTCATTCTCCTCTATATTTAACCGTTAATCCTTTTAAGAAATTACGGGCAAAATTGTCTCCGCATTCTTTATAGTTTTTATGGCCTTTTTTCCTGAGAAAAGCGCCAAGCTCGCCTTTAGTCACTGTGAGCCCTGCCAGCTTGAATACATCGAGCATATCTTCACTTGTCAGGGACAATGCTATTTTCAGCTTTTTCAGCAATAGATTATTAGGATGTTCATTGTCAGACAGCCTGACCTGCGGCGCTTCCGGCTCACCTGGCCTTGGCTGCTGCGGGCCGCGCTTAAAAACAATATATCCATTCAAAAACGTTTCCAGCATGTCATCTGTGCACGGAATATGCCTATCTGTTGCCACTGGAGCCGCATCATCCTCCAAATCAGGCGATTTCGTCAGAATCAGCAGCACTTCTTCCCGCGTAAATTCCATTCCGCCCAGCTTGAAAATCTCCACTACATCGTTATTCTTAATATCCATTGCATACCTGCACCGAATCAAAATATCATTATTATCCACGTTAACACACTCCTGTAATACCGGGACAGGCACACTGTCCCAATTTATTGATGAACCGGAGGAACTCTCATCCCAGCCAAAGCCCGATGGCTTCCTCCAGTTCTTTATTTAATTTCTCTTTCCTGCCATACAGCAGATTGAGCCTGTCATAATCACTTCCGGCCTCTGCCATGAAGGCATCAATTTCCTTTAATTCCTGCTCAAGCCGCTGTATTCTTGCTTCAGCCTTCTCAGCTGACGTGTCCTGTTTTGCATAAGAATGCTGATTCTTCTTTTTCTCCTCAGGCACTGGCATCACCTGGACGGCTTTTTGTTCCTTTATCATTTTATAGGAATCATAGTTGCCTGGGTAGTTTTTCAGCGAATAATCTTCTACTGCAACCACTCTTTCGCTGATTCTGTTGATAAAATAACGGTCATGTGAGATGAAGAAGATCGTTCCTTCAAAGTCTTCCAAGGCAGCTTCCAGTGTTTCGATCGATGGGATATCCAGATGGTTGGTCGGCTCATCCAGGATCAGCAGATTGATATCCTGGTATAATAGCATCGCCAGCTTCAGCCTGATTCTTTCGCCGCCTGACAGCTGCTTCACCTTCGTGAAGACACTTTTTTTATAAAACATGAACTTAGCCAAATACTCGCGGGCCTTTCCTTCCACAATGGAAATGTCCTCCCGGAAGGCCTCGAGTACGGTCAGCTCTTCATCATTGAATACGATTTTCTGCGGCAGATAGGCTGCCTGCACATTGGCGCCGAGCTCTACTGTGCCTCCATCTGGCAGCACCTCGCCGAGGAGCATTTTCAGGAAAGTGGTTTTGCCGCTGCCATTTGAGCCAAGCAGACCGACTCTTTCTCCATATTGGACCAAAAGGACGCTGTTTTTAAAAATAACCTTATCATTAAAGCTTTTGCACAGCCCGTCAGCTTTGATGACTTCTTTGCCTGAACGCTGGGCGGCTTTAATATCCAGCCTCATATTTCTCCGTTTGAAGACAGGCTTTTCAATGATATCCATTTTATCAAGCTTCTTCTGAATGCTCGCTGCCCGCCGGAAGAATTTATTGTTATCCGCTCTCATCGCCCATTCGCGCAGGTCGGACACCGTCTTTTCCATGCCGTTGATTTTTTTCTGCTGCTCACGAAAATGCTCATATTGAATCCGCATATTCTCTTCCTTCTGGCTGATAAAAGAAGAATAATTGCCTTTGTAAGTGATGGATTCCATATCCTCAATCTCGACTATCTTCGTCACGGTGCGGTCAAGGAAATACCGGTCATGCGAGACGATCAGGACAATGCCCCTGCAGCTTTTCAGATAACTTTCCAGCCACTCGATCGCTTCCATATCAAGATGATTCGTCGGTTCATCCAGCAGCAGGATGTCAGGATTATGGATCAGCAGCTTGCCGAGCACAACGGTCGTTTTTTCCCCGCCGCTCAAAAGATCAAAATTTGTGTTCAAAAAGCTTTCGCTGAACTTAAGTCCGGTGCACACCTTGCCCAGCTTCTCTTCCCGCTCGTAGCCGCCCTTCGCCTCAAGCTGCATAACCAGATCGCTGTATTGGTTCAAGGCTTTTTCAAGCTCCTTATCTGTGAGCACCTTCATCTGCTCCTCCAGTTCACGCATGCGTGCTTCAATTTCATCGATTTCTTCGAAAGCAAGATTCAGTACATCGTTCACAGTCAAGCCCGGCGGAAAAACCGGCGACTGTTCCAGATATGCCTTGCTCGCCCCTCTTGGAAAATGAATCAGGCCCTCATCATAGCCGGGACTGGATGTCTGCGGATAACCCGGATAATAATGCATCTTTTCAATCCCCGCGATCAGCTTCAGGATGGTGCTCTTTCCGCAGCCATTGGCCCCGACAATCCCAATCTTCTCCCCTTCAAAGGCTTCAATTGATACATTCCTCATGATCAGTGTGGCTTCCATATATTTTTTGATTCCGTTCAATTTTAATTCGAGCATCTTTTATTCCTTCTTTCATCCATATTGGCTGCTACACTTTTATGGACAAGGCAAAGAAGATCTTCCAACTATTGAATTTTCCCGCATATAAAAAGGCTGCAAGAAGATATCCCTTCCTGCAGCCTGGATGCTTCTATAATTTATCGCCAGTGAAGCCTGAAATGCGCCCATCACAAAATAAGCCCATTTCAGCCTCTGGAGCAGCCTAGAGCTGCCGGACTGATCCCGTAAATTATAAACCCGGTGAGTAAAGTAAGTTTCCTTCTAATTTGCCATCATTCCATAAAGAGCATAACAAATAGACCTAATCAGATTAGGCATTTTAACACTCAATACAAAATTCATATTAATTTTAAAATCAATTAATATTGGCAATTAGTTGGTTCCATAAACTTACTTCACCCCTTCATAATTTTCTGTATTATCTCATGTTATCCTTTAGTTGTAAATGAGCATGCGGACTAATAATAATCCGGCTCATATTTTCCCTTGCATTGCTGTTTGTTCAAGATCTTCCCCAGCAAGCCACTTTTTTAGATTAATCTGCAGCGGATCTTCTCCACGGCAGAGAGAAGTAACTATCTGAGAGTCCTGAAAAGAGTAGCCAAACGTGTGCAGTGTTCCAAAGAGATCTTCATAGTCTGTAAAAAACAGCGGTGACTCTGAGTCCCTGAACAGATCGAAGGTTTGCTGGAAAGAAAGCTGTTTACTTCCGACCAAATCGAGATAACCGGTTCGCTTGATCGACCCATCAATATGCTCACGATTCTTCCCTGCCATCTCTTTTGACCTGAAATGGTTGACGCAGGAATGAAACACTTCCGGCCCTTGTCTTATCAATACCTTATCGGGGCTTGCCTCCACTGCCCCCTGATTGCCAAAGCTGTCAGCTAGGGAGAAATTATAGCAGGCTGCATGGGGAATTTCCTTCAGAAGTTCAGCAGCCTCCCTCACAGTGGCGCAAGTATCCAGCACCATCCTCACACTTGTCCATGCCGATAGCCCTTCCTGATAGCCATCGTGACTGACAAAATGAAGCCCTGCCGCGAGCCCTTTTTCATTCACCCCATCATGCCGGCCGATGGCCTGAAGATTGTAGCCGGCTGACGCAAGAGCCGGCAGATTCTCTGATAGAGTGAAGATACCGTCATAGAACTCTGGGGAGAAATCATAATTGCGCACATAAAAGTCTTTCGTCATAACCGCTGTACAGCCCATGGCAGCCACCTTGGGCACATCATAACCGCTGAAAAGTGCTGCTGCCTTATGATAAGGAATCTCCAAGCCGTCAGCAATCCCTTTTAATTCATCCAGGAGATGAGGAGAATAAGCTTTAAGGATTCCCTCCATTTTCTCTATATTGATAGCAGCCTTTGTGATACTTTTAAACACATTCACTATAGGCTTCCCTGACAAGTGCCTGCCCAAGGCTGCACCGTTTTCATAAGGGCCCTTCCGCAGCTGCAAAATATCCGTTTTGAATTCCATATCGAGGTCTCCTTTTGATAGATTCATACCGCTTAAAGAGTTCAACGCTGTTTATAAAACCAATGACACTAAGGCTCCAAACTTTCCCAGTCCCGCTTTCCAGTCCGGCTTCTTTCCATTCCGTACATCATAAAGGAGCTCATGAAAAATAGGCTGAAGCCCGTAAAAGCTCTGAACCCTTTTAAAGAGGGCATCTGCTGATTCATTCGTCTGATACCAGGACAGGACCTCCCTGGTGAAGTTTTCTCCATAAGCCCAGTAAATGCCCGCAAAGTCGAATGCCGGGTCTCCAAGCTGGGCGTCGGTAAAATCAATGACCGCGCTGATACGGCCCTTCTTTTCGCTGTAAATGATATTGGAAGCTGTCAAATCACCGTGAATGATAGATTTTTTAATAGAATAGCCAGGGAATTCTTCAAGAAAATCCCTGAATATCCTATTAATCAGATCCTTTTCCCTGTCTTTTAGATAAGGGAGAATTTCCTCCCTGACAGATGAATGCAAGGCTTCCCAGTACTCCAATGTATGAAGGGTTTTCAGATTCATAGTGTCTGCCTCTGCAGGGTCTATGGAGTGCAGCTTAGTTAGAAAATCGCCCAGCAGCCTTGCATTTTCCTTGTTATTCTTGAAGGAGTCCATGCTGATATCGCCTAGCATCCTGCCTTCGAGATAATCATACCGGACACATCTTAACATTTGATTCTGGTACAAATATTCATAATCCGGCAACTGCAGGATGGGGTGTTTCTTTTTCAGCAGATGCAAGAGCTTTCCTTCCGCCTCTACTTTTGAGATCACATTTTCAGATTTCGGAAACCTGAAGACGAGACTTTCATTAATGATCACAATATCGTTATCCCAGCCCTTTTCATTTGCTTGAAACTTTTTTATTTTTAAGTCTGGATATTCATCCGAAATGAACTCAAGATATTCTTCTTTTCCCAGCATATAAACCCCAGCCTCCCTCTAGCTTACTGAAGGTATTCTCCCGTTTTTTTCCAAGTATAGCATAACAGACGCAGGTACAGGACCTTTTCCCCCTGCCTTTTCCCCACACATAAACTGCCTCACAAAGCCTTTCTCCCTGTCCAATAACAACGCAAAACCGGGACACATTACCCACCCAGCTCTCCTGCTGAAAGCCTTTTCCTTTGAAATTACCTGTAAACATTTGCTAACATTGTCAATGTAGCGAATTATCAGACAATAGATTGGGAGGGGTTAGATGAAAAAAATACAATTATTCAGCTTTATGATGCTAGTGATGCTGGTCCTGGCTGCATGCGGCACAGATGATGCAGACAGCAGCGGTGATGGAGGGAGCTCCGGTGACGACGGAAGCAAAACCTATACGGTTGGGACCGATACAACCTATCCTCCGTTTGAGTTTGAAGAAGGCGGCGAGTATAAAGGGATTGATATTGATATCATCAATGCCATTGCAGAGGAAGAAGGGTTTGAGATTGAATTAAAGCCTATGGATTTTGGCGGCATCATCCCGGCCATCCTGGCTGACCAGCTTGATGTAGCTATTGCTGGCATGAGCATTACAGATGACCGCAAAGAAAAAGTTGATTTTTCAGACCCGTATTTTGATGCCGGGCTGACCCTTGTTGTTTCAGAAGATAACAGCGACATTACCAGTATAGACGATTTAAAAGGGAAAGTGGTCGCCGTTAAGAATGGTACAACAGGTGCGGAGCATGCCGAGGAAATTAAAGAGGAAGCCGGCATAAAAGAAGTCCGCCAATTCAATGACAGCCCGTCCATGTTCCAGGAAGTGGCCAACGGGAACGCAGACGTGCTGATTGAAGACTATCCGGTTATCGCGTACGCCATTAAAACAAGCGGCCTTGATCTGAAAACCGTCGGGGACCGCCTGACCGGCGACCAATACGGTATCGCTGTAAAGAAAGGCGAGAACCAGGAGCTGCTTGAAAAAATCAACAGCGGCCTCCAGAAGATAAAGGATAACGGCACATATGATGAGATTTTAGGACGTTATCTGGAAGAGTAAGAATTTGCTCAGCGCGCTCCTCAAAAGCGCGCTGTCTTTTTCGAGAAAGAGAGGAGCAGCGATTTGGATATTTTCATAGAAGCCCTTCCTGTCTTATGGGCCGGGCTAAAACTGACTGCATATATTACCGTTCTCGGTCTGCTGTTTGGATTCATCATCGGGCTGATCACCGCACTTTTCCGCCTTTCCCCGATTCCGCCTTTAAGGTGGATCGCCATTTGGTTCATCAACTTAGTACGGGGAACACCTTTCCTCGTTCAATTATTTTTCATTTACTTTGGATTGAATTCACTTTCGTTTATTTCGCTTGAGCCTGTAACGGCAGGTATTGTCGGCGTTGCCATCAATGCAGGCGCCTATATAGCTGAAATCATCCGGGCCGGCATTCAGTCCATCGATAAAGGGCAGACAGAAGCTGCCCGCACACTGGGGCTGACAAGTACGCAGACCATGCGCTATATCATCCTGCCCCAGGCTTTAAGAAGGATGCTGCCGACATTTGTGAACCAGGCGATCATCAGCCTGAAAGACACCTCCCTCCTGTCGGTCATCGGAATCGCCGAACTGACTCAAAGAGGGCAAGTCGTCGTATCAGCGACCTATGAACCTTTTAAAATATGGGGCATGGTCGCGCTCATGTATTTCATCCTGATCTACCTGCTCACCAAGCTCGGCGACTTTATTGAAAGGAGATATCAGCTGCGATGAGCGTAATCCAAGTCAATAATCTGAAAAAATCATTCGGCGAACTCGAAGTATTGAAAGATATCAGTACAGAGGTAAAAGAGCAGGAAGTGGTCTGTGTTGTCGGCCCTTCCGGCTCTGGAAAGAGTACCTTTCTGAGATGCCTGAATAAACTTGAGGAAATTACGGGTGGCCATGTCATCGTGAATGGAAATGACATAACCGATCCTAAAATCAACATCAATAAAATCCGCCAGGAAGTCGGGATGGTGTTCCAGCACTTCAACCTTTTCCCTCATAAAACAGTGCTGCAGAATATTACCCTGGCCCCAATGAAAACGAAGGGCGTCGACAAAGAAACTGCAAAAAAGAAAGCCCTCGAACTTCTTAGAAAAGTAGGGCTTGAGGAAAAAGCGGACAGCTACCCCGGCGAATTATCCGGCGGGCAGAAACAGCGTGTCGCCATCGCCAGGGCACTTGCCATGGAGCCAAAGGTCATGCTGTTCGATGAGCCTACATCTGCCCTCGATCCTGAAATGATCGGGGAAGTGCTCGAGGTTATGAAAGATCTTGCCCGTGAAGGCATGACCATGGTCGTCGTCACTCACGAAATGGGATTTGCCCGCGAAGTCGGGGACCGTGTCATCTTCATGGACGGCGGATATATCGTCGAAGAAGATGTCCCAGGCGAATTATTCGGCAACCCCAAGCATGAACGGACTAAGGCTTTTCTTGGCAAAGTGCTTTAGGCCGGGTTTGTGGATACAACAGAAAGGAGCCCTGCTGCGGCGGCAGGGCTCCTTTTGATTTGGACTTTTGAAAAGGCGAGTTGCTAATATATTTGGGAAGTTGCTAATAAAACGGGAAACTTGCTAATATATGGATAAAGTTGCTAATAACATCAAAAAGTTGCTAATATCCGTCCCCTGCACCCTTCCCCAACCTAATATCCGCACAACATTCATCCAAGCTCCCTTATCCGCCTTGTAAGCTCATTAAATTTCCGGTCCAGCTCCTGATATTCTTTGTCTTTCGGCGTCATAAAGCTGAGCTTCCCCAGCACTTCCTGCCTTTCAGTTTCAAGCTTCATCCTCAGCTCTTCCCGGTCATCCCTTGTTTCCGGTTCCTGGCCGAATTGCCTTTGAATAGTCCCGCCTGCAATCACGAGCTTGCTGCTGGTTATTTTCTCAAGAAAATAGCGGTCATGCGACACCGCCAGTAGTGTCCCTGGATAGGCTGACAGGGTTTCTTCCAGCTGTTCGCGCGAAGGAAGGTCAAGATGGTTGGTCGGCTCATCAAGTATGAGCACATCTTTTTCCTCCAGGATGTATTCCATCAGCTTGCACTTGACGCGCTCGCCCATGCTCATATTCCTGATCGGCTCCTTCCACTGCGATGCCGAAAAGCCAAGATGCTTCATTAAGGTTTGAACCTTCCCTCTTTCAGCAAACGTTTCCCGGTAAAAAAGCTCTTCCGGCGTCTGGTCGAGCGGCAGATCGAATACTTCCTGCGTCAAGTAGCCGACACTGGCTGCCGGCGACACCCAGACCTCTCCCTCTGCTGTTTCCTTTCCCATGATGATTTTCAGGAAAGTCGTCTTCCCGCTGCCGTTCGGCCCTGTTATGGCCACTCTTTCACCATGCTGGATGGTAAAATGCGCTTTTTCAAACAGACTGCGCCCATCAAAGGATTTTGCAAGATTCTTCACTTCCAAAAACCGCTTGCCCCGCTTTGTGTTTGCCGAAATCGAAAAGCGGACCTCATGCTCAGGCGCGACAGGAGCTGCTTTTGATTTTTCCAGCTCCTTTTCCAGCCGCTTCCGTTTGGATTTCACCTGTGAATCAAGGCGCTTCGCCTTCACACGGTGATATTCCTTGAAGCCTTCCTCTTTCATCGATTTAGCATGGCCGGTGTTTGCCCAGGAGCTCAGCTCATTCAGCTGCCCCTCGATCCGCTCGACCATCTTCTGCTGCTTTTCATATTCCCGCTGCTGTGCAAGCCGTTTCTGCCTCCGGGCCTCCATATAACTCGAATAATTCCCTTTATGCTCAATCAGCTGCTTATCCTCGATCGACCAGATTTTAGAAACCGCAGCATCCAAAAAGTGGCGGTCATGGGATACGAGGATGATCGTCCCTTTATAGGCTGCAATCTGTTCCTTCAAAATCTCCATGCTCTGCTCATCCAGATGGTTGGTCGGCTCATCAAGGAGCAGAAGGCCTGCATCTGCCGCAAAGCCTTTTGCGAGACGGGCCTTCAGTTTTTCCCCGCCGCTCATCCGTACATAGCCCACAGCAGGAACCTGCCATTTTTCCAGCAGCTTAATTTCCAATGGAGATTGATGCCCTGAAGCATAGGATTCTGTTTCCTGCTCTACCATCAGGATATCAGCTTCCTGCCCCACCCACTGGATCTGCCCGCTGGAAGGCTGCCTCTCACCGGTGATCAGCTGCAGCAGAGTGGATTTTCCGGCTCCATTTTTCCCAATGATGCCGATCACTTCCCCCTGCAGGACACTGCTATTCACCCCTTCAAACAGGCTTACATCCATAATTTCATAGCTAAGGTCATTCAGTTTCAACATTTCCTTCATACTCTCATCCCTCTCTTTAAGGGAGAACCAAAAAAATCCTCCCAATTGAATTGGAAGGATTAGCCGTACCTTTGCATCAGCAAATAAACCATTATCATAATGGCTGAAAGATGTATAAGTGAAAAATGGGCAGACTAATCCTATTTTTTGTGTGAATTGAAATATGCTATTTCAATCAAGAAAAAATAAGATCAGTTATCCATCGTCCACCCATCATTCCTTTCGCACTTAGTTGGATATTAGTATACCACAAAATGGCGGAACATTGTGATATAATACGTAAAAATAAGGAAAAGGAGGACACCTGATGTCTGGAAAAAAAGTAGCCGTATTCATCTTTGTTGGTGTTTTGGCTCTGGTCATTATTTTGTTTGTTGTTATGAATTTGTTTTTCAGTTATATGGAAACCAATGATGGTACGGATGATACTGCCTTCAACACTCCTTCTGTCTATATTGCGGACAAGTTATAGAGGGAAATTATCGAGGCTCACACTGGCCGCTGCTCTTGGCTATAAAGAGACTCCACCAGCCCTGCTGCATATGCATCCCCTTCTTCAGGATAGTGGAGATCCATTTTTACACAAACATCTTTGGCAGTTTCTCTGAAAAAGCTCATCGTATTATGCAGGGCCCTCCAGACATCCTCTTCTTCATAAACTCCATAAAGGTTTTTATAGGCGGACACTGTTTCAGGATCAGCCCATTTTTCAAAAAAGCGGTTACCGTGCCAGGTGTCAAAAGCAAGGCCTTTATTAAGCTTGGTCTGCGTCCGTACCAGCTGCATGAGCAAATGCTTCATATAAGAGTCGCAAATCGATTTTGCGTCAAGCAGCTCTCCCCGCCTGATTTTCTTTGCAGCCAATACAGCATGGTACCAGAAATCATGGATAGCATTTCTTATCTCCTCTGAACCAGGCATCTGAGGGGCAGGCAGATTTTTGGGCGCCTGATGAACCAGGGCTGTGACGGTGCCGTCCTTGTCGAACAGTACCCTCACACCCTTTGCAAATACGCCAAGCGGCTCCGGATCCTGCTCAAGCTCCGGCAGTGCGGAAACCGGGAAAAACGCAAAGTCGACATCAAGCCCCTCTTCAAACAGGACCCTTCTTTCCTTTCCTCCCCCAACGGCAGTATTCTCAAGGAATGTCAGATAATGCTTCCCTATTTTCCCCAGCCAGTCTGTATCATCAAGAAATGCAGACGGGTTTTCCACGATAGCCACAAGATCAAGGTCGGAATACTCGTCAGCCGGCACCTCCGTTCTTGCCCTGGAACCTACAATGAGCGCCGCCCGGATCTTTTCATCGTTTTTAGCCATCTCCATAAATCCCGCTATTATTGTTTCATAAGTCAGTTTGTTCATTATTTACTGCTCCTTTTACTCATACTCTTAAATCCCCAGCCTCTCCTCCAGCTCCCCTTTCTGCCGGAGATGATGCCGGAAATGCATTTCAGCCAGCTCGTGCCACTCCATGGCGCTCAGCCAGCCGAAGCCTCCATGCTCAGTTTTAAGGTCAGGTTGAATCTTATCCAGTTTTTCCCCCAGCTCCCTCATCCTTCTTTCCAGCTGCACAAGCCTTTCGAGCAGGGAAGCTGAAGTGCCTGAGTTGTCCGGCGGCTGGTTCATCTCATCCGGCAGCCTGATTTTAACAGGCGGGAAGCCTCCTTCCCTGAACAGCTTTTCGCCAAACTCCGTTTTCCCTCTGCCCTGTACAGGCTCAGCAGCAGCGCACGCTTCCGCTTCATCCAAATACTCATCGGCCACCACAATCACATGATCATACATCTGCGCAAGAGACCATACCCCATCAGCCGGAATTTGCCTCAGCTGTTCCAAATCATACTTTCCGAGGCTTTGTTTATAAATCTCCATGACACTCTGCTCCGCCATCGCTCCCGCTCCTTTCCAAAGTCCCTGACACTACTATTCTCCACTCCAATTGGGAAATCCTTTGTGAGGCCGGGGGGACAGGTCCCTTGGCTCAAAAAACAAGAAATATTAGCATTTCCAAAAAGCAGTGTCTCCTGCTAAAGTTAATATGAATATTAATACAGGAGGCTTCTTCATGCTTGGCATTAAAAACTATAAGCCAGTTTTCTACGGAGACTCTTTGGAATTCATAAAGAATCACGGCAATCGCCTTAGATCCATGGTTAATAAAAATCTATGTGGGATGTGGACTGTCCACGAAGTGTCGAGCGGTGAATTTTGGGGTGATTGTCCAGTCGTCTTACTAATAGGAGGACAGCAGCTGGAGTTTTGTTCGTTTAAAGATCAAATCGCTGTAAGCTGGAATGCAATTGATGTAAATGAAAGTATAATATGGTATGGATCCAGGGATTTAAGACTTGAATGGCGAAAAAATGCGATAAAAGGCACTTCTGCTTTCACCGGCAGTCCAGTAGAGGGGGCAGACTTGATTGAAACAGCACAAGGAGGTCACTCCAGCACACTAAAAGGATTAGGATTGAAGACAGCTAAAGGCTATATTTCGCTATTTAATGAGTTTGATGAAACAGTCCTTGCGTTAAAAAAAAATGAAGAGTGTCTTTATACAGAAATCTAAGCCATTTCCAAAAGGAGCATACCATGAAAAAAGCTTGGATATTGATTATAGGCCTTTCCCTTTCCTATCTCACCGTTTTCATGATTACCGAAATTTACACGATCAAACGGTTTGACATTATGTCCGGCAACGGAAATATCGGTCTCCTGCCTGCAGGCTTCTTGCTCCTTCTTTCTATTTTTCTCATAGTGCCGATCTATCAATCTATCCCAAATACAATTAAAAACAGCTGGATTGCAGCTGTTTTCTTCTCAGTTTCCCTTCTTATGCTGATTTCTATTTATATTGGAAAATCAAGACTGGGCCACATCAGAAAATCTCTTTCCGCACATTTTGAAAGCAGCGATGTCAGTCAGTTAACAAGCGGCATGACAATCTACACTAATGCTGTCTATATCAATATGTTCAGCTTTAGCACGGTACTGCTCATCATTGTTCTACTAACTATGATATTAAAAAAATGCACCGGACGAAGAAACCGGTACCTTGTCCCTGCAGCAAAAAAGGGACACTAAATCTGTCCCTCATCCCCAAACGTCACCCGGTTCCGCCCCTCATGTTTAGATTGATAAAGTCCCTGGTCAGCTCTTGAGAGAAGGGAATCTACAGTATCGCCGCTTCTATACGGGGCAACGCCAAAGCTGGCAGTCTGATTCCCTGCCGGAGCAAAGCTGCTTTCCATAATCACCTTCCTCAATTTCTCAGCCATTTGTGCCGCACCTTCCCCCGTCTTTGGGGTAAGAATGATAAATTCTTCCCCTCCCCAGCGCCCAAAAAGCTCAGCGCCTGTCAACTGATTTTCAACCAGGGATGCCAGCTGCTTCAGAACAAGATCACCAGCATCATGGCCATAAGTATCATTCACACATTTAAAATGGTCGATATCAAAGAAGATAACAGAAAAGCCTTCTGATTTTTTTATCCATTCTTCAAGCCACCCATCAATTTGAAGCCGGTTTGCAATTCCAGTAAGCGAGTCAGTAAAGGCGACCCTTTTCATGCTTTCAAGCTCTGAAAACAGCTTGAACAGGTGAAGGGCCATATAAAATACAAGTATATAAAAAAGGTAGGCCACATAAAACTGAGCCAGTGACTCAAGGCTGTCGCCAGAGGCATTAGGGAGATTCATCAGTCCAAAAGCAAATATAATGACAAAAATGAAAAGCGAATAAACAGCGCCCCATTTTGCCCTTAAGATCAGGAAGAAAATCAAAATAACTGCCGGAACCCATATGACAGAGACCCCAAATGCCCCTTCCTTCCCCTTTCCGATATAATTAAAGACACCATCATATATGATGGCTATATGTGCAGCACTGATGATCGCCAAAGTAGCGAGCTCAAAAGCACGCAAAAACTTTCTTTTATAAACAGCAGCCCAGCTGATGATATTCCAAGCTATCAAAATCCTTGTCAGATATGTTTCTAAATTGTCTTCCGAGTCATTTTCCATAAGATTATAACTAACCATCGCCAACAGAATCAAAGGAATCATATACAGATAGATCATACGTTTGAAATCCATATATGAATTATACTTTCTCAAATCCGCTTCCCCTTTAAGTCGCAGTGCAGTTCTGCTTTATAAACTTCTTTCTTTATCTTACAAACAAATGGAAAAAAGTCCAGTCTTTTCGGCACAAAACAAAGCTCCTGCCCCGCCGGCAAAAGATCTTTCCTCCGCCCTAAAATAGTCTGCAGCTCCAGGAGGTTTGTCCATTCGTTTCTTCCTGCTTTTCATATATTGATTATGAAGGGAGTGAAATGAATGCGATTTAATATTTTGACGACAGGACCGATGAAAATTCCGGGCCAAATCTCAGGGGATCCAGCAGGAGGTCCGCCTGACGTTGTAAGAGTTTCCATCTCCAATCCGACTAATCGAGATTATAGGATTCAGCTGTTTGCGGAAGTCTGTTCATTAGACGAGGACGGTGTTGGCGAATCAACCCTCTTTCCAGACGCTGTATTTGTCATCCCGGCAGGCAGCTGCCGAAACAGGACATTCGGTTTTTTAGACCCGGACATAGGAGGAAATGCCGGTGACCAGCTCCGCTTCTTCGCAGTCGGTGATGTGGAGCTTCAGGCGGTAAAACTGGAGCTTTCCTTTGTAGGACAAAGGCTTGCTGATGAAATGAATGAACCGACCATGTTCTTCCGCCATGATGATCTGCTTGAGGTGAGAAACAGATATACACATCCAATCAGCGAGGCGGTTATGGGCGGCAGCAGCCAATCGTGGGACACGCTCACTGCTGGTGATGAAGGTTCGGATCCTGCAAGTGCAGGAAATGAGGCAGAATAGGCAATTGATCTTGAGGGGCAGGTCATGCACAATGTTCCATAAAAAGCGGGACAAGGTGCACTTCCCCTGTCCCGCTGCATTTATAAGTTTTCCTGGCTTAGAATCTGTTTCGCCATTTCCATATATTCTTCCAGGCCGGATTTCAAGGCGAATTCGGCAATGGCTACAGGATAGGCTGCTTCAAGCTCCATGACATGCTTTGCCATGTTTGGCCACACGTACCCCCCGGCAGCACTGTAGCAGCCGATCAGCCGTTCCAGCTCTTTTTTGCCAAATGTACGGTAATGCCCTACGAAATCATTGGCTATATCAGTTACTGACGCTTCTGTCCAGTCGATAAAACCAGTCACCCGTGAGTCCTCGTCGATTAGGATATGCCCTGGATGCAGATCCCCATGCACCAGACCAGTCTGTTTGGGCCACATCGAGCTATCGTGCACCCACGTCTGCCACCTTTTCCACAAGGCGTCATGTACTTCAAACTTTTCCTTCACTTTTTCCATTCTCAGCATCATACTGGCTCTCGCCGTTTCTGCACTCTCAACTGGCAGTTTCGCTCCCTCAGCTTCGTCCTTCCCAATCTTATGGAGGGAAATCATGGCTTTTGCCAGACTCTCTATATACTTCTCTGGCAAATCATTCACGTCCAGCTCCCATTTATAGGCTTTAGCTTCATGATCAATGGTGCCTGCAGGAACGCCATCCAGCTTTTTATAGGCAATCAGTTCCTCGTTATATACAAGCCAATCCGGAGTCTGGATCAGGATGTAGGAGCCGACCAGCTCAAGTGTCCTCTTTTCTTTCGCAGTTGACGGTATTACATCCTCCCTCCTGGGGAAACGGAGCACCCATCTCTCTCCCTTGACATCTTCCACAAATACAACCAGGAAATCAAGCCCCGACTCATTGAATTCCAGCGGCTCTTCTTTAGCTTCAATACCATTTTTTCTTGCAATTCTCAATACCTTTTCTTTTGCCATACTCATAGTCCATTCTCCTTTAATGCTATTTTGTACTAAAAAAACACAGACTGGCCGCCTGTGTTTAAAGTAAATGGAAAATATAGTTATGTCTGTCCTAAAAAAGAAATGCCAAAGAGAAGACTAAACTCAAAAGGCCATGAAAAAAGACAGCAAAAAAAGAGGACAGACTCGTCCTCCCTTTCCTTATACAATCAAACGTAAAATAAGGTTTTCTTAAAAATAGGCAGACCAATCCCATTTACCCTGCACACAGGCAGAGCCCTTGAACGTATTTAATTAACGATTCAAAGCTGGGAAAAAACGTAGTCTGATGCTGGCTGCCACAAAGAAAACCTCCATTTCTGTTAAAAGTTGAATCTATTATATCATGAAAGGGGCCGCAGGGACACAGGCTGCTGTCACATTTATCCTGATAGAAAACCTTTTTTTCATGACTGTCCCGCATTAGGCCAATACAGTGTCCGATCAGTACATAGAGCACCGCCCTAATCCCAAAAAAGAGGGACAGCAAAACCTGTCCCCCCCTTGTACCACTATTTACTCTTAATTTGTTTATATTCAGGCTTCCACATAGCATCCTCTACAGCTTGTTCAATATCGTCGATCTCCGCTTTGGCAATGCCTTCCTGGACGGCAGCCTTGGCTACTTCGATGGCAACATGCCTTGAGACGTCAGCCAGTTTGGTGATGGCCGGCAGCAGGGAAGCACCAGGCGTGCTGCTGTCTGATTTCTCGGCAACTGCATTGGCTGCAGCGGCGAACATGCCTTTTGAAATGATTTCAGCTTTGGCGACAATCGCTCCGAGGCCGAGGCCAGGGAAAACAAATGCGTTATTGGACTGGCCGATTTCATGGCTGATTCCGTTATACTCTACATTCGCAAACGGGCTTCCTGTGGCAATGAGCGCCTTGCCGTCTGTCCAGTTGAAAAGATCCTCAGGCACCGCTTCAGCTAGGAGTGTCGGGTTGGACATTGGCATGATGATCGGTCTTTCAACGTGCTTGGCCATCTCCCTTACGATTTCCTCTGTGAAGGCGCCGGCCTGGCCGGAGGTGCCGATCAGGATCGTCGGCTTTACCCGCTTCACCACTTCCAATAACGGAATCGTGTACGCTCCGTCTCTTTCCCAATCCTTGACTTCCTCTGCACTGCGTACATAAGGCTTTTGGAATTTCAGGACATCAGGCGTTTCTTCCGTCAGCAGTCCGCGATAGTCAAATGCCCAGAACCGGTCATATGCTTCTTCACGGTCAAGACCTTCAAGGATCATCGTTTCTGCCATCTGGTCTGCGTTTCCGATGCCTGCCGCCCCAGGTCCAAAAACAAGGATGCGCTGGTCCTTCAAGGATCCGCCTGTCACCTTCAGGGCAGACATGACGGCAGCAAGTGTAACAGCCCCTGTTCCCTGGATATCGTCATTGAAAGTCAGGATTTCATTGCCGTACTTTTCCATGATGTTCCGTGCGTTCACATTGCCAAGATCTTCCCAGTGAAGAAGAACATTCGGGAAAAATTTGCGCGCCGTTACAACAAACTGGTCGACAAACTGCTCATAGCGCTCACCGCGGACGCGCGGGAATTTATTTCCGATATATAAAGGATCCTTGATCAGGTCCTCATTATTGGTCCCTACATCAAGCACAACCGGAAGCACACGGCTTGGATCAATGCCGGCTGCCGCTGTGTAAACTGCCAGCTTGCCAATCGCGATATTGATCCCGCCGACGCCCTGGTCGCCGATTCCCAGGATACTCTCAGAATCCGTCACAACAATCAGATCGATTCCTTCATGGGGCTTATTCAGGTTTTCGAATGCCTTGTCCATTTCCTCCGGATCTTCAATGGTCAAATAGAGGCCGCCCGGACGATGATATTCATGGGAATAGCGCTGGATCGCCTCACCCACAGTCGGTGTATAGATGATCGGCAGCATCTCGTTCAAGTGATCCCTGAGGAGACGGTAGAACAGGACGACATTACGATTATATAAATCATAGAGCACTCCGTTTTTGAACATATTGTTTGTCCGTCTGGAGAACTGCTCATACGCACGTGTTGCCTGTTCATCAAGAGTCAGCACCTGGGTTGGCAGCAAGCCCTGAAGCCCCAGATCATCCCTCTCTTCTTTTGTAAATGCGACACCTTTATTCAAATAAGGATTTGATAGAAGCTCTTTTCCTCTCAAATCTGTGTAAATTACGTTTTTTGCACCATCTGAAGCAGTCATAGATCATAGTTCTTCCTTTCAATTGGAGTCAATTTCCGTACTATTCCATGTTAGTAGCCTTTACCCATTATCTCCAGGTTATTTAACTAAAATTATTTAAAAAAGCAAGCAGCATCACATGCCGCCCGCCTATACCAGAATCCATTAAATACTATTCCAGCTTTTCTGTCAATTCGCGGGCCAGGGGGTCAGGTCCCTTGGCCCGGTTTTCGAGCCAGGGGGTCTGTCCCCTTGGCTCAGTTTTCGGGCCAGGGGGTCTGTCCCCTTGGCGCAGTTTTCGAGCCAGGGGGTCTGTCCCCTTGGCGCGGTTTTCGAGCCAGGGGGTCTGTCCCCTTGGCCCAGTTTTCGGGCCAGGGGGTCTGTCCCCTTGGCCCTGCCCTTGGCCCAGCCCCCTCAGCCCAGTCCCGGACCCGGTTCAGTTCAAGATCTTCATTAACAGAATGGCAAGGATGACTGTTGATGCGCCGCCGATTCTTGTGGAAACCTGTGCGAACGGCATCAGGGACATGCGGTTGGAAGCTGAAAGGATGGCAACGTCGCCTGTTCCGCCAAGGCCGCTGTGGCAGCCTGTAACGATTGCGGCATCAACAGGATACATTTTCATCAGTTTTCCTGTGAAGTAGCCTGTGATGACCATGGCCAGGACAACAGCCACACAAACTGCAATATAAGAAGGCGTTACGATTTTCACTACATCCTCAAGCGGGATATACAGCATTCCAAGGCCGACCATCAATGGCCATGTGAGGCTGGATGAAACGAATTTATAAAGGTGGAAGGCACCCTGCTCCATTTTGGCCGGCATAAGCTGCAGGCATTTAACAAGGGCAGCCGCAAAAATCATCAGGACTGGACCCGGGATGCCAAGGACATGGTGGCCAAGCCCTCCGATAATGAAGAAGCTGCAGGCAATCAGGAGCCCTGCCCCCATTAGCGGGAACTCGACAGGTTTGTTGATTGTCGAAGATTCTGTGATCCCGTCTCCGCCCTTCGATTTGACCAGGACTCCTTTTCCTGTAAGCTCCGGCTTTTTCTCTCCCAAGCGGGACAGGATGCCGGCACAGATGATCGCTGCAATATTTCCGATGACCGCTGCAGGAATCAGCTGGCCGACAAATGATTCTGAGCTCTGGCCAAGGACATCAGCATAGCCGATGGACAGCGGCAGGATTCCTTCGCCAATCCCTCCGGCAATGATCGGCACAACAATATAAAACAGCGTATGCTTTACATCATATCCAAACAGCATACCGACAAGAACGCCCGCACAAACTGAGGCAAGTGTACCCAGAACAAGCGGCACAAACATTCTGGTAAACCCCTGGATCAAGACCCTGCGGTTCATACCGAGGATACTTCCGACAACCAGGATCGAAATATACAGGTACAGGAAATTGGATGTTTTCATCAGCTGGGTGACAGCATCCATTCCGGTTGTATTAATAATATTAAAAAATACCAATATAGAAGGAACGAGCAGCGATAGTATCGCCGGGCCCCCGATATCCTTCAGGATCGGGATTCTCATTCCGATATCGCCAAGCAGGATTCCCATTGCCATAATGACGGCAAATCCGCCGATCATATCAGCCGGCAGTGATTCATAAGCTGCCGCAGCATATACAACAAGTGCTATTAAAACATAAAGCGGAAGCGGCACTGCTCCTACTTTTATACTTCCCAATTTTGCAAAAAAGCCTTTTTTCTCTTCCCTTTTATTATCTTCTGGTGCAGAAATCGGCTGCAGTTTCTTAGCTGGTTCCATAAAGCTTTCCTCCCATCTGTTCTACATGTCCATCTTAATTTTTCTAAAAGCGTTTTCATAGATTATGTAATTAGAGAAATTCTTTTTGAAATTAAAAAAAGTAAGCAGTTTCAGAAACTGCTTACAGAAAGTTCTTAATCAAATGCTCTTTATATGGGTTATATTCATGCTGGTACACGGGACGGCCGATCGTGCCATAGATGACCTTCACATCCAGTATGCCAAGCTCTTTTAAAAAGTTCAGGTATTTCCGCGCCGATACTCTTGAGACGCCTACCGCCTCGGCCATCTCGTCGGTGGAGAACGGTCCTTCCTTAAGCTCCTGCACGGCTTCCCAGACCTGTTTCAGCGTATCCTTTGTCAGTCCTTTCGGGAGTTCTTCCACGACCGACGGCTCCTCGCGCCGCAGCAGGTGGCTGTCCAGCTCCTGCTGGGTGACCTCTTCCCTCTTTTCAGCGAACCGGCTCTGCTGCTCATAGGCTGTCAGCGCCGCATTGAACCGTTCAAATTCAAATGGCTTGATGAGATAATCCACCACACCCGAACGCAGGGCCTGCCTGATCCGGTCCATATCCTTTGCGGCAGAGATGATGATCACATCGGTTTCCAGCTCATTTTCCCTCAGATAAGTGACCAGTTCAAGCCCGAGCCTCCCGGGCATATAAATATCAAGGAGAATCAGCTGGATGTCCTCCTTCTCCAGAAGGCTGACCGCTTCATCGACCGACCTGGCCGACGCAGCCAGCCGGAACCCTTCTACCTTGGCAAGATACCGTTTATTAATTTCAGCGACCATCGGATCATCTTCAACAATCATTACATTGATCATGTCTCATCATCCCCTGCTTTATAAGGTATATAGACGGCAAACTGCGTCCCCTTTCCTGCCTTGGAGGAAATGATCAGTTCCCCCTCCAGCTTATCAGCCGCCTGTGTGACCAGGTACAGCCCGAAGCCCCTGTCCTTCCCTTTTGTGGAAAAACCCTTCTCGGAAATCCGATCCTGGATTTCCTTTGTCATACCGCTTCCTGTATCTCTTACTTCTATTGTTAAAATTTCCTCGGCATAATCCAGCATTAACTCCACTTTTTTGACCGGCCTTCCTGATACAGCTTCCAATGCATTATCGATTAAGTTGCCGATGATCGTGATCAGATCATGGGTGATTTCCGGGTCCACCGGCTTTGGCAGATTATCGGCACAATCAAACGACAGCACCGCCCCTGATTCCCGGGCATTGCTCAGCTTGCCGATGAGAAAACCGGCCAGGACCGGGTCATGGATCTTCTTTGTTACAAAGCCCATTTCATTCTCCCGGTGATTGACCGTCTCGTTCACATACCTGGCAAGATGCTCGTACTGCTCGGTATGGACCATCCCCAGGATAACATGAAGCTTGTTCATGAACTCGTGGGCCTGTGCCCTCAAAGCATCTGCATAATTGCGGACACCTGTAAGCTGTTCGGCAAGCAGCTGGACCTCCGTCTTATCCCGGAAGGTCGCAATGGCGCCGACGAGCTGATTATCCACCACCACCGGCACCCGATTGACTAGAATCGTCACCCCGTGGAAGCTCTGCTCCTGGTCAAGATGTGTTTTCCCTGTGATCAGGACTTCCTTCAGGCGGGTTTCCGGAAGATACTCCTCAATCTGCAGCCCAACCGGATCCTTTTCAATGCCGGCCTTTTGAAAAAGCTTCCTTGCCGCCCGGTTTACGAGCGTAATCTTCCCGCTCTGGTCAACGGCAATGATCCCTTCACGCACAGACTGCAGCATTGAGCTGCGCTCCTCCAGCACCTTGGCAATCGCGGAAGGCTCCAGTCCCAGCAGGATTTTTTTTATGTACCTGGCAAGTATCACCGCACCGATAATCCCCACTAGGATGCCGATCAGCGTGCCGATGTAGATTGCGTTCTGGCTCTTATAGACAGCCTTCGTTACCGTCTCTAGAGAAATGCCGACAGCCACAGCCCCTATCTGCTCCCCGGCACTGCCAATGACAGGAGTGAATGCCCGCATCGATGGACCGAGTATGCCCTTGGAATAGGAAACATACTCTTCCCCCTCCAGCACAGGGCCTTCATCCCCGCCCCTGAAATGCTTTCCTATCTCAGATGACTCCGGATGTGACAAGCGGTAGCCCTTCATATCCATTACTACAATGAAATTGACATTTGTAAGCTCCCGCATTTCATTGGCAAAATCCTGGACCCCTGCGCCCTCAGGATCCCCTTCCAAAGCATCTTCAACAATCCGGCTGTGCGCCACCATTTTAGCGACATTTAAAGCTTTATCCTCCTGTGTTTCCTCAACACTGGAGGTGACCCTGCTGCTGATCAGCAGGTCGGTGATCATAAGGGAAATCATGACCACCACACAAACAAATATAATAATGATGGCTTGCAAGCTCCAGCGGCCCTTTTTCATAGTTTCCTCCAGCCATAGATTTAATTAAAGTATTCTCCACCATACCCTTATCCACACAAAGTAATGACAAAAGACCGCAGAGCCCTTCCCTGAGGAAGGACCTTGCAGTCTGTCTTTACCTAATTCAGAACAGCAGGATGAATCCGGCCATAATAGGCGTCAGCACCATGGCACTTTTTAAAACAGGAAGCGGCACATAATTGGTGAACCGCGCTCCGAGGTATGAACCGATCATCGTTCCGGCCAGCACCTGCAGCAGCAGGATCGAATCAAAGTATCCTTCAAAATAATAGCCGATGCCGCCTGCCAGTGCAATCGGCAGGATGACCAGCATCGTCGTCCCGACAGACTTCTGCACAGAAAGGCCTAAGACGGCTAATAGTCCAAGCTGAATGAAAGGCGCAGAGCCGATGCCGAACGTGCCTGACAGCAAGCCGCAGACAATGCCCACAAATGCAGCTTTCATGAAGAGCCTTCGCTGCGGCTCTGCTCCCTTGTCCTCCATCCGGCTGACGATGAACAAACGGACCAGCAGCATCACTGCTGACAGAAACAGCATTCCGGCCGTCAGCCAATGAAGCGAATCAACCGGGATCCACACCGCGATTCCCGAGCCCAGAAACGAAGTGACCGCTCCAAAGCACCCGACAGCCAGTCCCATTTTCACATCAATATTGCCCTGCCGGTAATGGCTGTAAGCCCCCGACAAGGTCGTAAACACCATCGCCGCAAGCGACGTCCCAAGCGCCGTATGGATCGGCACACCGAACACCACCGTCAATAGCGCAATAATAAAACCGGATCCCCCGGCCCCGATAAAACCAAGCAAAATCCCCAAAAACAGCATCGTAAACGTAATAGCCACGCAAATTCCCCCTCTTAAGCAGCTCCAGCAGAATTCATAAATGGAAGAAAAGCACCAGCTACTATTATAAAACTTTACAAAAGTGCGGGAGAATTTTGTAACTAAAAAAACCGGGCCAGGGGGTCTGACCCCTTGGCTCCTTCCTACTATCCAAAACTTAGTTCATTCATTGGACAAACTTAATATAGTCTGCTATAATGCAATTATTCATTATTGTAAAAAAATTATCAGCAGGGGAGGGAATGGGCAGTGAATTTCTTTTATACCGGTAAATGTAAACGCTTCAAAAACTATGATAACAATGTAAGCGTTTAACTATCATTCCAGTATAATGAAAACTGCCTTCACACATGACGAAACAGCACAATGGTTCGCTTTACATCTTCTCTATCACACTCGTTGCCACTCTCGGCGGCCTGCTCTTTGGCTATGATACAGCTGTCATATCAGGGGCTGAAAAATCAATCCAAACCTATCTGGTGGACAGCCTGGGCTTAAGCTCGTTTATTCATGGAGCCACCATCTCCAGCGCTCTGATCGGATGCATCATCGGCGGCATCATTTCCGGTTATTTTTCTTCTGCATTTGGCCGAAAAAAATCGCTGATCATTGCGGCCGTATTATTCCTTTTATCAGCACTTGGCTCTGCTTACCCTGAGTTTCTGTTCTTCTCAGCGGGTGAACCTACTATCGGCCTTCTGCTGACATTCAATCTTTATCGCATCATCGGCGGCATCGGGGTCGGACTCGCTTCCGCCATTGTGCCAATGTACATAGGGGAAATCGCCCCGGCAGCCATCAGGGGCCGGCTGGTTTCTTTCAATCAATTTGCCATCATCTTCGGCATGCTGGTCGTTTATTTTGTCAATTGGGGAATCGCACGCGGGCAATCAGTGGAATGGATCAATGAAACCGGCTGGAGGTATATGTTCCTGTCTGAAGCCATCCCGGCCCTGCTGTTTTTCGTTTTCCTTTTCTTCGTGCCGGAGACGCCCCGCTATCTGTCTCTGAAGAATCAGGACGAAAGCGCACTGAGGATTCTCTCGAAAATCAACGGCCCGGCAAGCGCCAAACAGATACTCAGCGAAATCAAATCTTCCATGAATGCAACTGCAGAGAAAATGTCCACCTTTGCTTTTGGAAAAAAAGTGATTGTCATCGGCATCCTGCTATCCGTTTTCCAGCAGTTTGTCGGCATCAATGTAGCTCTCTATTACGCTCCGCGCATTTTTGAAAGCATGGGCGCTGCAAAGGATGCTTCCATGCTGCAGACGATCGTCATGGGACTTGTCAACGTCATCTTCACTGTTATCGCCATCATGACTGTGGATAAATGGGGACGCAAGCCGCTCCTCATCATCGGCTCGATCGGAATGGCCATCGGCATGTTCGGTGTCGCGGGCCTCGCTTTTGCCAATATCATCGGCATCAGCACGCTTTTATTCATCATCGTGTATACCGCTTCCTTCATGATGTCCTGGGGGCCAATCTGCTGGGTGCTGATTTCCGAGATCTTCCCGAACCGCATCCGCGGACAGGCTGTGGCGATCGCGGTTGCCGCCCAATGGGGTGCCAACTATCTGGTCTCCTCCACCTACCCGATGATGATGGAATTCAGCGGCGGGATGACCTACGGCATTTATGGCCTGATGAGCGTCCTTTCCGCCATCTTCGTCTGGAAGTATGTGCCTGAAACGAAAGGCAAATCCCTAGAGCAGATGGAAAGCCTGTGGAAGGCGCCTGCCGAAACAAAGCGTTCTAAAGCAATGTAATTCATAAAACGGGACAGCAACCCTGTCCCCAAACAAAAAAGGCCTCCAGCCAGAGCTGGAGGCCTTACCTATTAATAAACGCCCCGGATATGGGCATGCACTTCCTTCTGATAAAAGTCCTTCAACTTCTGCAGTTCTTCTTCACTGAACGGCTTTGCATCCAGTGCTTCGAGATTGCTCTCCACCTGCTTCACATTCCGGAAGCCAGGGATGACTGTGCTCACCTCCGGCTGCTGAAGAATCCATTTGATGGCTGCTCCTGCCATGCTTCCCCTGCCTTCTTCCATCCACTTCACCTGCTCGCTCAGCTCCACGCCTTTTTCGAAATCAAGTCCGCCGAATGTTTCGCCGACATTAAAGGCTTCCCCGTTGCGGTTGAAGTTGCGGTGGTCATCCTGCTCAAACGTGGTATCCTTTGAGAATTTTCCTGTCAGAAGCCCGCTAGCCAGAGGTACACGCGCAAGAATCCCTACCTTCTTTTCCATCGCCATTGGGAAAAGCTCATCCAGCGGCTTTTGCCTTAACAGGTTGAAAATGACCTGCAGCGCGCTTGCCTTCGTATTCTCCAGGCAGAAGATCCCTTCCTCGACCGTTTCCACACTGACGCCATAATAGCGGATCTTTCCTTCCTGCTTCAGCTGCTCAAGCACTTCAAAAACGCTGCCATCCTTCAAAATCTCCATAGGCGGACAATGAATCTGATAAAGGTCGATTGCCTCCCGCTCCAGCCTTTTCAAGCTATTCTCGCAAAAAGAACGGACACTATCCATTGAATAGGTTGCCGGATCATAAATATCAGCGCTGCGGCAGAACTTTGTAGCGATATGGATGGAATCTTCTTTGCCTTTCGTGGCCTTCGCCAAAAGCTCCTCGCTATGTCCATCACCATACACATCGGCCGTATCAAAGAAATTGACTCCTGCATCTATGGCGCGTTCCAGAGCTTTGAGCGCTTCTCCGTCATCTGTCTTGCCCCATGAGCCGCCGATTGCCCAAGTGCCGAAACTCAGTTCACTTACTTTCAAGTCGGTATCGCCCAGCTGATTATATTTCATTTCGCCAACTCCTTCTTTTATCCTGAAACCTTGAAGGCCGCCCCGGGAGCATTGCATTTATGATGCATCCTTCCAGGGCAGCCTTCAGTTTTCATTATGTTTATTTTCGATAGGCCAGCAGCTTTTCATTAAGTGCTTTTGTCTGCCCGTAGACTTCCTGGTATACATGAAATAATTCTTGATAGATCTCCGCATTTCCTGCATCAGGGACAAATTCTTTTTCCACCCTCAGGAAGGCATCGCCGCATTCCTTCAAGGAAGAAAACCATCCACATCCGTAAGCGGCAAGCATAGCCGCACCCATGCCAGGACCCTGCTCACTCGACAGCTTTACAATCCTGGAGTTGAAGATATCCGCCTGCATCTGCAGCCAGTCTTCGTTTTTCGTGCCTCCGCCGGTAGAAACAATCGTATCGATCTTCTTGCCATTTTCTCGGAAAATGGCGAGGGATTCGTTCAGTGAGAAAGTGATCCCTTCCATGACGGCGCGGACGAATTCCTTGCGTTCATGAGAGCTGTCCATTCCGATGAAGCTTGCACGTATGCTTGCGTCCGCATGCGGGGTGCGCTCCCCGGATATGTAAGGCGTGAACAGCAGTCCGTTCGATCCTGGAGGAACCGTTCCTGCTTCAGCAAGCAATTCCTCAAAGCTTTCTTCCGCGGCAAACACATTCCGGAACCAGCTCAGGCTGTGGCCTGCTGCAAGGGTGACTCCCATCGTGTAAAAAACATCCTCGGCTCCATGGTTGAAATAATGGACTTTTCCCGCGAAGTCTTTATCGCTGCTGCTTTCATAAGACAGGACCACACCAGAGGTACCGATGCTGCAAAGAGTTTTCCCCTCTTCCAGGATCCCTGAGCCGATCGCTCCGCAGGCATTGTCGGCGCCGCCTGCAAACACCTGGACAGAAGCCGGAAGGCCGGTCGCTGCTGCGAACTCTGGAGTGATATTCCCCGTCTTTTCATGAGATTCAACCAATGGAGGGCAAAGTGCAGCGTCAATATCGAGAAGATCGCAAATCTCGCTGCTCCACTCTTTTTTCGCAATATCCAATAACAGCGTTCCCGCCGCATCGGAATATTCCATCTGCAGCTCGCCTGTCAGCTTGAATCTTACATAATCCTTTGGCAGGACAAAGGTTCTGGCCTGCTTATAGATCTCCGGCTCATGCTCTTTTACCCAAAGCAGTTTCGGAAGTGTAAAGCCTTCCAGCGCCGGATTCTTCGTAATCTCAAGCAGCCTCTCTTCGCCAACCTGATTATAAATCTCCCTGCACTGTGCCGTCGTCCTTGTATCATTCCAAAGGATCGCATTCCGCAGCACTTCACGGTTCTCATCCAGAAGGACAAGGCCGTGCATCTGCCCGGAAAAACTGAGGCCCTCAATGTCTTCAGGATTACCGCCGAATTTTTGAAGCAGTTCAGACAGCCCTGCCGCTGTCTGATTTACCCACTCTTTCGGATCCTGCTCGCTGTAGCCGGTCTTCTCCTGGATCAGGGGATAGTCCTTGGAAACCTCCTGGACCACATTCCCCTCCTGGTCGACCAGCAATATTTTTACCGCGCTTGTTCCTAAGTCAACGCCGATAACATATTTCATTGGTGCACCTACCCTCTAAGAGTTACTCTCCGGCATAAGCCCTTAACAGATACTGGTTGATTGTAGCCTTGATGCTTTCGAGGCGGCCGGACTGGTGCTTCACTTCACTCAAGCCCAATGCATGCTCCTCAAGCTTATGGAAGTCTGTCCTTCCTTCAACGATCTCAAGGCCGATGCCTTCTGTATAGCTCTTATAGCGGTTTTCAACCACATTGTCCAGTACCTTGTCATCAATCAGCTTCTGAGCGACCTTCAGGCCAACCGCGAAGCTGTCCATCCCCGCAATATGGGCGTGGAAAAGATCTTCAGGCTCAAATGAACCCCTTCTTACTTTGGCGTCGAAATTAAGCCCGCCGCGGCCAAGTCCGCCATTTTTTAGGATTTCGATCATTGCAAGTGTAGTAGAATACAAGTCTGTCGGGAACTCATCTGTATCCCAGCCAAGCAATGGATCACCCTGGTTGGCATCGACAGAGCCAAGCATATTGTTCACACGTGCATAGTGAAGCTCATGTTCAAACGTATGGCCGGCCAATGTTGCATGGTTTGCTTCAATATTGAATTTGAAGTGGTCCTGCAATCCGTAATGCTGCAGGAACGCATAACCTGTCGCCACATCGAAATCGTATTGGTGGGTAGTCGGCTCTTTTGGCTTCGGCTCGATCAGGAACTGGGCATCAAAGCCGATTTCCTTCGCATAGTCGACTGCCATGTGCATGAAGCGGCCAAGATTGTCCATTTCAAGCTTCATGTCTGTATTCAACAGCGTTTCATAGCCTTCACGGCCGCCCCAGAACACATAGTTCTCAGCGCCAAGTTCTTTTCCGACCTCAAGGCCTTTCTTGATTTTCGCTGCCGCATAAGCAAAAATATCCGCACTGTTCGAAGTTGCAGCACCATGGACAAAGCGTGGATTCGTGAAGTTATTCGCAGTATTCCAAAGCAGCTTTGTTTTGCTGTCCTTCATATAATCTTTAATCATGCTTACAATGATATCTAAATTCTGGTTAGTTTCTCTCAAGCTGCTTCCTTCTGGTGCAATATCTACATCATGGAAGCAGAAGAATGGCACATCCAGCTTTTCAAAAAATTCAAATGCCGCCTCTACGCGAGCTTTTGCCAGATCCATTCCAGTGTACTTATCCCAAGGGCGGAGCATTGTCCCGGTCCCGAACGGATCAGAGCCGTCCATTGTGAACGTATGCCAGTAAGCTACACCAAAACGCAGGATTTCTTCCATTGTTTTGCCGCCGATTTTTTCCTCCGGGTTATAAAATTTAAACGCAAATGGATTGGTTGATGCTGAACCTTCATATTTAATCTTTTCAATGTTAAAATAAGCCATTTTTCGTTCCTCCCAGAATCATAATAAAGTTCTTTGAGAATCTTTTGAGCAGATTCTTTTAGATTATCTTTTTATAAAATGTAAATGCTTTCAAAAGAATTATATCAATATTTCATTTGTTTGTCTATTGAATAAACAAAGATTACTTATAATACTGCGAAATGATTTTTATTCCAGTATAATAGGTTTTACTTAAGGATAATTGGAGGCTTCAGCCATGGTAAGCAGCGTTTTATACCGGATATTTGAATGGATCACCCGTTTCGCTTATATGAATCTCTTATGGATACTATTCACTCTTGCAGGAGGCATCCTCTTTGGGTTCTTTCCCTCCACCCTCGCCATGTTTGCCATCACAAGGGACTGGCTGAGGGGGAAAACAGACGCACCCCTATTCTCCAGCTTCCTTTCATATTATAAAAAAGATTTCTGGAAGGGCAATCGCCTGGGCCTCATTATCATAATCATCGGTTCCCTGGCCTGCTTCAATCTTTGGTTCACCCAGGCCGGTTTTGATGTGCTCACCTGGGCCTATGTCCCTTCGCTCGCATTCCTGATGATTTTTCTGCTGTTTCTTCTTTATCTTTTTCCAGTATTTGTGCATTTTGATTTGAACGTCAGGCAGCTCATCAAACAGGCCCTGCTGATCATGCTCGTCAATCCGGTCCACACCGTATTGATGATCCTCTGCCTTGCTTCGCTTTATTTTATCACTCAGCTGGCCCCGGCCCTTGCCTTTATATTCGGAGGCAGTTCAGCAGCTTTTATCATCATGTGGCTCTGCCTCCATGCCTTCAATAAAATCCAGCGGAAGCAGGCCAAACAAAAAACACTTTCTCCTGATTGAAGGAGAAAGTGTTTTTTGTATTATCCTTTAACTGCACTTGAGGAGATGCCTTCAACAACTTTATTGCTGAAGAAAAGGAATGCCAGGAGGATTGGGAGCACACTGATGATGAGTGTTGCGCCGATCGCGCCCCAATCGGTCATATACTGGCCGATGAAGTTCTGGATTCCGACCGTAAGGGTTTTATACTGATCAGAGCTGATAAAGGTATTGACGAATACAAACTCATTCCAGTTATAGATCATATTGATGATCACAGTGGTCGACATGATCGGGATCGTCATAGGCAGGATGATTTTGAAAAACATCCTGTGGACTGAACAGCCGTCCATAATCGCAGCCTCTTCAATTTCCCTCGGCAAAGTGTAATAAAAGCCGAGAAGGATCATCATCGTGATCGGCAGATTATAAGCCGTATACGTAATGACGATTGACCAAGGATTGTCAATCAGATTTACATTTAAGAACATGCTGAACAGCGGGATGATTGCTGAATGGATCGGGATCATCAGTCCGACCATGAACAGCCCAAGCACCAATTTGCTCAGCTTCCACTGCATTCTTGTAATGACAAATGTCGCCATGCTCGCCAGGAGTACGGTCAAGAGGATGGCCACGCCTGTAATCCAGATGCTGTTCCAGAAATAAATCCCGATGCCGCCTTCCCACACCTTGGTGTAGTTCTCCCACCTGAATTCAGTTGGCAGCGAGAAAGGGGATTTTGAGAAGATTTCCTGGTTATTTTTCAAAGAAAACAGGAACAGCCAAATGACCGGGAAGACCTGAAAGATGGCTACGATTGCCAGGCAAAGATAGAGTATGAAGTAACCTGCTCGTTTCATTGTACAACCCCCGCTTAATATTGAATTTCTTCTTTGGTAGCTGTTGCCTTGCGCACAATCACTGTCACAATCAGCGTAATGATCAGGAGAAGGAAGCCGATGGCGCTGCCGTATCCGAAGTCATTGCTTGAGAAAGCCAGTTTATACATATAGGATGCCATAACCTCGCTGGCGCCATTTGGGCCGCCGCCGGTCATTACATAAATCAGGTCGAAGTATTTCAGCGACCCGACTACAGCCAGCACAATCGTCACTTTCACAACACCCATGATCAATGGGAGCTTGATTTTCCAGGCGATCTGGAGCGGTGTGGCCCCATCGATCCTTGCTGCCTCAACCAATGATTCCGGAATGTTTTTGAGTGCTGCATAGTAAATCAAAATGTAAAACCCTGCGTATTGCCACAAGATAGGAATAAAAATCGCATAAAGAACGATTGACGGTTCTGCCAGCCATGCTGGAGGATCTTCCACACCGAAGGCCATCAGGATGCTGTTGAGCATTCCGTTGGTCGGGTTGAACACCTTGATCCACAGCTGTGCAATCGCTACAGATGACAGCAGCATCGGGATCAGATAGATCTTTCTCAGCAAATCTGCCCCTTTGATCCGGGATGCCAATATCATTGAAATGGCCAGATAGATGACCAGGCTCAGCGTTGAAAATACGGCCAGCAGGAAAGAATGGTAGGCACTGTCCCAAAACTTCCCATCCTGGATGGCATTGATATAGTTTTCCAGCCCTATGAACTCCATAGCTCCGATGCCATCCCAGTCCATCAGGCCGTAATAACCGGTCAAGATCAGAGGGATGAAGATGAGGATACCAATCAGAAGGAGTGCAGGGAGAACGTATAATGCGATAATCCACTTGTTTGACATTACTTTATTCATCACATTCAACCCCATATTTAAAAATGAAAAGGACAATCCGGCAAAGGGTATGTCCTTTTCTTTAGTTGATTACTAGTGTTCAGCGAACCCTTATTCTTTGGACAGCGCTTCTTCATGCGCCTTGGCAAATTCTTCAGGAGACACTTCTTTTCCAAACAGCGACTGAATCATATCTAAATGGACCTGAGCTGTATCTGCGCTCATCTGTACATCTGCAAAAAGCGTGATATTGCTGGCAGAGTTCAGGTCTTCCAGGACATCGACATACATATCAGGAAGATCAAGTGACGCCGCATCCACTTTTGTTGCCGGGATAACGCCTGCATCCGTCACGGACTTTTCTCCCCACTGCTGGATGAAGTACGAGGCGAATTCTTTCGCTTCTTCCTTCACATCGGAATCCTCTGCAACGAATAATCCTACTCCAGGACCGCCGACAAAGCTGTCCATATCACCTTTTCCATCGACAGTCGGGAAGTTGAAATAGCCGACCGAATCCCTGAATTCCTGAGGAACGTCTTCATTGGTTGTGTAATTCGGCAGATCCCATGTCGCAATCAGGTACATAGCTGCCTGTTCGTTCATGAACATGCTCTTCGCTTCTTCATCGGCAAGTCCGTTGAAGCCTTTGACAAACGCATTCATGTCAACCAGCTCCTGCACCTTTTCAGCAGCTGAAACAAGGGCAGGATCTTCAAATGAACCGCTGCGGTCGATCGCTTTTGTCAGGACATCTCCGCCGCCGATCCGGTCAGCCAGATACATATACCATAGAGACCCGGTCCAGCGGTCTTTGTTTCCAAGCGCAATTGGAGCAACGCCGTTTTTATCCAATGTTTCTACTACATTCTGAAACTCTTCATAAGTTTTAGGCGCTTCCAGCCCGTATTTTTCAAATATAGCTTTATTGTAAAATACTGTTGCAATGTTCAATTCAAGCGGCAGTCCATATGTGCTTCCATCGACTTCATATGCTTCTGCTGTGCCGGATACAAACTTATCTTTCAAATCTCCTTCAAGAAGGTCATCCAGCGGGGTGAATTTCTTTCCGCTCACGTAAGGGTCCAGGAATCCTGCAGCCCATGTCAGCCCTACATCAGGCAATTGGTTAGAAGTAGATAATACTTTCAGCTTATCTTTATATTGCTCATTGCTCAGCACTTCCAGGTCCACTTTCACATCTGGATGCTCGCTCTCAAAGTCTTTGATGATTCCGCTTACAATTTCGTTGTGCAGCTTGGAGCTTCCTTCAGGCCATAGGTGCATGAATTCAATTGTTTTCTCATCACCGGAGCCGCCGCTCGCTTTTTCGTCGGATCCTGAACAGCCTGTAATCAGGGCAAGGGAGGAAAAAATGGCAAAGAGTGTTGTAACCGCTTTCTTCTTTCTCAAACTAAATACCCCCAATATTCTTTATTTTGATTCCGAGATTTGTTACTAAACATAGATTACCATCTCAAAGAATGTTTGTCTAGCGGATAAACTAAGTTTATAATATAAAATGAAAATGGTACACTTAGGAAAACCACACGAAATGGAGCTTTTAAAAATGAGGCTGACCCAGACCTACAACCAGCATGTTGTGAAAAAAGGCAATAAGTCATTAGTTCTGCAGACCATCCAGGAATACACTCCTATTTCAAGGGCAGATATCGCCAACCTGACCGGACTGAATAAAGGGACCGTCTCCTCCCAGGTCAGCGAGCTGCTCAGCGAAGGCCTGATCCTTGAATCAGGGCCAGGTGTTTCAAGCGGCGGGCGCAGGCCTGTTATGCTGCTCTTCAACCAGGTTGCCGGCTACTCCATCGGCATTGATATCGGCGTCAACTATATCCTTGGGATCCTGACCGACCTTCAGGGAAAAATCTGCAGTGAGGAACTGATAAAGTTCAATGACCTGACTTTTGAAGAAATCAAAGAAGAGCTATTCAAAATAGTCGATACCCTGATCGGTTCAATGCCGAAAAGCCGTTACGGACTGGTCGGGATCGGCATCGGCGTGCCTGGCACCGTCAGCACGGAAGGCGAAATCCTTCTTGCCCCCAACCTGAATTGGCGGAATATCGACCTGAAATCAGTGATGACAGAGAAGTACAATGTTCCCATCCTGATTGAAAATGAAGCTAATGCAGGAGCATATGGAGAGAAAAAATTCGGTGCAGGCCAGGAAGCCAATAATATCATCTATGTAAGCATCGGCATCGGCATCGGTGTCGGCCTCATTTTAAACGGAGAGCTTTACAAAGGAAACAATGGATTCTCCGGTGAGCTTGGCCATATGACCATTGAAACAGACGGACCTGTATGCCGCTGCGGCAACCAGGGCTGCTGGGAGCTTTATGCTTCTGAAAAAGCATTGGTTGAATCCGCAGCCAGGGATGCCATCCAGCCGGAGAATGGGCAGAAGCTTTCACTTGAAAGCCTGAATGAACTGGCTGAACACGGGGATGCCGGCGTCATTCACATTTTTGAAGAGATCGGCGGCTATATCGGGGTCGGAATCAATAACATCATCAATATCTTCAACCCTGAGCAGGTCATCATCGGCAACCGTCTCGCCTCTTCTTCCAAGTGGCTGGAGGAACCGCTGAAGAAGAAGCTGGTCCATGCGCTTTCTACACACAAAAAGGATCTAAAGATTGATTTTTCCCAGTTATCCACCCATGCTGCTGCATTCGGGGCGGCCGCTTATGCGAGCGAAAACTTCCTGACCATCGATATCCAGGAAGCCTAACATTATATCCAGGAGAGGTGCTGTACAATGACAATCATTCAAAATCCGATCTTAACAGGCTTTAACCCTGATCCAAGCATTTGCCGTGCAGGCGAAGATTATTATATTGCCGTTTCTACGTTTGAATGGTTCCCTGGCGTCGGGATCTATCATTCCAAGGACCTAAAGAATTGGCGGCTCATCTCCCGCCCGCTCAACCGCCTCAGCCAATTGAATATGCTGGGCAATCCTGACTCAGGCGGCATCTGGGCTCCTGCACTCTCTTACCATGATGATAAATTCTGGCTGATCTACACAGATGTCAAAGTCGTTGAAGGACAGTGGAAAGACAGCCACAACTATCTCGTCACCTGCGATAAGATTGATGGCGAATGGTCTGAGCCTGTCTACATGAACAGCTCCGGCTTTGATCCTTCTTTATTCCATGATGAGGACGGAAAGAAATATTTCGTCAACATGATGTGGGATCACCGGGTCGGCCACCATAACTTCTATGGTATCGTCCTGCAAGAATTCAGTGTTGAGGAGCAGAAGCTGGTCGGCAAAAAAGAGGTCATTTTCAAAGGCACCGATATTAAACTGACTGAAGCGCCACATCTTTATAAGATGAACGGCTATTATTATCTCCTCACAGCCGAAGGAGGAACAAAATACGATCATCAGGCAACCATCGCCCGCTCAAAAGACCTGTGGGGACCATATGAAGTGCATCCTGACAATCCGCTGATCACGTCATTCCCTTACCCAAGGAATCCGCTGCAGAAAGCCGGACATGCTTCGATCGTAAAGACACATACGGACGAATGGTTCCTTGTGCACCTGACCGGCCGCCCATTGCCGCAGGAAAACAAAGCGCTTCTCGACCCGCGCGGCTATTGTCCTCTGGGCAGGGAAACCGCCATCCAGCGCCTCGAATGGAAAAATGACTGGCCATATGTGGTCGGAGGCAACCAGCCATCCGTCGAAATCGAAGGACCGGCCATAGAGGAGGTCAAATGGGAGAAGGATTTTGATGAGAAGGATGATTTCAGCTCTGAAACTTTGAATCTACACTTCCAGTCTCTAAGGATTCCGCTCGGAGAAGATATCGTTTCATTAAAAGACAACCCTGGACATCTGCGCCTTTATGGAAGGGAATCTCTAACTTCTAAATTTACGCAAGCACATATTGCGAGGCGCTGGCAGCATTTCAACTTTACGGCCGAAACAAAAGTGGCCTTCAATCCTGACACATTCCAGCAGGCTGCCGGACTCGTAAACTACTATAATACTCAGAACTGGACCGCCCTGCAGATCACCTGGAACGAAGAAAAAGGCCGCATCCTTGACTTGACAGTCTGCGACAACTTCACATTCAGCCAGCCGCTCCAGGACAGCCCAATCACCGTTCCGGACGAAGCAGACTATGTTTACCTGCGCGTAAATGTAAGCACTAACACTTACCGCTATTCCTATTCATTCGACGGAAACAGCTGGACCGAAGTCCCAGTCACCCTGGATTCCTACAAACTCTCAGACGACTACATCAACGGAGGCGGCTTCTTCACCGGCGCATTCGTAGGCATGCAATGCCAGGACACATCCGGGCAAAAGCTTCATGCAGATTTTGATTATTTTGTATATCGAGCCGTGGGGTCTGACCCCCTGGCCCAGAATTAAGGAGCCATGGGGTCTGACCCCATGGCTCAAAATCCAATCACAAAAACTCCGCTTGCTGCCATCAGCCAGGCGGAGTTTTTTTAGACTAGTATTAAACTTTATATTCAATTAAAGCCCCGTAGTTCTTAATTGGCTGTGTTGATATTTAGTGTAGAGGAATATATTTCAGTGGAACAAAACAGAGGAGTATTGCTTATGAAGAGAATTTTAATTATTGAGGGTAAAGTATAGAGAATTTCAAGAAAGTCTCCTTTTAATAAGCTCCAGTTCTCTTTCATTACGTGCAGCTTTTTCCCAAATAAAGTCCTGATCCAGCTCTAATCTATTGAATCGGTCCATTACTTCTTTATGGTGTCCATCAATTTTTGCATCAGTAGCATCCATTCTTGCTTCAATGATTTCAAAGCGCCTATCAATAGAATCAAATTTCTTGTCGATAGAATCAAATTTCTTTTCAATGCCATCAAACTTCCTATCGATAGAATCAAATTTCCTGCTGTGCTCCTGTTGAACGGTTTGCATATTAGCTACTTTTGTAAGCAGCTGCGTCAGCATTCCCTCAATTCGGTCAAATCTTTCTTCCGTCATTTTCTCACCTCCCTTTACTCTATTATAAAATAGTTACTTGAAACTAGACAATGTCAATTCTTTCACCTTTAATCAAAAACAATATGCGCGAAAAAGGTGCTCCATCATTTTCTCCCCACACCCTCATTTAAACCTGTATCCTACTCCCCAGACCGTATCGATGTACTCCGGATTCGATGGATCTTTTTCAATCTTTTCGCGTATTTTCCTGATATGAACTGTGACGGTCGTGATATCACCCAGGGAATCATAGCCCCAGATCCGCTCAAACAAATGCTCTTTCGAGAAAACTCTGTCCGGGTTTGAAGCAAGGAACCACAGCAAATCGAATTCCTTTGCCGTGAACACCTTCTCTTCTCCATCTGCATACACCCGCCGTGAATCGGCATCCATCACCAGCCCTCTCTTCCGTACCTCCCGCTTCTCCGGCTGGCGGCTGATCAGCCGGTCATATCTGGCTGTATGCGCCTTAACCCTGACGACAAGCTCATTCGGATTGAACGGCTTCACAATATAATCATCCGCGCCCCGGTCAAAGCCCCTGATTTTATCAATATCCTCCTCACGCGCAGTCACCATCAGGATCGGGATGTCCAGGAATTCTCTCATTTCCCTGCATAGCTGGAAGCCATCAATCCCCGGAAGCATTAAATCCAGCAGGATCAGGCTGTATTCATTTGTCTTAGCCAGCCTCAGCCCTTCCTCGCCATTGGAAGCAATATCGCTGTCAAAGCCGCTCACTTCCAAATAATCCCGCTCCAGCTCGGCAATATCCGTCTCATCTTCTATAATCAGTATCCTTTTCATTTACTTCACCTTTTTCAATGTAAAATGAATGCTTGTTCCTTTCCCCGGCTCACTGGCTGCCCAAATCCTCCCGCCATGCCCTTCAATGATTTTCCTGGCAATTGAAAGGCCGAGTCCGCTGCCGCCTGTCGCCGAATTGCGGGATGCATCAGTACGGTAGAAGCTGTCAAATATGCGGGGAAGATCCTCTTTACCGATGCCGGCCCCGTTATCCTTGATTTCAACCTCTAGATCTTCCGTCCCCGAAGTCAGCCTGATCTGAATCCGTTTAGATGTTTTGTCCATGTATTTCAGGCTGTTTTGCGTAATGTTCATAACAGCCCTGTTCAGCTTTTCCCGGTCGGCTTCAGCGAGAAAGCCCTGCTCCCCTTCTAAAATCAGCTCTGCACGCCCATTTTCCCTTTCCATCTTATATGACAGCTCCTCAATATAATCGGCAAAAAAGGAATCAAGCCTCACTTTTTCAAAATGAAAGGGCATCTGCTCCAGGTCCAGCTTCGAATATAAAAACAGCTCATCAATCAAGGCGTCCATATCATTGGCATTCCTGCTGATTTTGTTCATATACCGCTCCAGCTTTTCGGGAGTTCCTGCTATGCCGTCCTGAATCCCGCTCACATAGCCTTTGATTGAGGTTAAAGGTGTTTTCAGATCATGCGAAATGCTGGCGATGAGCTCCTGCCGGTTTCTTTCATACTGCTTCTGCATGCGCTCAGCTTCCTTCAGCTTCAGCCTCATGTCTTCAAATGTATTGGACAGCTGCCCCAGTTCATCCCGGCTGCTGGATTTCACACTGTATTCCAGATTTCCTTCACTGATTTTTCCGGCCGCCTCAGACAGTTTCCGGATTGGCACAAGAATGCTCTTTGATACAAAATAAGTCAGTATTGCATTGGTCAGCACAAGGATCACAATCACTGCCGCAAACCGGGCAGTCAGGAACAGCTGCAGATCCCGCCCCTCAGGCTTCCCGTTGAATAGATAAAAAAATAAATATCCCGCAATAACCTCTACCAGCAGCAAGCTGAGGACCGGAATCAGAATCATCCCGACATTGGACAAGATCAGCCTTTTTCTTATCGACATTTATTCACCTGCTCTCCTGATCCAGTTTATCCTAATTTCCACATATATAGCTGCCGGCTGTCAAGATTCCCCTGACAGCCTTCCTATTATCTTTAATTCTTCAGGCTTATGCGGTCCATCACAGGTACAAGCACTGCACAGATGACCGCTGTAAAATAAGGGAGATATTTAATCCCAAACGGCTGGCTGAACAAACCCATGCTGATGATCCCGATTACACTCGACAACGCAATCCCAACAATAAAACCGCCCACAATGCCAAGCAGCATAGCTGCAAAACCCCTCATTCTTCAACACCCTCCCCTTTATGGTTAGGGAATAACAATCCCCAGGCACTCTTCACTATCAGCAGCGACTGAATTAAAATAATCACCGCTATAACCGGATGCAGCGCCCCTGCCCATGGCAGCGTACCCGTTATATTCGCTGTAAAATACATTAAAAAAATCGACAGCATCACACCCAGCACCTGAACTAAAATAGAACGCGGCAGTCTGCCAACAAAAGCCGAGATAAGCATTAAAAGCGGGAGAAAAAAACCAAAAAGGTGGACAAACCTGACATGCCTCGTCCAGCTTGCCGGATTTACAAACACCGCCATCCCCGCAATATACAGCTGTGTCAGGACACACACCGCAAACAAAATCGAAAACACCACAAAAGCCATCCCCCCGGCCCGAAACCTTAAAGAACCCTCTTTCATAACCAATCCTCCTTCAATTGACTCTGTGAACATCGTACAGAGAATTTCTAAACCGGGGCTTATGGAAATCTTAAATAATTCTTAAATAAGCCAAGGGACCTGTCCCCCTGGTTCGAGCCAGGGGGACAGGTCCCTTGGCTCAAAAAAAAGCTGGATGCCTGCCCTTTTTCAAGGCAGGCATCCGGCTTCTAATCACCAAACAGCAAGCTCATTTCTATCATTTTCATCCGTAATATATTCCGCATTCAAGAATCGCTCCCTGCAAAAGCGGTACAGCCTTTCTGTCCTCTCCCTATCCTTGCAATAAACAGCGGTATAAGAGCTGTCCACAATGAGAATTGCTATTTGGCAATCACTTTTCAAGAAATCTTTATAGGTCCGGATATCATCAGCAGCCTTTCCTTTTGAAAAAGCCTTTAAGTCGGCAAAAATGAGATAGCAGGTGTAAGGGCTGAGATACAGCATCAGATCCCCGCCTGCCATGACCATTTTATTTTCCGGGAAAAGCTCTCTGCCAGCTCTCCGTTTTCTATAAAATAACCTTCCTCACCAGCAATCATCCACTCAAAGCTGGAAGCTTTCAGCGCCAGCAGAATCTCAAAAAGAAACCGGCCATATTCATTGGGAATTTCAAAAGTCATCCCTCTTATCATGTGGCCCCTCCTAATAATAAGCACTTAAAAACGCTGTAATATCCTCGTTGATCTTAATCAAATATTCCTCAGAAGGAAAATGCCCCATTTCATATGCCTTAAAGTCGGTTAGATTTGAAATGATTTCTTTTGCTGCCGGGTTAAGACTTTGCTCAGGAAGAAAGACGTCTTTTTTTCCCGCTATAACCAGTGTCGGCGCCTCGTATCCCGCCAACTCATGACGCTCCGTTATCTTCGGCATATCCTGTTCAAGCTTCACATATTTGAACACATGACCGATAATCTCTTTATCCCGCACTTTCATCGAACCGCCAGACATAATACCAGTGAGCTTATCCAGCTGTGCTTCCGAAGAAAAAGCCTTAAAGGCCACCATCGGCAGTAAAATATCCTTAATCATCCTGGTCTTGGACCCAAGGCTGATCCCTGCCGGAGACACCAGCACTGCGCAGTCAATCAGGCCGGGCATGTAGGCTGCAATCCTCATAATGATTCCTCCGCCATAAGAAGGACCGACAAAGGCGCATCTGCTGAGCTGGAAATGATCCATCAGCTCTTTTACCCATTTCGGAAAACTATCATCCTGAGCTGAAATCCTTGTTTCTGCGCTGAATCCCGGGTGTCCGATGGTATCAGGGGCATAAATCCGATAGCTGTCCGCTAATGAGGAGAACCACGACAGTGTCATCGGATTGATGCAATTGCCTCCCTGAAAAATAAATACAGGCTTCGCCTCCTTTGGCCCGGCAGCAAGGACATGTGTCCTTCCATAGCTGGTATCCACAAATATCCTTTCCACATCAAAACTCAAAGTGCCTATATACTCTTCATAATCCTTCTCCAGCGTGCGTTTGCCATGTTCATTTTTATAGATGGTCATTTGGCATCTCCCCAGCATTTCTATATCAGCCTTTACAGTGGATATACGCCCGAAAGAGCTGGTAAGTTTCATTTCAATTAAAGCTGTTACAGGACTTTTTAAATAAAAGCTGTTACAGGACTTTTTAAATAAAAGCGCTAAACCGGCCAGGCTTAGCGCTTTTTTTCATTCACATCATCCATTCTTCACCATGAACACGAATGAATTGAAGTTCCTTCTGGTAATGCTCAAGATGCCCTTCATCAATCATCTTTTGAAACGCCTTGTCTCCCTCTTCAGCTTTCCTTCTTATGGTTTTGCATAACCCATCTACCCGGAGCCGCACCATCTCTATATAACCATGTTCCAATCCAGCCATACCATAGGATTGAAAAAATAATGCAACCCTCTGTTTTATGCGTTCGGCATCCTTTGACCGGTCATAATAAACTGCTTCACCTGTTTCCGTATGGTACAGTCTGCTTAAAGGAACACAAGTGTAAAGAGCATAAGCGATATCCCAAATTCTCGGGCCGGGCGCAGCAACGTCAAAATCTATAATCCCTGCCGGCTTTTCGTGCCTGAAAATAATATTATAAACGGCAAAATCATTGTGGCACACTACCTCAAACGGCTGAGGGGTGTTATCAATCGGCTGCCAGCTCTCATCAATTGGAAAATCGCTCACAGCATCATGATAGAGCCGAAGCATTCCTGCAATCTCTTTTAAGGCATCATTAGACCACATATACTTTTTTAAAGGATAATTGCCGGCTTCTCCTTCAATAAAGCTCAGGATTTCTCTATTTTTTTCGTCAATGCCTAAAAACCTCGGTGCGAAGCTGAATCCTTTATTTTCTAAATGCTGCAATAACTTTTGGATGTTTTTACTATCAGGCTTCATTTCCCGCCGGACTGTATCTCCAGAACGATAAACGTTTGTGACATTTCCTCCTGATAGCAGCTCTTCGTTTTTGTCCTGACTCTTCATGAAGATTCCTCCTGGTCAGGGACGCTATGATTATGCCAATAGAGATGCAACTCCACCCGCAATATCTGCCTGGCAATGGAAATTTATATGGCCGCATCATGTATCCCTTGAATGAATTAAGATCAGCAAATAAACGTATCCCCCAACAAGGACCGCCCACTGCCTCTATCCAATTCTACAAATCAATTCAAGATATTCCACATGTGCAATATAGATTCCCCTTTCTATGCATCTCTCAATTTTTATAATACCAAATATTAGCATTCCAGTGAAACCCGAGTGGTATAATGGAGAAAAGGAGAAGAGCCATCCATGAAAAAAATAATCTTCATATTGGCAGCCATCCCCTTGCTCCTGGTTCTCTTTATCACAGTCAATTTCATGAAAACAACCAATAACACAGATCAGAATGAAAGCATAGAACAAACTCAGCCAGAGTCCGGTCCCTCTGAAGAAGCCTGGGATCCAGATGCAGCACCTGAACAGGTTGCCAAAGTGGAAGGGGCAACTACAACATTCCCGGTAGACCAAAGCTCTGCTGAAAAAGAAGTCATGGATGCCATGCACTTTATGACACATCAGAAAGTCATGGCCGAGAAAAAGACCGGTGCTGTCGAGATGAGCAAAGAAAATGTTGAAAAAATCTTTAGCATCCTGCAATCGAGTGATTTTGAAAAAAAAGAAACGCTGCTGGAAATAGCAGCGAAGTGGAGAAACGAAGACTTTACTGGCATCATAGAGGATCATAATTATTTTTGGGAAATGGATGGCGGCCAGATTGGCAAGGCATACAGGGTTCTGAAGCCAGCTGATGAGGAGAAATTTATTGAGAATAACTTTAGGAATCCATAAATAAAACAGCTGCCGGATTGGCCGCTGTTTTTAAAAGCCTGAGGGCCTTGTTTTATATAAGCTTCAGCTTCAACCCTTCATGTGTTGCCTTAAACCCTAAACGCTCATAAAATCTCAGCGCATCCGGCCTTTTTTTATCAGTTGTCAGCTGCACCAGATGGCAGCCGCGTTCTTCTGCACGCTGAATGGCCCATGTAATCAGTTCAGACCCTATTCCCATACCTCTTACTGAAGCCGCTGTTCTTACCCCTTCAATCGCAGCCCTCCATCCGCCTTGATGTGTGAGATAGGGTGTAAAGGTTATTTGCTGAACCCCAACGACTTCAGTTCCCCTGCATGCAACGATCAGCTCATTATTAGGATCAGATGAAATAGCTTGAAATGCCTTTATGTAGCTGTCTGGAAGCGGATCCTCATACTTTTCGCGTGTACTCCCGAGAACATCATCAGCAAGCATGAGCACAATGCTGTCCAAGTCTTCCTGAGCAGCGGATCTAATGCATATTTTGGCCTCCATTCCTTTCCCTCCCTATAGAATCTATATTTCTATGCTAACTGAGTTCATTCCATAAAGGAATTACAAGTATATGATGACTCTTCATAAAGATTTCTTATGATTACAGCCAGGTATTTTCGGGCTTCCCTTTTAAGTGGATAGATCTGCAGCCGTCAGAAGGCGGAACCAGGTCGAAAAAACACAAAAAGAAGGCACTTCACGCCTTCTTTTCTTTAATCTCAAAACCGTTCTGCCCAATGGCATATTCTACTCCGTGCTGTAAGGTAGAGAAGGTTTGTACTTTGCTGAATTGAATGTTTGAATGTGATATTTGTATGGCCTGGTCCGCTGAAATACCGACAATAAAGCATTCCCCGCCTATCAAGCGGATAGAAAGAATCAGCTTTTGGATGCCTTCTATCGTGTAACTGTCCAGCCCTTTCACACCTGTCAGATCAATTAACAGGTAATTGGCTTTAAGCCTGGAAAATTCAAGCAGTGAACGTTCGATAAAATTGGATAGTCGTTCATCGTTGAAATTGCCAATAAGCGGGACGACAACAATTCCTTTCAATACCGGAATAATAGGGGTGGATAATTCATTCACAAGGGTGGAAAGTTCTTCGGTTCTCTCTTTTACTTTTTGCTCCAGCTCCAGGATATGTTCTGTCTCTTTTTGTCTTGCTAGTTCGAAGATATTTTCTGTAGGTGAAACATCAGAAGGAAAGATTTCAATTTCGTCATATTCGTTTCCATCCAGCTGGCTTTTGCTGATTTTGTACCAGACTTTTTGTTCAAATAGGCCTGTAAAGACTCCTGCCCAGTGGCTCGGCAATAATACGCCAGCCTTTTCCTTGTCTGTATGATTAAAAATCCTGTGCTCCCAGCTGTTGGTCAGCTGAACGGTTGCTCTCTTTTCTTCAAAATTATAGTGAACAATTTTGACGTTGCCCCAGCCGGCATTTCTGTATATATCACTATATTCTTCAAGGAGCTGTTCGAGGTCCCTTCGGCCGGTATAATAAGAAGTTACCAGGTGACCCATTCGATATCCCGTTGCTTCATAAACGGTTTTAGATACATCTTCACCAGAAACTTCTTCAATTGTTCTTAAGAATAATTCTATTGCTGAATCCCAAAACAAAAGAGCTGGTGCACCATCAAAGGTAAAGAGCCCGTTTTGGGGATCCCACACAAACTCATTACTGTTTACCTGTACAGATACTTTTTCCCTTGCCAACGCCATGAAGTTCACTCCCCGCTAATCTTACGCCTGTTTATTTTAATAGATTGACCGCTTTTTTACCAATAAATTCACCATTTATGTGCAGTTCTATACATATCTCATCTGTACCCGATCATTCAGTGGGCACAAGAATGTGAGAAGTACATTTTATCAGCACAAAAAAAGTGCTGACTGCACAAATCATTTGCGCATGTGAGCACTTTTTTTGCAAGGTACAAACCTCTTATCATGATATCCTGATCAATTAATCAGATCCCAGCCGTGCTGATCCCTGGGTTTTAGCAGCTTTCCCCAGATGGCTGAACCCAACAAATTTCTTCCCATCTTCATCCCAAAGACGGAACTTCAGGGACTGAAGACTGGTTGCCAGTGTAATGGTCGGAACGTTTTGCAAGGGTTCCGTGTTTTTATGCACTTCTTCAAGCTTATAGTTTGGGACTCTTGGGCTCAGGTGGTGGACATGATGGAAACCGATATTGCCTGTCAGCCATTGCATGACTTTTGGAAGCTTGTAAAATGAGCTTCCTTCAACAGCTGCTTTTACATATTCCCAATGCTCATTTTCTTCAAAATAAGAATCCTCAAACGTGTGCTGAATATAAAACAGCCATACTCCTAGAGTACCTGAAATCATAAAAGTCGGCACCTGAACGAGCAGGAAGTTCTGCCAGCCGATTGCCCAGCATAGCAGTGCCGCCACAGCCGCTATTCCCAGGTTCGTAATATACGTATTCATCCGTTCTTTGCGCTTTGCCCCTTTGCGGTTGAAACGATTGGTAATGCCAAAAACGTAAATCGGGCCGAGGATGAACATAACAAACGGATTTCTGTACAAACGGTATAAGATTTTGGTTTTAGTTGAAGCTTCCAAATATTCCTCAACAGTCAGTACCCAAATATCGCCTGTACCGCGCTTGTCCAGATTGCTGCTGGTGGCATGATGGACAGAATGATCATGTGCCCACTGATCGAAAGGATGCAGCGTCAGAATCCCCGTTATCGTGCCAAGGATCCGATTCGCCTTCCTGTTCTTGAAAAAGGAATAGTGGCAGCAGTCATGAAAAATAATGAAGATTCTCACTAAAAAACCTGCAGCAGCCACAGAAATCGCTAATGTAAGGAAATAAGAGACCGGTATGCTCTTATAAGCCAGGTACCACAACAGGAAGAATGGCACCAATGTGTTAATAATCTGCCAGATACTTTTTTGTAAATCGGACTTTTCATAAGGAGTAACCATTTTTCTCAAAGCCCTTGGGTTTTGTTCGTTCATTTTTAAAAGTTTCTCCTTCACTCAATTAGTTAATTTAAGTATAGAAAACGTTTTATCTTTGCGGTAGTCCCAGCTGTCATATACCATACATGATAAGTGTCATGGTTATCTCTTTTTTTTTCAAAAAAACTTTCACTTTCTCATCTGCCAGGAAGATAGCTGAACCTATGTATAGCGGCGTAAAAAAATTATACCCAGCTCGATATCGGATAAAACTTTCTGCCTGCTCCTTTGTGGGAATATAGCTTTCATTATAGAAATGATTGAAAATTTGGCACCCGGTTAAGCAACTCATCCCACCTAACAAATATTGCCATAATAAAACAAGAATATAATTTGCAATTTTTTCCGATTGCTGTTATGATGAAAAAGAATTATTTTTGTTCGGTATAAGTTAATTAATGACTTTTCGTCTATATAAATACTTTGAGCAGGGATAGTAATACATTGTGCGGCAGCACTAGGAGGCAACAAAAATGGAACAAGGTACAGTTAAATGGTTTAATGCAGAAAAAGGTTTTGGCTTCATCGAACGTGAAGGTGGAGACGATGTATTCGTACACTTCTCTGCTATTCAAAGCGAAGGATTCAAATCTTTAGACGAAGGTCAAAAAGTAACTTTTGACGTTGAGCAAGGTGCTCGCGGACCTCAAGCAGCTAACGTTCAAAAAGCTTAATCTTCGCATAATACAGACAGGCCCTATATAAATAGGGCCTGTTTTTTTCTGTATAATGAAAATTACTCCGTGTTAGAAAGCACCTCTTCCTCTTCATACAAGTCCTTTTGAACATATTCCTGAATGATGAAATTCGTCAAATGGGTGTTGTTCACAAACTCCGAAAAGAATGTTCTTAATGTAATCGAATCGGCTTTGCTTAATTTTTTATCGCTAATCAATGCAATCCTGAAAACATTTAAAATCTCACTAATATCCTCTTCATCCATAAAGCACAAAGGATCAAATTTTTTGTCTTCTTCTGTAAAAGGATTCCGAGTATCCTCAATGATGCTATACGCTAAAACTCTTCCCTTCCTTATTACTTGGAAAATCTCCAGATCACGCAATTTTAAGATTCTGGCAAGTGATATCATCGTGTACTCCTTATCCGGTGTATACCGGGATTTCCCTATGCTCTCACTTTTCTAATTTTTATAGCGGAACAATGGATGATTATCTTCGTCTGTGAAAACAGAAAAATCTCATGCTTCAGCTTCTTTTTGCTCAGCGGAGTGATTTCATCATATCCCCAATCATCGAGGCCGTTTCTGCCGCCAAATGCAATCTTTTTGGAATTGTTGCCATAAACATTTCGCGTGATATCATAGTCCATGAAAAACTTGCGGACATTCTCCCATTGTATTTCATAGGTGCCTGCAGTCTCATCATACTGCTTAATGACCATCAGAATTGCGGTCGGATCCTTTGTTATTCCATTCTCTTTATTTAAAACCGTCAGCGAAACAACCTTTCCATCATGAAAAGAATGGTTTTTCAGGAAATTGGCTGTTTCATTATTAAATCTGGGCAACAGCTTCTGTAATTCTTTACTATATCCCTGTACATCCCAATGGTCGTCATCAACAAAATATTTCATTTCTTCATCCTTTATTCTATTAAAAGTTTTTTATAACAGAAAAGAAGATCAACACGTAACCTATATTTGCTGCTATGGCCAGCAAGGATTTTATGATCGGTTCTTTTAACACTAAAGCCCCAATTCCTAAAAGAACGCCTGTAAATGACAGAAACATTGGCAATACCAGATTGCTTAAAGTTAACAGCATAGTAAAGAATCCGCCCCAGTTTCCTATAAGAAAAAACAGTATATTTGAGATTAGATTGATGGCTACGCATAAAAGTGACAGCCTGGTTAATTCAGCCATATTTCATCTTCACCTGCTTTCTGCTTTTCGGAATCAGATCGGACAAAAAAAAAGCCCGGTTGGACCTATTCTAAATTGACTTCAGTGTACGTCATTACTCTTCCATTATCCCTCAACAATAGCCAGATACTTCAAAACCTTCCCCTCAGACTCCACTAGTAAAATATCTTCTCTCTCCTTAGCAGAGAATATCCTTGCACCGACAGGAAGCTTATTCGACATTCCATTTTCAAAATCTGTATCGTTCTTATTTCTGGATTGTATTTCACCAATTTGAGCGTCCTTTTTCAATGACAATTTCTCAACCCAATCTATATTGGTTTGGTAGATGACATCATCATACTGAAAAATATCAGCATCCGGATCCATCCTTAAAACCTCTTCTGCATCAATGGTGTCAACAGAAACTGAAGTGCTTTCTTCTCCATTCGCACATCCTGCTGCAGTGAAAAGCGTTAAACCAATCAAGAGACAGATTAGCGTCCGAAACAACTTGCTTCCCCCTTTTTTGTACCTATTGGTTCTTTGAGCTGCTTTGGACGATGAAACCTTTCTCTATATCTTGTATTCCTATAAATCAGGAAGAAACCAAGGACTTCCAATATTCCCATGCTATAAGATATCCATCTAAATCCTGAGGATGAACCCTGACACAAATGCCAAGGCGCGTGTATAATTGCACCACCACTTCGTCTATGAGCTGCGATTTTCCCATTGAGACATGCTCCAGCAGCGAGAATGAAGAAAGCAATGTATCTATATCTAAATCATCCGGAGATGAACAGAAGGCATAGGTGAAGTCATAAATGACTGGCCCAATAATCGGGGAAGGGTCGATGACTCCTGTCAGAACTCTGTGATTAAAAACAAAATTATGGACTCCTGTGTCTCCGTGAAGCAGGTACTTTTTTTCTTCCCCAGACCTGCTTATCCGCTCGACAATTGATTTTACTTTAAAATAATCTTCCTCCGGCAGCAAATCCCCTAAATCTCTATATGCGAGTTCTACACTAATCTTATTAAACTCATGCCACGATTTCCTTGGCTGATCCAGCCTGCCCCATGCTTCTTCAGGATGGCATTCTTCGTAATGATTTAATACTTCCTTCACCAGGGTCCTCATCCAGTCCTTCTTTAAGCCGCGATTATTGTGCGTTGTTCCCGTTATAAAAGAATAGACGATAAACTCTTTTTGAGGATCTGTATAGAGCCATTCTGGCAGAAGGCTGACACTCCCGCAGCTCTGAAGAAACCGTTCCACGTATTCAATTTCCTGCGGCCGGTCATACTTTATCACATACTTCGGCACAGTATTTTCAGCTAAAGTATACACAATTCCTTCAGTCGTTCCTTTAAGCATGTTGATATCTGGTTCGTTTAAATCAATAATCCTCTTGTCCAGTAAATCCCTAATAACATTTTCTATTTTTGATTTCACTGCCTTTTTCTCCTCGCAACTTGGAAATGATCTTTATTACTAGCATGAAAGAATCGTATGTCCTTCAGGTACCGTAGTCTCCAAAAAGTCCTCATCCACCTTAAAAAATATCCTGCCCAGATTCTCCCTACCGCCCATTTTCTCAAACCAATCCTGCACACGCTGGACGTGCTCTTTATCATGTCTCACATTGTTTTCAATGTTTTCATATGCTTCACGGCTGTCATATTGCCATATTGCAAAGATTTCGACTGCCCCTTCTGCCGGCTGTCCCATCCATCTTCCGACCAGCCTTGACCCGTATTTCAGCTGGGCCGGCAGCAGCGTCTGATTAAAATGAAGATTGAAATCTTCTACAATGCTTTCATCCACTTTATAGCTTTTTCTGCGGTAAATCATCTGCTTTCCCCCTTACTTAAACTATGTATTTTCAACGCTTCCTTCACTGCCCATCCCTGGTGCTCATGAAACAGACCTGCTTCAGCTTCCAAAGGATCCAGCCATATCAGCGTATGGTCCTCTTCCAGCGGCAGGCTTATTTGCCTGACGATTTCACATAAGTAGAAATACCCTTCGCTCAAATAGTATTTGTATTCATTGGTAGAGTAAAAATATCTTTGTGCCTGCCCCAGAAAAGGACCGAGTTCAATCTCGGTCCCCATTTCTTCAAGAGCCTCTCTTTTCATGCATTCTTCATGCGTCTCCCTGGCCTCTATTCCTCCGCCGGGAAGAAAATACTTTCCGTCCCCGGTCTGTATGACAGCGACTTTCCCATTCTCCGGGTGAAGAAACAGTCCGTAGACAGCCGGTCTGCTGGTATATTCTATTTTCTCAATTTTTTCTCCAAAAGTAATCATCCTAAAACGATGCGAGCCTCCTTTTTAGGACAAAGGGACAGGTCTTTAAGATAACTTGTTCTTAAAAACCACTTCTCCTTCTGCATTGTAAGCAATATATTCAGCATCATAGATTTCATCGCTATCTGTTCTGAATAGTCCAAACTTTTCATCCGCAGCTTTAGTAAGAAGCTTGAAGTTGTGAATAGTTTGATCTCCCTTTACTATTTCAACACGGTCTATTTCTTTATCAAATACCCGAAGAATCACAGCGTTGTATTCTTCTTCACCTGTAAATGGCGAAGTGAAGAAGGCAAGGTGAATCGGGTCATGTATTCCTTCCGGTGTAAAGGCAAACTCTTTTTTGGCCTCCCAAGAAAATAACGACCTCTCTAAATACATTTCCCTTTCCTCACCTGCTGCAGTGTGCAGGAAAGCAACGGATAGATGGTTATCAATCATATCGATATGGTCTATACTGACTCCGTTTGTTTTTTTCGCAATCTCATTAGCAATTTGTGCCTCGCTCCCCCGAGCAGGCAGAAGCCAAATGAAGGAGAAAACAGCCGCAATGGCTATTCCAATGAAGAAACGCTTTTTTACAGACATTAACCCGAACCTCTCTTTTATAAGTTTAAAAGTCTACTGCTTTTCTCTGTGCAGTTCAAAAGTCTCCTCGGCATCATCCCATTTTACATAAACTTTGATAATATCATCCTCATTCACTATGCCGCTATCCTCCGAAGATCCGCTGCTTTTAAAAACCTTTTTCGTCGGCGGTGCATCAAATTTTGTTGCGCCGCTTCCCCTCCCTGCTGACGTTTCATAAGAGTACTCTATTTTTTTCATGGATGAAAGCTCTTCTAAAGGCCCTTTATACTCTAAAAAGAACTCATCATTATTTTCGTTAGAGTATGTGCGGCTTCCATTTTTCTCGCCCCACACCTCTGTTCCTTTAAATACGTACTCCGCTTCCCAATGGTCGCTTTCCCCGACAAATCGATAGTCATAAGTGTTCACTTCTTTCGAACAGGCAGCTAAAAACATCAAGGAAAAAAATAACAAGAGTATTTTTTTCAACCTTACTCCCCCTGTCTATTGAATCAGCGCTAATAGTTCCTCAGGGACCAGCCTTAATCCCTTATCCCGAAACTCATTGATAGACTTCCACATTAACTTGAACTCTTCCCCATTATCCTCAAGACCCATAAAAGATGGTTTTTGATAGAAGGATGCGTCAACAAACTCCCCATCATAGACAAAAACGAACTCATGGCGGGGAATCCCATTGTAGGTAAAGATATTTTCAAGGGTGCCTAAATGAATGAGATTCCTAACGTTTGCCCCAATTTCCTCGAACACTTCTCTTTCCAGCGCTTCAGTGCTTTTTTCGCCAAACTCGATCCCCCCGCCAATTGGACGGTAGAAATAGTCCTGCTTAACTTTGTCGAATCCCTCAGCCACAAGTATAGAGTCATTTTTCCTGAACACACAGATGGCAATAGCCCGAATATTATTTCTTATCATCCTTCCCCTCCAGCTTCGGCTTTCTTTTCCATATATAAAAGACAGCAAATAAATTAATGGCCACACCCATTGCGTGCATGATAAAATTGCCGGTGCTGCCTAAACGATCTACGGTGATGCTTATTAAAAAGCTCCCCATTATTAATAATGGAACAGCTAAAATGAATCTCAAATCAAATTCCCTCCGGAGCAATCTTTCTGACGAGCTCATGCTGAAAAACTTGCCTTTAGACTGAACATCAGCAGGCTCAATCAGTTATCACCTGGTTCAATATTTACCAGCTTTATATTTTCGATAAGTTCTTTTAAATATGATGTTATATCTATGGTCTTTCAATCGTGATAACATCCTCAGCAGGCGTCAGATATTCCTCTTCCCCGATCGAAAAATCAGTCCCCTGCCTTTCCACTTCAGCATACTGCACCACTTCACCATCGTTCTTGAAGACCAGCAGATAAATATCATCTCTAAAATCAATGCTGCTGGAATCGTTAAAAGAGACACCTAACTGTTCCTCTATATGCTCTTGAGGACTATACGGCATAAATAAAAAGGCCTTTTCCCAATCGAAACTTGCCAGTGAGTCAAGAGCTATCTCATTATTATCCTTATTTTCTACGATATCAGAAATGGACTTTTCTAATTCTGTATTATGCTGAACGCCGTTGCAGCCTGCTAATAACAGCATCAGGACGATGAATGCCGCTGCTCTTTTCAAAAGTATCCCTTCCCTCTGCAAACAGACAAAATTTCCAATTAATTCATCTTTATTATAGACGAAACAAAAGCTGTAATGTTTCATTTTCCCCCGCTCTATTTATGCAGCAGGAAAGAAGCACAAAAAAAGAGCCCCGCAAGGCCCTTCTTTAAACAGTTAAAATTCACTATCCAGCCTGCTCATGAAATCCGATGCAGCGCTGTACCCCTGCTGCCTCAAATACCAGTTGTTCGCAGCTGCCTCAATCAACCCGGCCACGTCACGGCCTGGCTGAAGCTGGATTTCCATTGATGGCACTTTAACGCCCAGATATTCCGTGAAATCAGGCTGATGCTCTAAATCATTGTTCAACGAATTCTTTTCCCATTTCGTTAATTGGATATCCAGCGAAATTCGTGTTTCATTCTGGAATGCCTTCAGTCCATAAGAGCGGACAACATTGATCAGCCCAACACTCCGGAGGGCCAGAAACTCTTTTGTTTTTTCATCATGCGTCCCTAAGAGCGTCTGCGGGCTAAGCTTTTTCAGCACGACAATATCATCTGCCACAAGCCTGTGTCCCCGGCCAATCAGCGTATGAGCTGTTTCACTCTTCCCCACTCCCGAATTCCCCCGCAGCAGGATCCCCATTCCATACACATTCACACAAACTCCGTGAACATAGGTTTCCTCTGCCAGCTCCTTCACCAAATAAGCATCTAATTGAGAGATATAATCTGATGTCGTTTCAGGAATTTCTGTTGTCAGCAGCGGGATGCCATACTCATTGCAATAATGCCTTAAATACGTCAGCCCCTTATCACCTGTTGTTACAATAAAGCATGGCGGATGATAGTTGACGATATTGCCAATCCGTATTTTCCGTTCCTCTTCTGTCTGCTTATGTAAAAAGTTGATCTCTTTTCTTCCCAAAATCTGAATCCGGTCTGTTGGGAAAAAATCAAAATGCCCCACAAATTCCAAGCCCGGCCTGTGCACCCTGGACTGAGTGATCAGCTTATCCAGATTATCCTTCCCAGCCAGCACCTTCAACGAAAACCTCTCAACCAAATCACTAACCTTAACACTCTTCACTCTCCAAATCACCGCCAATAACGTATATAACTTCATATTATATCAAAAATGAGCCAGGGGGACAGACCCTCTGGCTCGTTTGAGCCAAGGGGTCTGTCCCCCTGGCTCACTCTTGTTCCTTCTCCTGTATTTCATCTACCTTTTTCGGTGTAAGGATCATATCTTGGACAGCTGAAACTCTTCCCCATTCGTCTTTATAGACGAGATGCTTCCGCTCGAATTTTGTCGGGGTATCAAGGCCAGCAGCTGCAGCCAGATTGAACAGCCCTTCACGGAGGGAAACCACATAATTGGCTACCCGGTATTGTTTTTCCTCAATGACCAGCCCATCCTGAAGCTTCGGGTCGGTTGTGGCGACACCGGCAGGGCAGTGGTTGGTATGGCATTTCTCCGCCATGATGCAGCCGACGCTGATCATGAATCCGCGGGCGATGTTGACGAGATCTGCCCCCATGGCAAGAGCAATCGCAACTTTATCCGGGGTAATCAGTTTGCCTGATGCGATCAGCTTCACCCTGTCGCGGACTTTATATTTAACCAGCATTTCATCAACAGCCGGCAGCGCAGATCCAATAGGCAGCCCCACTGCATCGGCAAGCTCCTGATAGGTGGCGCCTGTCCCGCCTTCGCCGCCATCGACAGTGATAAAGTCAGGGCCCATTCCTGTTTCCTTCATCACCTGGGCCATTTCCTCAAGAGAATCCAAATCACCGACCACGATCTTGATGCCAACCGGCTTGCCGCCTTTATCCCGCATCTTTTCTACAAACTGAAACAGCTCATCATAATTGTTAAATTCGTAGAATCGGTTGGGGCTGTTGATCGTCTGCCACGGCTCAACAAGGCGGATCTCCGCAATTTCTTCGTTAACCTTTTCTCCTTCAATATGGCCTCCGCGGATTTTTGCCCCCTGGGCCAGCTTGATTTCAAATGCCTTCACTTGCTCAATTTTGCTCTTTTTCTCAAATTCATCCCATGAAAATTCCCCGGCCGGAGTCCGGACGCCGAACAGGCCCGGCCCGATCTGCATCATGATGTCCGGGTTTCCGATTAAATGATATTTTGATAGACCGCCTTCCCCGGTATTCATCCATGTTCCGCCGGCAAGGCCCAGCCCTTTTGACAAAGCCGTGATCGCCCGGTCGCCGAGCGCGCCATAGCTCATCGCAGACTGCCCGACAAGCCCTTTCAGCTTGAACGGCTGCCGGCATGTATGCTCGCCAAGGATGACTGCGTCTTCGTCTGTTAGAAAATAGGGATCTGTCTGGCTTTCCTCCCGGTGTTCCTTCCTTGTCATAAGGCCTTCTTCATCCACTTTATAAACCTTTGTATTGATTTTCTGGCTGTTATCGATCCTCAGTTCTTCCCGCTGCTTCGGAAACATGCTGTTGCGGATATAATAGCCGCTTTTTGAAAAATCCCGCTCCGAACCGAAGCCGATCAGACGCTCCTTATACTTCCCGGCCTTGACGATATCCTCGAACTCTTTCCGGGAAAAAGGTGTCCCTTCATTATTGCTTTCGAATAAGTATTGCCTGAGCTCGGGGCCGATCTTCTCTGTCATATACCTGACCCTGCCAAGGAGCGGGAAATTCCTCAGGATGGAATGCTGCTGCTGCGTGTCATCCTTCCGGTAGATATAAGTCGCAGCTGCCGCAGCCCCGAGTGCCGCAGTCCCCTTCAGAACGGCTGGGAGGTATTTTTTCATATTGGACATCTTATCACCCTTTTCATAAAATAGTTAAGTATCAGTCAGTTGCTTATCTGCTGTAATGCCTCGCGGATCGGCATTTCTCCTGAAGACACTTCAATGGTTCTGTTAAAAGCCTCCTCCAGTTCCAGTGCCTCGACCAGTACAGTAGCGATATCCTCTTTCGGAATTTCACTTTCCTTACTTTTAAGAGAAAGTGCTGCTTCAATCTTCCCTTTTCCCGGCTTGTCTACAGGCTTGCCTGTCCGTAATATGGTATAAGTTAATTCTGCATTTCTTAAAAGCTCCTCAGGCTGATCCTTCGCCCCGTCTGTTCCTGAACCGCCTTTGTCCGTCTCATTCGCACGCATCGCACTCATCAGCAGAAAGCGCTTAACTCCCTGGTCCTTTGCCGCCTGCACCGAATCAATGACTGACTGATGGTCAATCAGAATCGGCTTGCTTTCACCCGTCCGCGCACTAGCATCGCCCACATAAATGACCGCATCACAAGCTGAAAAGGCCTTGGCATAACCATCATTTTCCTGCACAAAAACATCCGCTGCCCCCAGCCTTCCCATTTCATCCACCTTACTCTTTGTCCCAACCAATGCCACCGCCTCATGCTGCTTGTCCGACAGCTGCTTGATTACATGCTCCCCCGTCAAGTCTTCCGTTCCAATCACAAGGACTCTCATAGAATGCCTCCCCGCTTTAGTTAATCTTTATTATTTACCACACTATTTCCAGAGAAAACCAAAAAGGATTTGTGCCAGGGGGACAGACCCCATGGCCCAGTTTTGAAAAAGAGCCAAGGGACCTGTCCCCTTGGCTCATAGAACATTCAGATTTTAAATTTTTATATTACTGTGTTTAAATTAGTTTTAACGTGGTAAAGGAGGTAGGGAGTTTAGTAAGGTAAAGAATTAGCGAAAGAAGTAATACATACTTTTCATACATACCCCAGCATAGTCCACGCTGTAGCGGACTACTTTTTTTACCTTTGAACTAGTTCTTTTTTCTCGGTTCTTAAGACCCAACAACCACTTACAGGAGGAGATTTTTCATGGAATTAAAGAAGCTGTCATTGTTTCAAGAATGTTTTGGCCAGGTTGAGGGGGAGACTCAAAAGCTCGACAATGCTCCCTTAAGCCAGTTGAATGCACAGTCTTTAAAATACGAGACTAAAGTCCCGCAGCTGGAGTATATGTGCTTAATGATGGAGAACATCGTCCTAACGAAGAAGCTTCAAGGGAACGTTTATGCAGGCTTTCAAAAGTTCTCGCGCACGAAGAACGTGCTGGACCGTTTCCAGGCTATGGCCGAGTACTCTAACGTTCATATCTTTGGAGAAAATGATGCAGCCATGGATCCAAGTGATGGCATTCATTATATTGAGCTTCCAAAGAACAGTGAACTGATGCGCGAATGGTTCCTCATTATTGACAGCCCGGTATTCAAATCCATGATGGTTGCCTATGACATGGAGGGCTTCGGCGTACATGAGGTGGAAGAAGGGCGCAAGTTTAAAGGAGTTAAGACTTCAAACCCGCAAGTAATTGCTCATGCAACAAAACTGTTAACACCACATATAGGATTCTCACTTATCGGTTAATGCCAAGGGTAGCCCCAGGGCTGCCCTTTTATCATAAAGGAGATTTTACATATGTCACGTATTCAGAAAATGGCCTCGATTGGCATTTTAACAGCACTTAGCCTTATTTTATACTTATTTAAAATCCCGCTTCCTTTTTTCCCTGTTTTCTTAACACTTGATGTCAGCGATATTCCTGCCTTAATCGGTGCCATTACAATGGGGCCTGCTGCCGGGATCCTTGTTCAATTCCTGAAAAATGTCATTGAATATATAACTCACGGAAGCTATGTGGGACTCCCGGTGAACCAGATTGCCAACTTCTGCTCTGGCGCGCTCATTGTGGGAATGATAGGCGCTTTTTATCACTATCAGAAAAAATTGAGCTGGGTCAGCTTTACCCTGTCGATCAGTATATTTCTCGCGGCTATGTACCTGCTTAACTATTACTTTATATTGCCGGCGATCATGAACCTGCTCGGACTGAATATGGATCAGTATCTGACATCTTTCACCGATGCGAACCCGCTTGTGAAAGATTTTGAATCAGCTGTTCTGCTCATTATCATCCCCTTTAATTTAATTAAGATATTCGTAGTTTATTCAATCGGCCTGCCGTTCGCTTTCAGGCTGGAGCGTATTTTACAGAAAAGGAGTCTGGCTGTATGAAAAACAAGAAGAATCCTGTGATGGCAGCTTCCGTCCTCCTGGCTTCTGTGCTGCTGTCGGCACTCCACTATTACGTAGACTCATTCATACTTTCTCTTATCGGAACCCTGGTCATTACGGCAGCCCTCTTCATCGGCTGTGCCAGGATGCTGAAACAGGAGAATGCTCAAAATGAGGAAGTTGCAGAGAAGAACTCATCAGCTCAGACCTCAATCGAGGAGTCGCTGCAGGAACTGCGCCATCTCGAAGCACATAGCGGGCACTTAGTTTCAATGAACACACAGGTAAGCGCTTCTTCTGAAATGGTTGGCGGCCAGCTTATGGATATGGTACAGGATATTCAAAAGCAGCATGAGCTGATATCGTACTTTGGGGATCAATTAGGAAAAATGAATGGGATGATACAAAACCTGGATGCCATTATTGAAGTAACGAACTCCACTACCTCAGATGTAACGCTGCTGTCCAACGAGGGGAAGCTGAAGGTCGACGATTTCAGCATTGTTTTCACAAAAATCATCTCTCTCACAAAGCAGTTCGGTGATTATAACCAGACGCTCCTCGAGAAAATGAAAGCAGTCACAAAGGCTCTCGGAGCTATCGATTATATCTCCAACCAGACAAACCTCCTTGCATTGAACGCCTCTATTGAAGCTGCCCGTGCAGGCTCAAATGGGGCTGGATTCGGAGTTGTTGCTTCTGAGATCCGCAAGCTGTCCGTTCAGGTCAAAGAGAGTGCAGAAACGATTAACACCATCGTAACCGATGTGAACAGAAATATAGAAGAACAAGAAAAATCGTATAGTTCGAATGTGTTGGTATTAGAAGAAGGAAAAGATAAGAGCCTGCAGATGATCGATATCTTTGATGGCGTGATTTCAAGCATCAATACACTTTCACTGCAATCACACGAAATCAAACGCGACTCAACTGAGGTGGAAGCCGAGAATCAGCGTCTGATTGAAATGATGCAGGAAGTATTGGGAATCACAGAAAACTTAAGCCAAAAAACCATGGGCTCATCTGAACTGACGATGGAGCAGCAGGCACACCTGATAGAGCTCGACATGACTGTCATGACCATGGGAGAGCATATCCGGAAAATCCAGGATCACTTAAAAGAACAAACAGAGCACCAAGGAAATGTAGTATGGATCCGGCCTGGTGAAATGAAAAAGAGAAATGAGATGAAGCTTGCTGAGTAATCTTTGAAACGTTGAGACTGAGACTGGCCTTCAGGGAAAGATGGTTAAGATTCCCCGCTCAATAGGGACAGCGGAAACAGGCTCTCCCTTAGGAAAAAAAAGAGGTGTTTTTCCCCATTGGGGCAAGGCACCTTTTTAACTTATTGCAGCAGTAAATTAAAATCCTTTATAAACTCCTCAGCTCTTTTACTGGCAGACTCCTCATCGGGAACTTTATCTAGAATTTCAGACTGTGTAAAAATTTTACCGCCCTTTATGACAGAGTATATATCCTTTGTATGTCTTATATCTGCCAAAGGATTCTGATTCAGGATAACCATATCAGCTCTTGCACCAGCCCTTATTACACCAAGGTCAGATTGATTTATGGCCTCAGCGGCTGTGCAGGTTGCAGACCTGATTGCATCGATTTCACTGAATCCAGCTTCAACAAACAGCTCCAATTCCCTATGGAGAGCCATTCCGGGAAATGTCCATATTCCAGCCGGGGTATCCGTGCCAGCCACTACGGTTCCGCCCAAATCGAAATATGCTTTTGCCATGGCTTTATTGATTTGGTGCTGGACTCCCAAGGATTTTAAGGCATCCTCGTATTGGGAGAGGGTTTGCCATTGTCCTGTTAAAGCCTTGCTCTCTAATATCCTGGATGTGACTTCATTAAGGGGTTTCCAATATTCCGCTCCCCGATCCATCCCATCAAAAAGAGTCATCGTTGGACATATCTTCACATCCAAATCAATTAACTGCCGGCACACCGTATTTATTTTTTCAAAGTCAGGCTCAAGCCAATTGATTGCATCCCAAGTGGACTGATCCGCCCCCATGCTCCATTGCGGATACATGGCCTGCAGAACACCTGAAGCGTGTTCATTCCACTTGATCCCTATCCGCCCGGCCTCAACGGCATTAATATGGAAGGAATAAATCAAATCACAGCTCACCTCTTTGCCATGACTCCTTGCTTCCTGGCAAACAGACTCCATCATTTCTTTTGAAAGCCAGCCGTACACTTTTACAAAGTCAGCTCCTGCTTCAATCTGTCTGTTAACTTCCTGCCTGGCTGTCTGAGAATCCTCAATATTCACATTCCAAGGACTCGTTTCCCCCCATAGTCCTGGAGGTCCATCTATCACCCTGTCTGCCGAATAAACCCTTGGAGTCGGGGCATCTGTGGAAGCTTTGATTAAATCTGCCAGCTCTAGCACATTACCGCCTGTATTCCGCACAGCAGTAACTCCCGAAGCTGTAAAAAATGGGGCAAATCCCTCCTTTATATGAACATGCATATCTATCAAACCCGGAATGATCCATTTACCTTCACCATTGATTCTTTTAACATCAGGAGGAACTTCTCCATTCAGCGGCTCTTTATCGTAAAAAACTTCATCAATATATCCGTGAGAAATGAAAATCGACGCTTTCTTAACAGTCCCCGAAATCACCTCGATTAAGTTTGCATTATATAAAAGCAACTTAGAATTATCTTTCATAGCCCCTCCAAATTTAGTCTTATTATAGAAATTTCACTTTTCCATAAAAGTTCAACAGAAAAAGCGTAAAATCCTTTTTAATGGATAAGTGGAATACCTTTGAAAAACAAAATGGCCTGATAAGTATTTCTTATCAGGCTGTAGTCTTTAGTCTTTATAATTTTTTTCTTCCCCGCCCAGAGCGGCCCTCCCTGGACCTGAATGAGAGAATCAGTATCAGGTTGAAAAATAAACGTAGAAATTCACCCTAATTTCAAAAATACTCTAAAATAGCTCAAATAGGCGGAGAAATTCCGGCTATCGATTCAATAAACAAGAAAATGTGCACCATCGGTCCGCTTAACCGGAAATTCACCCTCTAATTTACCCTCTACAGTGCAGTACTCAGCATCCTAACCGGAGAATCTCCGCTTATTTTGATGCTTGCTGGCACTCAAATAAGGATAAGAATTCCTGTTTTTTTAAAACCATACCTCACTATCCTGCCCCTTTCATGGAATAAGAAAAGCTGCCAGACTTTTGGCAGCTAACTTTTAATGTAAGTACAGAATAGTTTACTCCTTTTCTTGTTCGTTCCAGTCGGTAAGGATCTCACTGATGACTTCTGAAAGGACATCAACAGTTCGATACTCTTCTTCCAAAGTATTTTCCTTCCCTCCAACTTCTAACAGCACAGAGTTACCAAACAGATCTTGATTATAAGAATTTTGAGTAGGGGTATCCTTAGTAAAAACTCCCCTGGATAAGTTGGGGTATCTTTCCTCAGTATATTCATGCAGCAGTTGGGCAAATTTAAAATTCACTTCGTATTTAGCACTGGATTTCGACACTATAAATGCAATTCTAGGATAGTCCTTCCCCTCTATGCTAATCGTTGACTGATTTCTCTTTGATGAATCTCTGTGTATATCAAGGACCATTTTCAGCTTTTTATTATGTGATAAGGTATTTTCGAGTGGTACTCTGGAAACTTTATATGCGTCGCTATACGAGAGTCTTTTTTCTTCTAATTCCGCCTTAATATTCGTGCTATCATGGATAGCATGAATTCCATAATTTTTAAGTTCTTGTCTAAGCCGCTCACCCACCAGTGAAATATTTCTTTCTTTGTGAAACAAATCATCTGAGTGATTCGTTGAGGTTTCTGACACAAAAGATTCCTGATTGTGTGAATGGTAGATATATACTAAAGGATCTTGGATTTTTATAGCTGCTGTCGAAGCTGAATGTTCATTTTGAGGAGTGGAGAAGTTGTTATAAAAGATATCTTTTCCGCCATAAAAGAAGAACCATGAAAGAGCCAATGTGCACATGGCAATACTGGCTGAAGCAACCGTAAATTGTTTGAGCCGGCTTCTTCTGTTTATCTGCCTGGCCGATTTTTTGAGTTTATCAGCAGTGTCCAAGACAAATTTCTCTCTTGGGTTGATTGGATATGTTTCCTTTATTAAGTCGAACAAGTCTTTATCAGTTTGCATTCCCGATGACCTCCTCTATATCCCACTCAAGCTTCATCCTAAGTATTTTTAAAGCCCTGTGATAATCTACTTTGACCTTTGACTCGCTGCATTGAAGGATCTCGGATGTTTCCCGGATTGAAAATTCATTAATGCCTCTTAGGATCACTACAGTCCTATACTTTGGTTTCAGCTCAGATATAGCATCATGAACAATCCTTTTCATTTCATTTTCCTCAATTAATTCTCCCGGTTCCTTTTCGGCCGAGACAATATGTTTAAAGAAGCTGTCGGTAAAAAGGGAAGAAAATCTCCTTTTTCTATAATGGTCAATGGCAACATGCTTTGCAATGGAGAAAATCCAAGTTCTTTGATGGTCAATATTTTTGCCTCTGGTCAAGTTATTCAGGATTCGTAAAAAAACTTCTTGAGTTAAGTCCTCGGCATCATTCTGGTTACCAGTAAAGCAAATAAGAAAACGATATACATCCAAATAATGACTCTTATAGATCTGATCGATTCTCTCCCCTAACCTTTCATTGCCGGCCAAATGGTTCCCTCCTTGTTTAGTCTTCAAGTATTAATCGTTTGAGCTGCAAGAAAGGTTACAATTAATTTTAAACAAAGGATACCTGCTCCTTTTATAAAATAAAAAAGCCGCCAGTTTTGGCAGCGATTTGGAATTTAAGCTCCCGGTAGCTGAAGATGTCATCTCAGTTTTCACTGAAATACATATCGGCATAATAATCAATTTCCTTGTCCTTCCGTATAATTGATATCATTTCTTCAACCACTACAGAAGAAAGTATTCCTTCTTCATTGAAATGATGAGCAAAATTGACTGCTAACTGTTTGATATCAATAACAGGATTTTGAAGGAGAACAACCAAGCTTTGTTCAATCAAATGTTCATTTCCCTTAGTATTTTCATAAAGATAGTTCAAAGCGAGGGTAATCTCTTGCTCGTTAGTCGTTGATAAGGCTGTGTTAAGTTCATCGGGGGTCCAATGTCTTCCCTCTTGTTCAAGATAAATATCTTCAAGTTCTGCTTTTTCTACGTATAATCCATTTAAGAATATGTCAAAATTAGGAGCTAATTCAATAATCTGTTCAGATTCCATATCAATGTATATTACCGGAGGCTCTACTTTTGTATTTCTGTAATCTAATGCTACCCACGAATGCCCACTTCCTGAGACTAAAACAATATTTTTCGGCAAACCCCATTCTTTTATTAAGTATTCACTTTCTAATATACCTTTTTCTTCACCTATACCTAAAATGTGATCAATATTAATATGATCATCAGCCCAAGATGTTGGGACATTAGAAGGGAACGAATTATAGTTAATATATCCACCATTCTGGATCTTAAGAAGATAAATATAGGATTTAGGCAACTTCACTTTAAGTTTTTTTTCTGCTCTTTCTACTTCTTTATCTTTTAAAGGTTCCAATTTATAGTATTCATCATCTTCTTGCCATATCTTTTTCACAGCGGCATTCTCTCCCAAAAAACTCTTTTATTAGTTAGAACTTCAAAATAATTATTTGGCAATTTCTATTAAGCTTAAATGCTCCTTTCTCCACAAAAGGAAGCAGACTGGATGAATTAAAGATTTCCCATAGGAAAACTCATACAGATATCTCCCCAATCATCCATCCTCTGATAAACTCCTCTAGAGATGAAGCTACTCTCCAACGACTGTCATCTTCATGGTTCCAGACATAAATATGCTCTGTCTGAACCCTTCCATCTGTTATTGAATAGCCAAATAAGTCTCCATTTCCGGCATCAGAGAAAAATAAAAAGGTATCCAGAGGTTTCATAAAATCGCTTCGCTCATGAAGGGTCCAGAAAAATAAATTTTCTTTAATCATCTGTTCTATGGACCAAACAAACGAAATTCCATAGTTCCCATAAACTCCGTTTGTTTCCTTGTATAATTCAGCCAACTTATCCGGCAATTCAACTTTTAGTTCCTTCTTAATTATAGCGGTCTCCGCTTCCGTTGCAGGTGCTTTAAACTCACACTCTTTTGAAATACTTGTCAAATAATCTCTCCACATAATCAGCTCTTGCCACCTTTGAAAACTGAATGAATATTAATTCTCTCCAGGATCTTATTTCTCCTTCTTACTTCCTGTTTTTTCATATAGTGATAGAAACCTTAAAATTGAAAATCCCCATCCTTCATTAACAAAACTTCAGTTCCATCTTCTTTAATGCCCACTACTTTCATATCTTCGGTACCAAAGGTCACATTGACTAACAAAAGTGAGGCATTCAGACCCGCGGCCTTCAGCTCTTCCTCAGATTGGCCAATGCCATTTTGAATATTGGAGGGAGAGGCATTTCCGATTCCAATATGACAGGCTGTATTTTCATCAAACAAGGTATTGTAAAAAAGAGTGTCTGTCTGAGCAAGAGGTGATTTATTAGAGACCAAGGCAATCTCGCCCAGATAATGTGAACCTTCGTCTGTTTCAATCAGATTTTGCAACACTTCTTGTCCCCTTGCAGCGTAATAGTCGGTAATCATTCCATCTTTAAAAATCAGATAAAATTCGTCGATGATACTTCCCCCATAGATAAGAGGTTTCGTACCGGCCAATTTGCCATTCACCTTATTTTTATGGGGAGCTGTAAATATTTCTTCGGTAGGAATGTTCGGAAAGAAAGGTATTCCATTTTTATCTGTGACACCGCCGCCAATGTAGCGATGATTTTCAGGCAGGCCCACTAATAAATCAGTTCCACGGCTATTGGTAAAATGGAGGGCTTCAAATTGGCTCTCGTTCAGGATTTTTTTGCGGGACTCGAAGGCTCTGTTATGACTCTCCCAATCTTTTATAGGATCTTTTCCATCTGCCCGGGATCCTTTTAAAATTAATTCCCATAATGAATACAAGGCTTCTTCTCTACTTAGGTTCGGAAATACTTTGGCTGCCCAGGAAACATATGGGACAGCCAGCAGACACCAGCGTATCTCATGGGATCTGATTTTCGCATGATAATCCTTTAATTTGGTACGAGAAGCTTTTTGGAAACGGCTTATCCTTTCTGGAGAAGCCTCTTTAAAAACATCCAGGTTTTCTGAAATAATATGGATGTAAGCAGCACCCGCATCTTCCCACTCCTTAAAACGGGCAGCCTGCCAATCAGGAAAGTGATCAATATCACGATCCGCTGCATGTAAGTAAAATTCTTTGGCAGATTGTTCATCTGTCCAATCTATAAATACATTCGAAGCTCCTGCCTCGTAGGCAGCCGACTGGATCAGACGTGCAAACACAGCATTTTGTATATCACTATGTATAATCAATAATTGATTTTTCTGCAGATTTACACCAGCCCGCACAGCAAGCTCTGCATACTTTTTTAACTGTGCTTCACTTACGAATTCATATATTCCTTTAATCATTTAGAATCTCCTCTGTGGTGTTCTTTGTGTAATTGTACTTTAAATGAAGCCAAGGGGACAGGTCCCATGGCTCAAAAAGAGCCAAGGGACCTGTCCCCTTGGTTCATTTGCTTTTTGGTTAATGTTAACAGTAAGATAAGTATGAATTGTGAAATATTTAAAAGGGGGAGTTCTCATGAAGTATACGGTGATTACAGGTGCCAGCTCAGGAATTGGTTACGAAGCGGCGCTTGCATTTGCTTCACGCAATAAAAATGTCATTGTGACTGCAAGGCGGGAAGATCAGCTGCATAAGCTAAAAGCAGAAATCCACAACATAAACGCCGATCTGGATGTGGTAATTCTGCCGGCAGATCTTTCTGAAAGCGAAAATGTTCATTCTTCATTCTTTATATGAGAGTTTAAAAGAATACGATATTGAAACCTGGATCAATAACGCCGGTTTCGGAAACAGTGCCCCCGTTGCCGAACAGAATGTACAAAAGATTGAAAAGATGCTCAGAGTCAATATTGAAGCACTCACAACCCTTTCCACTTTATACACACATGATTATTCTCAAAAGGCAGGCACCCAATTAATCAACGTGGCTTCTGATGTAGGCTATAGAATGGTACCAAACGGGGTAACGTACGCTGCTACTAAGTTTTATGTGAGTGCATTTACAGAAGGGCTCGCCCAGGAACTTCAGGATCAGGGAGCTGCCATGAAAGTAAAAGTGCTTGCGCCGGCTATGACAGAAACTGAATTTGTTATAAACGCTCGCGAAGTAGAAGAATTCAGCTACCGTGACAACGTGCAAAAATACCATACCGCCAGGGAAATGGCCGGATTCATGCTGGATCTTTATGATAGTGAGAAAATTGTTGGAAAAGTAAATAGCGAGAGTTATGAATTTGAACTGCTGGATCCTATTTATCCATATACTTCACGCCCGCCGGCTTCGGATTGAGAATGCCGCAGGGACAGGTCCTATGGGCAAGTCTAGAAAAGAGCCAGGGGGCCTGTCCCAGTGGCCTAATTTCTTGTTGTTTGCTGCTTTAGTAAATAAAGTGACAGTTCTGCAAACGGAATGACCTGTCAATTAATGTTTCAAGTCAACCAGCGATAAGCCAATTCCTTAACCTGAAGGGAGATGTGTTTTTAATGGCAACTACTTTTATGGTGATTTGGCCTTAAAACTGAATAGCAGGCATGCGCGAAGAAAAGCGGGATTCTCCCGTATTATTTGGTATGCCATTTAAAGTAACCTTTCGTGAATTTTGCTGTTGCAGGATACGATGAAGGTCGTATCTTTTTTACGTCCTGATGCCGCGCGACAGCAGCTTCTTTAGAGGCTGCTGGTCCGTGGCATTTTTGCGTCCACAAACAGCCAGCAAGGACCGAGTATGTCCAAGACATAACGAAAAGAGATCTTGAAGCCAAATTCTCTCCATTCAGAGGGAGCAAACGGAGGAAGGAAGAAATGATTATTAATTCTAAGATACTGAACCATATCTTAAGCCAACGGTTCAAAGAGGATATTGTCTCTGCCGACTGCCAAACCATGCCTTTACAGGGCGGAACTGTGGGAAGTGTGTACCTGGTAACAGGGATTGCCGAAACCGCTGATGACAAGAAATTACCATATCGTATTGTGCTTAAAGTCCAGAAGAAATGGGAGCGTTATGGAGATCCCGATTCATGGCGCCGGGAATATGATCTCTATACATCCGGATTGGGAGCGGTCTTCTCAGAAGCATTACGCTGGCCGGCATGTTATCACGCTGAGTTGAATGCCGAAGAAAATGAATTCCAGCTGTGGCTGGAATATATCGATGGTGTAACTGGTTTAGACTTGACCGGTAATATGTATGAGCAGGCCGCGCTGGAGTTAGGACGCTTTCAAGGCAAACTGTATAAGGAGCGGCCGGCAGTGCTGCAGAACCTGAGTAATCTTAGCCATGCAGATCTCATGAAGAATACGTATCTGCATTACCGTTCATGGCCGGTCGTATACAATTATATACGCTCGGAAGATTGCGAATTGCCGCAGCACATACGGCAAATGCTCATAGAAATCGATAATCAAGCTGATGAGATACTTGCCCATATTGAAAGACTGCCCCTTGTCCTATGCCACCGGGACTTCTGGGTGGCCAACCTGATTTATGCGGATGGAAAAATTGCACTCATTGATTGGGACACATGCGGCTGGGGTTATTTGGGGGAAGATCTCGCAAGCCTTATTGCGGATGAAGCGGATACCGATCACATGGTCGAATATTACCAAAGATGCGTTCCCGCTTATTATAAAGGCTTTTCGGAATATGCGGGTGGAGTATCTCATAGTGCTGATCATTGCATCTACGAGATGATACTTCTTCTATTTGGGTACAGGCTTGTGGAGTGGTATCTCCACACAGAAGACGATGACGAGAAGACAAAGCATATCCTTACGCTCCAAAAAATCTTTGAAATGAAGACCGCTCCGGTACAGGGATAACGCTTAAAAGAAACTCCAAAAGCTTTGGATTGTTTTTGGAGTTTCTATCAATTTTTTGCCTGTTGCCAATTAACCTTCCATTATTACTCGCATTATTGGATCTTGATCGTGGAAGGCTATACAAATCGCTGACAGCTGATTTAGAATATAAGACTGGATAGTTCAATAACTGTATTTTTAATTTGTAATGAATGATTTCAGGGTATCCGTCCTCTAGGGTTTTCAACCACCCCACTTCGAGTAAAACCATTTTCTCCAAATACTCTTTGCATTTTAATATTCGAGTGATTAGTAGAAGAATACACTTTGGTTGTTGGAGATGAACTATCTAGCCGGTATAAGCCAACGACTTCTGACAACCATCATAATTGGTGATTATAGGTTACTCCTCTTTCACCATCAAAAAAAAGATCTGACCAATTCACATTCAGATCTTAAACATTTCTGCATTTAGCTTGTTATTCTATATTCATAACAATTTCAAGTCCTGTTGGCTTTTCCTTAAAGGTGTCGCTATACTCTTTAAAGACTATCTTTGTATTGGAAATATCGTCAGGCAATGGCGGAGAAACAATGAAGCTGTATGTAAAATGCCCTGTTGAGCCACCACCACGAGACTGCCAGCAATCGTATTGCTCTCCTAAAAACAATTCAAAACTATTATGATGATGCCGGCCGATTGGCGAATCATCCGGCTCATCCCAATCAATATGCAGCTGTATAACGCTGGCATTCTCATACTGCCGAATAACGGTTATGGAATATATCCGATCATCTTTTTCAACCGATTTTAAAACCGATAGGTGTTTTCTGAATCCAGCCGGTTCAATACGCGGTTTAAAGAAATCGTATATTCTCATTCCCCCGAATAACGCCTTCAAATACTCTTCATAGAGATCATACTTGATAGCCCAGTTAGAGATAAAAGTATCCGTCGGAAACCCTGGGTTGTTGTTTGAAATATCCCTCCGCTGTTTTAACAAAGAACAGATTTGATCATCAACTTTGCTTAACCGTTCATCGTAAAAATCGGCTGGTGGCTCAAATGGCGTTCGTTTAATTTTAATCGCCTCCTCATTAACTTATTTTACCATATATTAACAATAAGGTAATTGCCTTTTTTTTGAAATGGCAGCTGAATTGCTCAAAAAAAATTAAAATCCCAGCAATATTATTCATATTACCAGGATAAAGGACTAAGCAATTATAGATTTTCTATCTTTTCTATATCCTCCGCAGTCAATTCAAAATCGAAAAGTTCCAGATTGGACGCTTGATTTTCTCGTTTGTGAGATTTAGGGATAACAATCACACCGCGTTGGATTTGGTATTTTAATAAGACTTGTGCACCGGATTTATGATAGATCTTACCGATTTCATCCAAAGCTTCTTTTTGGTGGGCTTCGGCTTTCATAGGTCCCCAGGCAACAGGGGTAATTTCCTCGTCTTTTAATACGGCAAGGAGATTTTTGTTGGGTTCTTTTAAGTTGATTTGTATCTGATTAACAGCCGGCTTCACTTTAGCGAATTTTTTCAATTCATCCAGATGATTTTTTTCAAAGTTTGAAACACCGATTGCTTTTAGTTTGCCCGCTTCATAATATTCTTCAAAGACTTCCCAAGTGTTTTTAAGCTGTACTTTGTCCTCGATAGGAAAGTGAATAAGAAGCAGGTCGAGATAGTCTGTCTGGAAATTTTTCAGACTATTATCAATAGCTGCCCGGGTAGCTTCCTTTGAAGAAATATATTCTTCACTGGCTGGAATTTTGGTTGTAATGAAAAACTCTTCCCGAGGCACTTTGCTTTCTGCCAACACACTTCCGACAAGCTTTTCGTTTCGATACATGATGGCTGCGTCTATGGAACGGTAACCCAGCTCAATTGCGGATGCCAGTTCAGGTATTTCGTTTGTTAAAGCTCCGTTATAATCGTTGTTTTCTTTTCCATACGTATTTGTACCTGTCCCTACTATAGGCATTTCAAGCCCATTATTAAGCGTTATGTATTCCATATTTTTAAGCACTCCCTCTGTCTATTACTTTACTTATATCATATCAAATTATGGAATTTTCAAAAAGTGCCTCTGGCTATCGTTTTCCTTGATCGGAATAAGTTTCAGCAGCAGTATCGATTAGTGAGCGATCTGAACCATAAGCACCCAATAGCCTAGCAACGATTAACCTTCAATCTGTTTTAAATATGGTATTTCCTCTCCATCAACATTTGCAATATATGCTGGAGTATCTGTTTCATATATTTTAGTTCCAACAGGTAATATATTTGCCGTACCGTTTTTAAAACAGCCGGCCTTATCTGTTATTTTAGTTATTTCTCCAATTTGTTCACCCAATTGATATTCCAGATCAGAAACCCAATCAACATCTTGGGCATTAGAATACACAATTCCACCCAGAAGAAATATATCAGCACTATCATCGCTAAGAAAGTCCTTTGGAGCCGGATTGTCAATAAGACCGTTATTGCATCCCACTAAGAAAATACACAACATACTTATAGGAAATAAGATTTTTGTGAATTTCATGTGATGCCTCCTTTTTGAATAAACAGATGAAATAACTTTAAAAGCGTGATATGGCAGCTAGTCTGCAACATAATCACCCGTTAGCAATTAAACTTTTTAACCATCCGTACTTGTTTTAAGATATGTCCATCGAACTCTTTTTCATATTCTTTAACTATTTCAAAACCTTTAGCTTCATAAAAGTACATGCCAACCTTATTATCTTTTTCGACGTTTATATAAATTTCTTTTATACCTTTTAATTCTTTAACCGCTTGTTGTATCAAAGCAGTGCCAATCCCTCTGCCCTGGAATTCTGGATAAAGATAAATAGCCGCCAATTCGACCTTTCCGCCATCCCTCACTGTAGAATAGTTTGCAAAACCGACAACTTCTCCCTCAACTTCTGCAACATAAACTATAGAACGTTCTATACGTTGTTTCATACTTTCATCACTATAATTTAACTTTATAAAATTATTTTGTACTTCTAAGGGGATTATGCCCTCATATGTGGCATTCCAAGTTGTTTTCGCTATGCTTTGAACTTGTTTTGTATCTTGGTAGTGCATCTTGCGGATGGTGATATTCATCTTAAGTCCCCTTTGAATAAGAAGTAAAAATTCCTTCTTCGACTGCCACTTATGTGGAAAAAAAACTGCCTGGTTTGGAACGTGAGCATCCATTAGTGCAATAGAAGCAGTTTCTATCTATCAAGTGCTGGACAACCTTTGTTTTCAATGTCTTCTGAACCAAAAATCTGATAGGAATATTGTCTTTCTGGCTTTCCCTCCTCTTGAGCTGCTCCGTTCGCTCCAAACCTTATTTTTTCTTGATGTAATTCTTTAATTTTATTTCCTTTGCCGTCAACATAAAACGCACGTAATTGGTATCCTCCAGAATGCTGTTCATTGACCCAGCCAAAATCAGATGGGGAAGAAGTGTTTAAAACCCCACTCTTAGGAACCTTATAAACAATTTCATTGTTATCTATTTTTAGTGGCCTTGCACCCTTCACATTGTAATTAATTACTACACATCCCTCAAAACCCATCGGTAATAAATAGGTTTGGTCAACTCCCTCTTGAATGGCTATCAACCTATAAACTGTTACTAAGATTATTAGAGCTAACGCAGCTAATCCAATTCTGGTAAACAAATAAACTTTACCTCCGATCTGAGCCATAAATACCTAATAATGGAACAACAGTATTTCTTTCCCCTCTATATTCGCAAAATAAGCTGGAGTATCTGTTTTATATATCCTACTTCCAACAATATATTTGCTGTCCCGTTTTTAAAACTCCATGCCTTATCTATTTGTTTAGTTATTTCTCCAATTGTTCACCTAATTGTTATTCAAAATCAGAAACCCATTTAACGTCTGGGCATTAGAATAAACAATTTTATCCAGCAATTATGCCGGCATTTTTTTTAAAGAAAATCCCTTGGATCCGGAATGCTTTTGCGGGGTTGTTAATAAAACCGTTATCGCACATTAACTCAGATCATAAACAAAATACTTATAAAAGATATTATTTTCGTCAATTTTATATGATGCCGCCTTGTGTAAATAAACAGACGAACTAACTTTTAAATAGTTACATGTCAGTCAAAATTTTGTTATACATTACACCCCGTTTGTTATACAAAAGAAAGGCCGCCTGATTGGCAGCCGATTTAGCATAAGCATCTGCAGTTTAATTGTATTTCTTTTACAACTGTTATCAAAAATTGATTTGAAACGCCGCTGTTCAAACAAAGTATTATTTAGAACTTATCATGACAAATGGCTGTACTCTACTATTTCTACTTTAAATCCATGACTGCAACCAATTTTAGGACTATCACAAGATGGTGATACCCTAACTTTAACAAGGTCATGTGCATAGTTGCCGAGTGTGCTACTTCCTTCTGGAACTTGAATATTTATGGAAATATCATAAGAATGATTATTATTGTAAACAATACCGACGATTCTTTGGAACTGCCACCCAAAGATCGCTTCATCATTGCCTGAATACTCCTGCGTCACTTTTTTATCAATTGAGGGAAATACAATATCCTTAATAATATCTTCTGGAGTGACATACCAATCTTCTGCATAAGGTTTAATTACCTTGGGTTCGGAAGGTTTAGCATTAACAAAATCACCACTTGTAAGTATAAATAAAATGGTGAAAAGAACGATCACTTTCCTCATGAAAGTCACTCCCATATTTTTCAATAGATTTCCCATCGCAATTAGATGCTATGCACTAATACCCGCCTTTGGCCGGCATATGTTATCTCATATACTTAACTTCATTACAGAAGGCTGCCCCCTTTTGTGAGATAAGAAAGGTATCTGGCTTACCAGCCATCCAAAACATAAGCAGCTGTTATCTGGAAAAAGTGAATTGAGTATCAACAGCCAACTGCTCCGATTCCTTGATTTTTTGAATAAAAATAAGCATCAGGAGCAATATATTATTGCAACTAAAAGAAGGTGGTGGTATTGATGCATCGTGATAATAATTTGTTTGGCATAGGAATTATTGCAATTCTTTTAACAACTATATACACAGCAATTTTATCTTCAATGCTTATGAAAACCAAAGAACGGGTTGATTATATTTATCATAAGGAACGTTCAAGAAAAGATGCTTAAATTGGCGATGATTTCATCGCCTTTTTTCAACAGAATAAGCATCTTATCTTTGCTACGCATTACAAGCTTAAAGTGAGGACGATCTAGAACAACGTCATTTCTGCCTCAAAGTTATATAAGAAAAGCTGCCTGGTTTGGCAGCAGCTGAACCGGAACATAGAAGATATTAGTTTTGGTAGCAAGTCTCAAATTCGTCTTTCATTAGCAGACTTTTACAAGCCAATCCATTTTCGTGATAAATTTCTCTGCCGATTTTTAACTTGATGCTTCTGTTTGAATTTGGATAGTCGGGGTCGTCATTGAGGATATACAGGGTGTCTTCATCCATCCATTTCATTGAAAAGTCACTTTTTGCATCAGCATAATAAACAGTTTGAACATTATTCTTCTTATGATTGTTTGTGACTTCAACCCAGACGTTAACACCGCCTGCCGCGCCGCCATATGGTTCATAAAAAGCAGCAGCGGTAAGTTCTTCATTGGGTGATGTGACAGATCCAGGTCCCGTTTGGACATTGTCTCTGTCAATTTTACTAAAGGTAAAAAAGTACGTTTCATACACATATATTGAAGAAACCAAAATAACCCCAGCCAATACTGCTATCAGTAATTTATTAGGGAAACGTTTCTTTTTGACAAAAACATTTATGATTTTGGCACATAGAATCACCAATAATATAGTAGCAGCGACACATGCTAAGAAACCAGATAACATTAAATTCATAATCCCCCTGCTTTAATTACTATACTCTCCAAGCAAACTAAAAATAAAGAAATCCTCCCTATTATGCCAGCTGATCTTGAGCATAGCCTTTGTTAGTTAAATAGCACTTCACTTTACAAATTCAGTTTTTATCAGGTAAATGACCAGAAGTGAATTGATGTTCCCATGGTTTTATCAGGAATCTATCAATAATTATCCAAGCTGTCATGTTTACCTTCTTGCACTCCGCCCTCCATACCTTGATTAGATTTAATAATATTATAGACCCGAACCTTTTTATTTTCCTTATCATAAATATAGCTGTATCGTACATCCAACTCATCTTCATATCTAACATCTGCCATATATCTGCCCATTTTCCAATCATAAACCAACTCGGCCGAACTAATTAATGGAGCATCTTCTCTAGCATTTAAATAGCTTAATACTTGATCCCTAGTTATTGAAACACACCCAAAATTACTCCTAAAAGTGTTATTAAAACCAATGAGAGTGAAATAATAATGTTTATTTTCAATTTGTCCCCTCAGTTTCAATGAGGCCAGGGGGACAGGTCCCGTGGCTCATTCTTTCTTTTTAATTATAATCAGTTTTGACATCACAAAATGACCGACTGCAATAGTTAATAATAGGTCTCTGTACGGCTCATTTACACCACCCATCAAATAGGCAGCAATATTGAAAAACATAAATGATATTGTGAGTAGCCCGAGAACATAATACTCCATTCTCACTTCCATTATTTTTCCCCCTTAAACATGCCAGGGGGACAGGTCCCGTGGCCCAGTCTCAAAATGAGCCAAGGTACCTGTCCCCTTGGCTCACTTTTTTACTGTGTAATGTATTTCAACAAATTGGTTAAAAGTTCGGGTCCCTTTAAGTTTTAAGTCCAGCTGATAATCGCCGGATTTAAATAATGGGATTCCATCTCCGATGATGGAAGGAGCAATTGTGATAAACAGTTCATCGAGTAATTTTTCTTTCAAAAACGTGTGTAACAATTCTCCGCCGCCAACTACCCAAATATTTTTACCTTCTTCTTTTTTAAGGCTATTGGCGAAATTTACAATATCTTCATTCACAAACTTAACATCAGCTGTATCTTCTACTTGAGACCTGGTAAAGACGTAACAATCTTTATTTTCATATGGAAATTGACCTTTTTCGTGTTTCATTATCCAGTCATATGTTCTTTTGCCCATAATGATTGTGTCAATTTCTTCATAAAATTCCGAGTAGCCATTATCACCTTCACCCTCAACTTTGAATAACCAATCTAATGAGTCTTCTTTTGTTGCAATGTAACCATCCAAGCTTTGAGCAATAAAGAGTACTATGTTCCGCCGATTCTTCATCATGCACCGTCCTAACTATGGAGAAACTTGTCCCATGTTATTTTAATAACAAGACACTTGTTTTAAGCTGCACTTTCATAAAATAAGAATTCAATAAAAAAGGCGGTTATCCTTCCTGGATCAACCCGCCTGTTACATTAAAATATATTTCTGCCCTTAGGTCTTTTTATTATTATCAGTTTTGACATCACAAAATGACTTGCCACAGGGACGACCCCCTGGCCCAGTTTTAAAAAGAGCCATGGGACCTGTCCCCCTGGCTCACAAAAATTATTGATTTTGCCTGATACATACGATCCCGGTATTCATATCCAATGACAATGCTGCCTGCAAAAGCACCTGGAGACAGCTGGGGATACAATACAGCATAAAGTTTATTATCTCTTATTTCGTACTTAATGATGCTGCCAAAGTTAATCTCTGGAAATATGGTATCAGGTAAAATCTTCAACTTTTTAACATCAATTTGATAAGACTTCTGTCCAATCGTTATCACTGCTTTGTTTTTTGTTAAGCTTGATTTTATATTCTTATTTACAATTGCCATTGGGTTGTCAACCAGTACTTCTCTCAACGGCTGGCCATTTACATGAAAGACAGCCACTTCTTGCTCTAAGACGCCTGTACCATAACCTTTGGTCAGGATAATAATCAGTTCTTTCTTTTTATCACCATTAATATCCTCGTAATGGATTTCAGGGGCGTAAGTGGGATTGGATGCATTTATCCAGAAGGGCCTGGAATACTCACTTCCCTGAAAATTCAACTTAAAGTCGTAAAAAAGACCATTCCTCTCTATGGCATGCAAAGTGATGCTGTCTGATTTGGCGACTATTTTATGTTTTGGTTCTGCAGCTCCAGCTTCATTTGATAAACTCACTAAGAGTATAGACAATAAGAAAAATACTACTCTCTTCAATAGCCCTCACCTCGTTTTTAGCATTCCCAAATTGTGAGCCAAGGGGACAGACCCCGTGGCCCAGCTTCAAAAAAAAGCCAAGGGACCTGTCCCCTTGGCTCTTCATGTTCTCTTAATCATAATGGCCCCCGGCCCATTCCTCTCCTCATCCCAAACCGTCTGAATCTCAAATGTCCCCGGCTCGAAAAACAAATCAAATCTCATTTTGATATCTTCCTGCATCGGCAAATTTTTTGCATCTTTTATGCTGATCCAATGCAGCTCCCCTTCCGGCGGATTCTCCAGCAGTTCGCCCTCAAAGTCCTTCGTCCAATAATTCATCATCATATACCGCTCATTTTTCACCGGATTCACAAACTCCGAAATCCCCTTAAATACAAGATTGCTCACTTCAAGGCCGGTTTCTTCCCTGACCTCCCGGATTGCTCCATCAGTAAAGCTCTCCGGGAATTCCACTCGCCCGCCCGGCGGAAGAAAGCCCTTAAAGTGGTCATGCTGCCTGTCCAGCAGCAGCACTTTATCTCCATCCTGAATCATCACCACTGTCCAGATTTTATAGGTTATTTGATTCTCCAAAATATCTCCTCATTTCGTGCCAGGGGGTCAGGACCCCTGGCCCAGCCTCAAAATGAGCCAAGGGACCTGACCCCCTGGTTCATTTTCTGCAAATTAACATGTACACTAAGGTTCCCCCCGCTAGAAATAGACCTGTGCCCAAGAGAACTTTTACATAAGATACTCCAACTACAGCTGTATCATAGCTGGTCTCTCTGCTTTCAAGCACAGACCACCAATCATTCTCTGTAGAAAAATAGATGGCCATGAACAGCCATGTAAGAAAGGTGAAAAGAGTAAGTAGGAATACGATTATTTTTGCCCTCAAAATATCCCCCAATCAGATTCATATGGCATTTATAAAGCAGGGAAGTTAGAATCCTGCTGGTTAAACAGTTATACAGTGAACCCTATTTTCCTCTTTACTTCTTTTAAAAACGGTGCACTGACAGCCCTGGCTTTTTCTGCTCCCTCCTGCAAAATCTTATCAATTGCTGCCGGCGAGGACATCAGCTCCTTATATTTTTCCCGCGGCTCCTCCATGAATCTATTCATTGTATGGAAGAGCTCCTTTTTCACTTCTCCCCAGCCGATGCCTTTCTGATATTCTGCTCTCATCTTTTCAACTTCAAAAGCTGAAGCGAATTCTTTATACAGCATAAATAATACGGAAGACTGCGGATCCTTCGGCGCCTCTGGCGGCAGTGAATCTGTTTTGATTTTGTTGATAAGTTTCTGCAGCTTGCCCGGCTCCTCAAAAAGAGGAATTGTATTTTTGTAGCTTTTGCTCATTTTCCGGCCATCCAAGCCTGGCAGCACTGCTGTATCTTCTTGAATTCTATACTCTGGCAGCAGAAATGTTTCGCCATAATGATGATTAAAGCTTTCTGCAATATCCCTGGCAATCTCAATATGCTGGATCTGATCCTTCCCGACAGGAACAACCTCCGTCTTGAACATCAAAATATCGGCGGCCATCAGCACTGGGTAGTTGAACAAACCCATGTTCACACCGAAGTCAGCATCTTTCCCAGCAATCTTATTGGCTTCAACAGCGGCTTTATAGGCGTGGGCACGGTTCATAAGCCCTTTGGATGCAAAACAGCTTAATATCCAGTTCAGCTCAAAGATTTCAGGAATGTCTGATTGCCGGTAAAAAATCACCTTGTCAGGATTCAGTCCCAATGCCAGCCATGTTGCAACAATCCCATATGATAACTGGTTAAATTCGGCCCCATCATGGATTTTGGTCAGTCCATGATAATCGGCGACAAAGTAAGCCGCCCTGTATTCCCCTGAATCAGCCAGCTCCAATGCAGGCTTGATCGCCCCGATATAATTCCCTAAATGAATCTGTCCTGTAGGCTTTATCCCTGTTAAAATCGTTTTTGCCATAATGCCTCCCCCTAGTTCAAAATCGGATGAAATACAAAAAGGGCTACCCCTCCAAAAAGGACGAGTAACCCGTGGTGCCACCTTCATTCGTTCACAATAAGTAAACGCACTTATCCATACTGAAACCAAAGGTTCCAATACTTAGCCTCTTGTAACGGTAAGGCACTCCGCCGGACCTACTGCAAATTCAGCCCGGAAGCTCAGAAGCCCATTCAGCATTAATCCTGTACTGATTCGCACCCAACATCAGCTCTCTGCCACACTCTTAATGCCTACTATTCTTCATCATCGCTCTCCAATAATTAAAATTAATTCTAAAATATGGATATCAAGAGGTCAAGAGTTATTTCGAGCCAGGGGGACAGACACCCTGGCCCATTCATAAAAAAGAGCCAAGGGACCTGTCCCCTTGGCTCAAAGCCACTTCCGAATATCCATGATAGCCTGCAGATGCATGCCTTCATGGAATATCGTCCGGATCAGCACTTGTTCGATTGTCCGCATTCCCATTTCTGTTGGCGGATATTCTTCTTCAAGGCGGTGGCCATAGGCTTTCCTCAGGCATGTCGGCTGCTGTCTCAGCAGATCCTTAAGTTCATCAAATGAGGGTGTTTCTTCAGTAAAATCAGCAGGTGTTGAGCCATAGCCAAACCAGGTGCGGAATGCTTCCGGCACCGGTGATTTTTCCTTCGTCAGCGCTTCAATCCATAAATATTGGTCCAGATAAATATGCCCCATATTCCATCTGATGTTATTGCGGAATTTATCGGGAACAATCTCTGCCTGACAGGCGGTTATTCCTTCTAACACAAGCAGAATATCTTCCCTATAAGCTTGCAGCTGGGTGAAAAGATTTTCGTGGCGGTCATTCATTTTTTGAACTCCTTCTTATAATGACATCCACCATAAGTTCCACAAAACACGGCGCCAATCCTTCTTGAAAAAAGAGCCAGGGGGACAGACCCCGTGGCCCAGCCGCAAAAAGAGCCAGGGGACCTGTCCCCTTGGCTCTTTATAATGTTTCGGTATTCGATTTTTTCTGCGGTGCAAACCATCCGAGGAGGGCTATTGCGATCAGTATTCCGTAGAAGACCAGTGTCCAGCCTGTGCTGTGCGGAAAGTGGTGGTCTAGGACGCCGATATCTTCATGTGCAAGCGTGATGACAGCAAGCTTGACTCCGACCCACGCTACAATGGCATAGGCGGTTGTTTCAAGTGCCGGTCGTTTCGCAAGCAGCTGCACAAACCAGGTTGCAGCGAATTTGATAAGGACCAAGCCCGCGATACCGCCAAGGACTACGACAATGAACTGTCCGCCGTCCATGCCGCCGAAATCATCGAGCGGTGAATCCGGCAGTCCCAAAGCAAGTGCAACCGCAGCAAGGATTGAGTCAATTGCAAATGCCAAATCGGCTAATGCGATTTTCCCTACAGTCGGCCAAAATCCCTTGCCGCGGGACTCTTCTTTCAGATCCTCGCGGTTATGTTCGTTATCTTTCCCAAACTTCGCTTTAATCACATGCTTCAATCCCAGGTAAAGCAGGTAAGCCGCCCCGATTGCCTGTATCTGCCACACGTTGGCAATGAAGGAAATGGCAAAAAGCGCGATAAATCGAAAGGCAAAAGCCATAATGATTCCGTAGTTGATAGCTCTTTTCTTCTGATCCTCAGGCAGATGCTTCGCGATGACAGCCAGTACAAGCGCATTGTCCGCAGAAAGCAAGCCCTCCAATCCAATTAAAATCAGTAATGCCCATGCATATTCAAGCCATATGCCCTCCATAAAAACACTCCTCTCAACAACAATACATTTTTTGTAGATTTCCCTGATAAGGCAGGTTATAACCATTTAATTAAGCATTAATCATTTTCTTTTTTAAATGATCCCCTCAATGTATACAATAACTCCATTTTATAACACATGATGTTGTCTGCAATATTATTTTTTCAAATAGTTTTTTTAATCATAAATCAAAATAATTACGGTTTACATTGACACATTTTTTCGCACATAGTATATTCAGTAAGGTATAAATAGTAACAATTACGATTTATACAATACATAATGATTGGAGCGATATCATTTATGAGCAAAAAGCTTACCAGTTCTATTTTTTTCCTTTTCTTATTAGGCATCATCCTTGCAGGCTGCCAGGAAAAGAGCGATGCACCGGCTAAAGAGGCAGCCCCTGAGGAATCCGCTGAAAATGCCGAGGAATCCACTGAGAGTGCCGAAGAGAGCCATGATCATGAACATGACCATGATGACGAGGAAGATCATGAACACGAGCATGACCACAGCCACGGCTCAGAGGAAGAACAACAAATCTATTCAGGGATATTTGAAGATGACCAAGTCGAAGACCGTCCTTTATCTGACTGGGAAGGAGACTGGCAGTCTGTTTACCCTTATCTGCTGGACGGAACGCTGGATGAGGTTTTTGAACACAAAGCTGAAACAAAAAAGGATAAATCCGCTGAGGAGTACAAAGCTTATTATAAAACTGGTTATGAGACAGACGTTGAACGAATTGTTATCAAGGATAACGAGATGACATTTTACAGAAATGGTGAAGCAAAAACAGGAGAATATGAATATCACGGCTACGAAATCCTGACCTATGAAGCCGGAAACCGGGGCGTCCGTTTTCTATTTGATCTGGCAGGAGAAGAAACAGACGGGCTGCCAAAGCATGTCCAATTCAGCGATCACAGCATCTACCCGACAAAAGCAGACCATTACCACATTTATTTCGGGGATGAAGAACATGCAGAGCTTCTGAAAGAACTGGAGCACTGGCCAACCTATTATTTCTCTGATTTAAGCGGAGACGAAATAGTGCATGAAATGACTGCTCATTAATAAATTTGAGCTGAGAGAGATATTGCCCTTTTGCAGGTGATATTTGTCTCTCAGCTTTTTTAATCTACATCATTTTTTGGGTAAATTGCTCAGTGTTTAAATCGTTTCACTGCTTTTTTTAACCAAGCCCCTTTTATCCTGACAACTGGCCTGAAGGAAGAGCTTCTGTCCTTATAAAAATCTCCCCTATCACCCGTCCAATAAACGCTCTTTATTCTCTTCCAAATGCTTCATAATTCCTTGAATGCCAGACTCATAGCTTCTCACCGCTTCTTCATTTGGTTCAGAACCACTCTGCAAAAATTGCTTCCATTCTCCTTCTAACTGCTCCAGTGACTTTCCATAGACTGCCTGAATAATTGCTGCCAGGTTCGCTTCACCATGAATTTCCAGGAATTTTTCCATTCCATATTCATTGATAAGATACCTTGTAAACGAAGCGGATTCGATGTAAGCCAGCCATCTGAGGGAGGATGAGTCTTTATCCAGGTTTGTATAGGAGAAGAATCTGTCATCCAGCAGCAGGGTTTCAAGAGGCAGTATGATGTCTTTAGAGATTAAATCCTTCATGATTTCATGTGTATCTTCCTTATAATTAGGATTCACACTTCTTTCCGAATAGGTTTCCTGCATAAAAATCGCCAGGCCTTCTTGTGTAACTTGTCCTTTTTCATCATTAAAAAGTGCATGGGTCATTTCATGAATGAGCGGATCATTTCCTTCTGAAATATAATAAAGATTGATGGTGCCGCCGTTATGGGAGCTGACCTTTTGCTCATTATGCAGATTCAAATAAATCCTGGAGGGTGGAGAAAGAGGAATCTTTTCTTTTTGCAGTGCCCCATAAAAGCCGAGGATTTCTTCTTTGATCTGCTTTAGCGTATCCGTTGAAAACTCCCCTTTATTTTGCATAACAATATCAATTTTCCCATTTTCCCATCTTCTGTTTTAAAATTTGTCAATTCATTTTTTGGAGGCTCAGCTCTTTTGGTGACCTCGGCATCCTTGTCAGTATTGGTACAGCCGATAAGAAGCCCCATTAGCAAAATGGCAGCAGAGGCAGCCTTTATCCTTCTGCCCGCCTTCCACTTCCTATTTTTAATGTACATCTCCATCAAATACCCCTCTCATCTCCTCAGGCACAATCATCACATCCTGTATTTCATACCGATCATCAGGCGTTAAATGAAGCAGCACCATTTCGCCATTTTCAAATTTTAACAGCTCATAGGTATTGAAGCTTGTACCTGAACTCATTCTTACCTTCATTTGCTGCAGCAGCTCATCAGAGATTTTCGCCTTTCTTCCCTCGGCCATGAGTGTTCTGGCCTGCTGGTCATTTTCTGTCCTGACCGCTTCCTTGAATATCAGCCCAACTTCACCAGCATCTGGTTTGCTCAACTCTTTATAGACAACCAGCCCTAATCCTATGTTCAGAAAAATAGATGCAGCAATAAGTATATTCTTGACTCGCATCGCTTCACTCCTTACTTAGCCGGATTATTAGTACCCAAATTGGTTCAATATAAACTTCAGCACCGGCAGCAGGATCAGAATCAAAACGCTTTGATAAAAAGAAGTCAAAATATCCTTTTTCCACGTATTCCTTTCAGGATAGCGATTGGCCAAGCGCTGAAACAGAAGCAGCACAAGCCACCAGAAAAATAATGCCGTCAGGACCGTTTGTATATCACTATAAAACATCCTTGCTCCCCCTTTGCCGACAATTTGCTTAATCACATATACGGTTAATAAGGAAAAAAGTTCCTTTTTATTAGTACAAAAAAAGCATTTCCCCATCAAAAGGAAATGCCCATTGCTTCTTTATTCTTTTTTCCGTTCTTTTCCGAAAAAGCCCCAATCCAGGAAGGCATATACGGCCATATATACGGCTGCCTGGATACAATTAGAAAGGAGGTGGACTTCCTTTTCTGTTAGAAAGTCATACAAGCTAAACCAGGCTATCAGGATGATAAGCAATAGGATATAAAAATTCTTCCTGGATTTTCGCAGAAATTTCAGCACTTGCCGCTATTTCGCACCCTCATCAGGCTGATGGATTCCAAAGATATTACCTTCTGTATCCACATAATATCCCTGCCACGCCATCCCCGGCAGAGCGTATTTCGGCAATGCGACCTTTCCGCCGTATTCAATGATTTTGGCTTCCGTGCTGTCATAATCTTTAACACCTAAAGTACAGGAATAGCCGTTCACTGGCTGACCGGGTTCGGGCGGCGGGCTTTGGCGTTTGATCAAGGCCCCATTGATGCCCATTTCACTGTCATCGCCCGTCACTGCGCCGAAGTATGGCATCCCGGCATATTCGCTCCAGTCCTGAAACGACCAGCCAAACACATCTCCATAAAACTTTTTCGCACGCTCCATTTCATCCACATGAATTTCGAAATGAATTAGTCTTCCCATGATTACCTCCCGATTTCCAATTATAATTTCTAATACTAACTTCGAGTTATCTTTAGGAATCCCTTCTACAAAAAAACGCCTGCCCCAAAGTTTTTGGAGCAGGCATCTTTTCTATTAGTGGATATCCTTTTTCCTGAAATTTCCGCCCTTTACTTCGGAAACATCATAAACAGTGACAAAGCAATCGGGGTCAATTTCATTGATGATTTCTTTCAGCTTGGTTTCTTCCATGCGGTTGATGACACAGGTGATCTCCCTGAATTTTTCATGGGAAAAGCCTCCGTAGACTTCTTTATAAGTCGCACTTCGGCCCAGACGGTCGCGAATGGTCTCTACCATCAATGCAGGCTGAGTGGTGATAATCTGAAAAGTTTTAGAACCGCTCAGTCCCACCTCAACAATGTGAATGACCTTGGATGCGATAAAGTAAGCAATTGCTGACAGGATTGCCCCCTGCAGGCCAAACACGGTTGAAACGAAGATAAATACAAAGATGTTCAAGAAGAGAATGATATCGCTCGTCCCAAACGGCAATTTCCGGGACAGCAGCACGGCCAGCATATCGATGCCATCCAAAGCACCGCCATTCCGCAGCGCCAGCCCCATGCCAAACCCGAGGATGATCCCCCCAACTACTGTGACCAGCAAGGTATCGCCTTCAATGATTGCCGGGGTATGATGCATCATGCTTGTCCCTATAGCCAGGGAAGCAATTCCGATGATGGAAAGGATCGCAAAGGTTTTTCCGATCTGCTTATATCCCAGCCAGATAAACGGGATGTTCAGGACCGCGATCAAAATCCCTAATGGAAAATCAAATAATTGCGCCCCAACGATACTGAGGCCTGTGACACCTCCATCTGAGACATCGTTCGGAATCAGAACGGTCTCGAGGCCATATGCAGCTATCACTCCCCCGAGGATGACCAGCAGCACCCTCATAGCAAATTTCAGTTTATTCGACTTATGCTTTCTCTTTTCAGTCATAAAATTTCCTGCCTTTACTCTATTTTCATTTTTACAGTGTATCATATTTTAGCCAATCCCCAACACTACTTCACACTTGCCAGGGGAAAGAGCCTTGCCCGCCCTTGTCCCTGAACAGCATATCCTGTTTAATATAAGTTAGGAAATTTACACTAAGGAGTACAAAAGATGTCTGGGAAAGAACAGTTTATACAAATTACTAAAGTACTTGAATATATAGATCAGCATTTGCAGGATACTTTGCCGCTTGAAAAATTGGCCAAGGTATCGACTTACTCCCCTTTTCATTTTCAGCGCATCTTCAAATCATTCATGGGAGAATCCCCGGCTGCATATATAAAAAGGCTCCGGCTCGAGAATGCCGCACACTTATTGATATATGAGCGTGAGATTCCAATTACCGAGGTAGCCCTCATGTGCGGATTCTCCTCCATCTCTTATTTTACCTATTCATTTAAAGAAAATTTCAGTACGAGCCCCAAGAAGTGGCGTGAAGGAGCCTATCTGGAATTATTTCCGAGAGTCTATCAGGATAGCAAGAAATCTAAACTTTTCAGCAATATAAAGAAAGAGGAACAGCAGCAGAATCCCTATAATGAGTTTAGATGGCTGGACCTGGATAAAGTCAGGACCATTGAGCTTCCAGTTTGCGCAACTGTGCATAGACAAAGCGTCGGCCCTTACACGGAAGGAATCCCGGATGCCTGGGAAGACCTCTACCATTGGACAACATCAAGGGAGCTAATGAAACCGGATCCGTTCACCTTTGGTGTGCCGAGAAATAATCCATATATAACACCTCCGGAAAAAACCAGATATGACTGCCGCATAGCAATTGATCAGGATAAGATTCCGGAGGGCGAACCCGCCTTTCTATTTAAAGGGGGAAAGCATGTTGTATATGAGTTTGATGAACCTGTCGATTACAGTGAAAGAAGCAGACTGATTGAATGCTATTCTGAACTGTACAGCTTCTGGCTGCCGAGAAGCGGATACAGGTATCTGGATAATCCCGTGGAATTGGTTGATGTAAAGCCGCTCAAAGGGTCGCTGTCAGTAGAGTGTAAAATCAGGGCAATATGCCTGGCCATCGAACCCAAATAAAGGAGCAATCTTATGTCAATTGATTGGAGCAGCATCTCCCTCCTTCCGGTAATTGCCGGAGGAATGGTATACATCCTTTACGGAGGAATCTATTATTCAATCGCCTTATCGAAAAAGTATACAAGCAATCATGAAATCATCAATAAACAAAGCCAGGGCCCATTCAAATATATCTACTCAGTTATTATTGCATTCATGATTTCATATTTAATGGCTGCCGTCCTTCAGGCGACCGGCTCTGACAGCCTGCTGGATGGCGCAGTGCTGGGATTTTCCGCCGGATTATTGATCTCCATCGTTTATGTAAAAAATGCTTTATTCGGACTTGTCACAAAGAAATCATTGGTTATTGCTGTTGGAGACCATATAATTGCATTTACTATGGTGGGGATGGTTGTGGGGTTATTTTTATAAGTATTGAAGAAAGGTGCCTGTCCAGTATTCTATTACAAGGGCAGGCACCTTTTTATGCAGCGAGAAGAGAGCTGTGTGATGTTTCCTCATTAGACCAATGACCCGCTCGTGTACTCCTCTAAGGCCTGGCAGCATTTTTCATCTTCCAAAGTAAGATAAACACTTTTGCGGAAAGATTTGCAGTGTTTCTTAAGCCGGGCGGCTTCTCTGCTCAATTCTTCAATCGTTTGAAAGTCAGTATTCGTGTTGAGGACAACAGCAATGGATAGACCAAGGATCGGGACACTGTCCGGGATTCCCATCCGGTTTACTGCCTGGATGCACCCTTCCTTAAGCTCTTCTTCCGAGTAAAATGAACGGGCATAATCATCAAATCTTTCGAGAATCGCCGAGCAGATGTTTTGATAGTTATGATGAGGGAAAACCGCAATAAAATCATCCCCTCCAATGTGCCCGATAAAGGAATGGCTGCTCATGGGACTTGCAGCAATCACATCTTTCATTATTGCTGCTGTTGCCTGGATGACCTCATCGCCAGTTTTGAATCCAAATGTATCATTGAAGGTTTTAAATGAGTTGATGTCAATATAAAGCACGGTATATTGATCCGAGGACATTGCCTTCTTAAGGGCATTTTTAATCTCGAAATTGCCCGGGAGCCCTGTCAGCGGATTTGAATATCTTGCTATGCTGATCTGTTCCTCCGCCAGCTTCATCAGGAGATTCCGGATGCTCACTGTACCAATCAGCAGGTCTTCTTTCGTTACAATTACGTAATCATACAGCTGCTCCTGTGTCCGGTCCATAGCAAGGGCACTGGCTTCCGTAATTGGGACAGAATGGTCGATAACAAGAGGCTCCGGGATCATGACCAGCTCAACTTTCCGCTTCATGAACAGGTCAAAGCCGTACTGAGTGGACAACTTTTGATAAAATTTCGTTTTCGACACCAGCCCGACCGGCCGGCTGTCCATACAGACAACGACCCCTTCAATTTCCGGCGTTTCCTTAAAAATGGAATAAACATATTCACATTTTGTCGAAGGAGCAACAAACATGACTCTCTCGGCGATTTCTCCAATCGTCGCTTGCATAACGACACCTTCATTTCAGTACAAAGTTATAGATGAGTGCTGGGCCTTCCAAGGTAATATCCTTGTCCCAATTGAATGCCTGCCTGCCTGGCAATCATTAATTGCTCCGCAGTTTCAATCCCTTCAAGCGTAACGGCCACGCCTTCGCTGATAAAATAGGCAGCAATCCAATCAAGGAACTTTTGCTTTTTCACAGACTCAGCCAGGTTTTCACAAAAATAACGGTCAAGCTTGACGATATCCGGCTCAAGCTCCAGAGCAATCCGCAAGGAAGACTGTCCTTTTCCAAGATCGTCAAGTGCGATCCTGAAGCCAAGAGACTTCAAATATTGGACAATATCCTTCAGCCTGTTTAAAGAAACAACCGATTCAGCTTCATTCAACTCAAACGTAATCTGTTCCGGCTTCAGCAATGCTTTCTTCATTATATCATCGATTTTCCATAAAAAAGCCGGTTCCAGCATTGTAGATGGGAAAATATTCACAGATAAACGGAAAGATGCAGCAGCTGCAGCTTGATATTCAAATGTGCTGATGCTCCGGGCAATCGAAAAAACATCCAGCTCATACAGCTTTCCGTTCTGTTTGGCCATTGCAAACAGCACTTCGGGATTTTGGATCTCAAAGCTTCTGATCAGTCCTTCATAACCTGCAATACAATGCTCTGCCAAACTGAATATAGGCTGAAACGCATGGCAGAAATTGAACATATGGAAGTTTTGATCTTCTTTAGATTCAAACAGCATAGTTGTCATCAAAAATACCTTCCTAAACATAAAGTCGATAATCCAAATGTACTACTTCTCTGTTAAATTCGTGTAAGGTTCTTGTAAAAATCTTTCTAGGTATATAAGAATTTGACAAGCTTCCTACATTGCAGCCAAAGATAAAAAAAGGGAAAGCCCCTATGAGCTCCCCCCATCATTATTACCCGCGCTTCCCACTGATCAAGGAAAACCTGTTCATAACTGCGTTTTTTCCAAAGCTAAAAGTCGTCCATAATTTTTACTAGGCCGCCGGTACGGGCTGACTCCACAGCTGCCGCTGCAATTCCCTGGGTTCGGCAGGCATCCAAATAGTCCGTTTTAATCCCGGAGGCGTACCCTGTCTTAATCGCATGAATAAAAGCTCTTGCTTCAAGTATGTATGGGATTTCTTGATCCTTCCACTCTGTTACTATCCCATTCTCCCTTTTTGTCAGCCCTTCCAGATCAAGCTGGAGAATGCCCCAACCTGCAATGGCTTCCGTTCTGGCTTTCACTGCCCAATAATAATAATTACCGTCCCCAAAAAGACAGCACAGGCTGTTGCAATCAGCCTCCAGTCGAATCTTTCTTCAGAGGCCAACAGCATCCTGGCCAGGAAAATCGTAATGATCGGCTCAATAGCCGCTATGGTACTGACATACGATACATGAGTATAAAGAAGGGACACGAAAAAAGAGACTTGGGCAAACCCTGTCACAATGCCGGCTGCCACAAAATAGAGATTGATATTTTTAAAGTTCCATGCCAATGTCAGCTTCAGCTGCTTTCTGCCAATTTCCATCAAAATAAACACGAGCAGGGCGAATACGGAGCCAATCAATGATCCTAAGACTGCATCAGAATCATACAGAATTCCTAATTTTCTCAGCCCCTGGCCAATGCCAAAGCAGATGGCCGCAGCAATCGCCAGCATGAACCCCGATTTATCCTCTCGTTCCGCATGGTCCCCTGCTGAGCGGAAGTCAAATCGTGCCTGCAGAAAGAGGAAGGTCAGGATGACGAGGATTCCAGTCCCGGCAAGAAGAGAAATGGTTTCTCCTAAAAAAAGAACGGCCATGATAATGGTGAATACCGGGGCAGCATTTTTCAGCGCGGCCGCCCTGGAAGAGCCTATTTTTCGAATACCGGCAAACAGAAGAGTCCTGCCTAAAAATACCGTACAAAATCCTGCCAGCATATAAAAAAAGACACCAATCCAGCTAACAGGCGCCATCTCTTTTTCCCCAAAAAGAAACATCGATCCGTATATCCCCGTCACGGTCAGCACACAAATGAACAGAGACAGGAAACTGCCATTATCCTGCGGGGATTTTCTCATCCCAAGCTGGATGAATATATAGTTGAAAGAATAAGCTATGGCACAGAAAATGGCTAAAATAACCCCCACGCTGTTACTTCCCCTTCCCGCATTTAGGCTCTCAATGCTTCCATTGTATTTCGGTTCCCTAAAATGGTTCTGGATTTCTGCTGCCGGCTTACTGGAATCCCAAATGAAAAAGCCTGTCCGCTAAAGGAATAGCAGACAGGCTTTTTAAAATGATCTGGAGGTAAATTAAAATTCAGCATTCCCCGGAGTACGCGGGAATGGGATAACATCACGGATGTTCTTCATGCCTGTGAGGTACATGATCAGGCGCTCAAAGCCGATTCCGTAGCCGGAGTGCTTGGTTTCTCCATACTTGCGGAGCTCAAGATACCACCAGTAGTCCTTCAGGTCCATGCCCATCTCAGTGATTCTTTCTTTAAGGAGCTCTTCCCTCTCCTCACGCTGGCTTCCGCCGATCAGCTCGCCGATTTCAGGAACAAGCAGGTCTGCAGCGGCAACGGTTTTGCCATCATCATTCGCTCTCATATAGAAAGCCTTGATATCTTTTGGATAGTCTGTGACAAAGACAGGACGCTTATAAATGACTTCACTCAGGTAGCGCTCATGCTCTGTCTGCAGGTCTGCACCCCATTCAGGCTGATATTCGAACTTCTCGCCTGACTCTTTAAGCTGCTCGATTGCATCCGTGTAAGTCACGCGTGCATATTCAGTATTCAGCGCTGTGTTCAGCCTTTCGATAAGAGTCTTATCGATAAAGCTGTTGAAGAATGTAATTTCCTCAGGAGCTTCGTTCAGCACATACTGAATGACATGCTTAATCATCGCTTCTGCCAGGTCAAGGATATCCGGCAGCTCAGCGAATGCCACTTCCGGTTCAACCATCCAGAACTCAGCCGCATGGCGGGTTGTGTTAGAGTTTTCTGCACGGAAAGTCGGCCCGAATGTATACACCTTCTGGAAAGCAAGAGCGAATGCTTCTGCTGATAGCTGCCCGCTGACGGTCAGATTGGCTTCTCCATTGAAGAAGTCCTTGCTGAAATCCACGTCGCCTTCATCCGTTTTAGGAACATTATTCATGTCCATCGTTGTCACACGGAACATCTCGCCGGCACCCTCCGTATCACTGCCTGTAATGACTGGAGTTTGAGCGTAAATAAAGCCTTTTTCCTGGAAGAAGTTATGGATGGCATAAGAAGCCAGAGACCTGATCCGGAAAACAGCTGAATACGTATTCGTGCGCGGACGCAGATGGGCAATCGTCCTCAGGTATTCAAAAGAGTGCTTCTTCTTTTGCAGCGGATAGTCTGAATTTGATTTACCCTCAATCGTAATCTGCTCGGCTTTCATTTCAAATGGCTGCTTCATGTCAGGCGTCAGAACGATGGAACCTTCTATAGAAACAGTAGAGCTGATGGCCGCTTTTGTGATGTCTTTAAAATTCGGCAGCTCGTCTCCGTAAACGACCTGTACATTTTTAAGAAAAGTGCCGTCATTGACTTCAAGGAAGCCGAAAGTCTTTGAATCGCGGGACGTACGGACCCAGCCGGTTATACGCACCTTCTCATTCAAATGGGCTTCAGGATCTCTGTACAGCTCTTTAACAGTTGCTTTAATCATGATTGATCCTCCTAAAAAATAGTGTTCATAAAAAAAAGCCTACGTCCCCCTAAAAGGGACGAAAGGCTTTGCTTCCGCGGTACCACCCACATTGCCGCAAAATGCGGCCAGCTTATCAATTCCGGCAGATAACGTCCCGGACACGTCTAAGCCTACTCAGTGAGCCTTTTCGGTTAGAACTCAGAGGTGTTCTTCGCTCATGCATCCTCATCAGGCTCACACCATCCCTGACTCGCTTTAGATTACAGCACCAGCTACTCTTCCTCATCATCGATTTCGTTTGTTTAGTTCAACACCATATATATTAATCGAAGAGCGGGATAGTTTCAACTGGGATATTGGCTGCAGGGCAGATTAATCTCTTCATTAAGCATTATTGCCGAAAGTTTGAGGGGATAAACAGCTTGAGAAACGGGTTTCTTGGCTTGGTTGGTGGGCCAGGGGGTCAGGTCCCTTGGCTTAGTTTGTGGGCCAGGGGGTCTGTCCTTGGCTCGGTTGGTGGGCCAGGGGGTCAGGTCCCTTGGCTCGGTTTTGGGCCAGGGGTCTGTCCTTGGCTCGGTTGGTGGGCCAGGGGGTCAGGTCCCTTGGCTCGGTTTTGGGCCAGGGGTCTGTCCTTGGCTCCGTTTTGGACCAGGGGGTCTGTCCCCTTGGCTCTGTTTTGGGCCAGGGGGTCTGTCCCCTTGGCTCTGTTTTGGGCCAGGGGGTCTGTCCCCTTGGCTCCCTTACTCGCGGTAATGGCATGAATGAGCAGGGGCACATAAATTTCCAGAATGCTATAATAATAGAAAAAGCCAAAAGGATGCTCACAATGAAATCTTTAAAAATGAAGGCCTTCACCTGGATTGAATCCCTTAATGATCAATACTCAATTAACAGTTTTACTGGTAATCATGCCGCTTATTTTAAGCTTGATGGATTTGCCGATGAACCAGAGGTTTATATCCGTTTTACCGATGCAGGTCTGGACTTTGGATATGAAGCTGTACAATGGAACGGACCTATTCCGGCTCCGGTGCCTGGCATTTATACAAAACATTCTTTTCCCTGGAAGGAAGTTCAATCCTTGAACAGAGAAGAGCAGCAGGACGTGATGCTTGAACTGCTGCTTAAGACTATTAACACCAGAAAAAGGCAATATCGAAAGTGTCAGTTTTGCGGTGAAAAGGTTGCCAAGGAGCATCGGTTTGACAATGATACATGCCATGGCTGCGCATCGCGGCAATTTGGGGTTGTTTACTAGATTTAATGGAGATGTACAATATACTACTTTACCAAATGATTTGAGGTGCCTCAATGTGGAATCTAACAATTCAAGCAAAAGAAGCATTCTTAAAGCATAACCTCCTCCCCATTCCTGAGACAGACTCTGACTGGGAAAGCACCTTGAGAGAAGCCAAGGAAGAAGGAGAAGATCTCCCTGCCCGCCTGAAAGAGGAACTGGAGGATATAAAAGCTGAGCTGCTGACTGTGCTCCCGAGCCGCTTTGTTCCTTATCTTGAAAATGGAACGCTCAATCAGCCTTCCCTGCCAAAATCGGTCCGGGAGGATTATCTTCAATGGATGCGCAACAGTGACAGGGAGTTTGAACAGGTTTTGGATGCCGCATACGAGCAGACAACACAGGCTGCTGCCCATTTATCACCTGCTGTCCAGGAGGTGTTTGCAGAAAGCCTCCATGATGCGATTATTGAGCGGATTGAGCGGGAGAATGGCAATCTTCATCTGTATATCAATACAGAGAGCGGTTTTTCCACAAAGCCTTATATCCACTTTACTTTCCATCATATTACTGAGGAAGAAGCAGCTGAGCAGCTGCAGACCGGCCAATGGCTGATATACTATGAGCTCCAGATAACCGCTGCAGGCTTTGCCTTCCGCGTTCTGTTTGAATGCCCGGATGCCCAATGGACTATTCATATGAAGGATCTGACTGTGCAGTATTTTTATCGTCCGGTGCTTTATACGAGATTAAAAGATGAAGGAAAATTAGAGGATATGCCGCTTGGGAAATATATCGCACAGCTAGAACAAAATCAGCGCTATTGGCTGGCTGCGCCGGATGTGCTAAGCGAGATAAGCGTCTTAGGAGAACCGCTTCTTTTTAAGGATGGAAAGCTGCAAATTGACCAGAAAAACACTGTGGTTACAACCTCAAGCGGGCAATACACCTACCCTTTGGAGGAATATAATCCGATCGGCTTCATCTACACTGACATTGATGAAGACCCATACGCACACTTAAAGGAGCCGGTCCCTCCGGAAGAGCTGGAAGCTGCCATTTTCAGCGGGATCCCTAAACAGCAGGTCCGCGCCTGGAATACGATGTATACCAGTCCTGAAGAGCATGCGGAGACGATCAATCTCATCATGGAGAAACTGGAGTTTACCGAAGAAAATGAAATGATGCTGTTCGTTTATGCAAATCATTTTTATAAAGCTGGGGTTTTGACTGAAGATAATATGAAAAAGTACGGAGAATTGATTGATCATGAATAGGAGCCATGCGCCGCAATATTGGGGGCATGGCTTTTTTTACACCAGCCGGATACCATGCTCCCGCAGCAAATCACTCAAAGCCGGCCGCACATTCCCATTCCGGCCCACCACCCGTGTTGCCGCTGCCAAAGAATTCAGGACAGCTTCTTCCGTTGCATCGCCTGCCGCCCTGAAGGCCAGATCAATATCTTCTTCATGTATCATAGAAAAGGTCAGGCAATCTGCCGGTTTTTCATGAGGAATTTTCACAGCAGTCGAAAACCCAATGACAACCTCGCCGCTTCCCGTCCCGATGATTGACCCCGTCCGGGACAATCCTGTAACCGTCCTTTTAATAATTCGATTTAGCTGCCTCTCTGACACAGGCAGATCTGTAGCCACAATGATGATAACTGAACCTTTATCCTGCTCCTCCTTAGCTTGGATAGCCTCACTCAGCTCTACCCCGACCGCTTTCCCATTCACCCGCAGATCCTTTAAACCGCCGAAATTCGTCAGCACGAGAACGCCCAATGTATATGTCCCATGGTCCATCTCCATTACCCTTGAAGCTGTCCCGATCCCGCCCTTCAGCGAATAGCAAAGCATGCCGGTCCCGGCTCCAGCCGTTCCCTCTTCCACCTCGGCCGAGGCATTCTGCAGTGCCTGGAAAACATGCTCCCGCTCTATAAACCCAGCCCTGATATCATTCAAAAACATATCATTGCATTCACACACCACCGGATTTACCGTTCCAGTCGTCCGGCCGATTTCGGGATTAGACTCCAGCATATACTGAATCAAAGCATCTGCCGCTGTACCGATGCCGAGCGTGTTGGTCAGGATGATCGGGGATTCAAGCGTACCCAGCTCATTGATCTGAATTGTTCCCATACTCTTCCCAAACCCGTTGATCACATGGGTTGCGGCGATTAGCTTTTCTTTAAAAAGATTCCCCGGATGCGGCACAATCGCTGTGACACCGGTTTGTTTGGCACCATCGCTCAGCGTCGTATGCCCCACAGTTACGCCTTCCACATCTGTGATGCTATTGCGCGGACCTGTCTGAAGGGTTCCTATTTTTACTCCATAGTCTCTGATTCTTTTTTTGGCAGGCATTTTTATCCTCCATTTTTGCGAAGAAAGGCATCTCTCTCCCATCTGTTAGGATAGATTCAGGCACCTTTTTTCGTTCTTTTATGCTGATACATATGGTTATCCGCTTCAACAAATAAGCGTTCCATTACGCCTCGGGAATTTTCACTGAACGCAAAGCCTATTGATAGGTTGATTTTGACTTCCTGGCTGCTTTCATTATACCTGCTAATCTCTTCAGCTAGCTTTTCGGCCAGTAACTCCACCTGTTCTTTTTCCTTTTTTAAAAGAATGACGGCAAATTCATCTCCGCCAATCCTGGAAACATAAGCATCCTCTGTAAAAAAGCGTTCTAATAGATGTGCTGTTTCTTTAATTAGAAAATCCCCTGTTTTGTGTCCGTGGTTGTCATTTAAACATTTTAGACCGTCCAAATCACACAAAATGATGGCTGCAGCTATATCCTCACGTTCATTATATTTCTCCATCATTTGCTCGAAGAATTCACGGTTATATATGTCTGTCAACGCATCATGGGCGATTCGATATGTCAATGTCTCCTCCAGCTTTTTTCTCTCATCAATATTCCGCACCACCCCTTGAAGAGCAACCAGCACGCCATTTTCATATATGGGAGTCGCATACTCTTCAAACCATCGATAGTAGCCGTCTTTATCTTTCCAGCGCTGAACGATTGCTTGATTGAAATCTACCTGTCCATGGACTTTTTTTTGGAGAATATCCATATCCTCCGGGTGAATATCCCTGAAGGCAACACCAGCGTCCGAATAGGCATCCGCATTGGAACCTTCGCCGAAAAAGCATTCAGCTGAAGGACCAAGATATTTGAATTGCAGCTCCGGATAGACTTGGCAGTAATAAAGGAAATCCTTGGTGTTTTCGATCACATGCATATAACTTTCATGATTTTTAAAAGAGTCCGTTTCTTTCTTTTTCCAACTTCTGAAAAAATAAATCACAATCAATAAAACAGTCAGTGCCCCTAATCCAAAACCTTGTGCAAATTGTATGTTCATCATTGCTGTCCCTCTTCATTTTCCTCGATCCTTCAGCATAAAAAATAGACCAACCGAAACCGATTAGCCTATCGTCCATAAAGATGAATCGGTAACTGGCCGACATAGCCCCTTGGCTTTAGCCCCTATAGTTTTGCGCCCTCACCTTTCGATGAATTTGCCTATATTTATCTATTTAATTTTAAAGGATAAGCGGCAAGACTTCCAATGCAAACCATGGAGCCAGGGGGACAGACCCCGTGGCCCAATATCAAAAAGAGCCAAGGGACCTGTCCCCTTGGCTCACTCCTATGAAAACAGCGCCTTCAGACGAGCCCAAAACCCTTTCGGCTCTTCTTTAGGCTTTTCATTTTCTTTCGTTTCTTCCTGCTTAATGCTTTCTGTCTTCAGCACAAACTGAACTGAGTTGACCTTTTCGTTTTGCGATGATACGAAGGATACCGGTTTGAAGTCACTCTTGTCATATTCTTCGAGCATGCCTTCAACTTCTTCTTTCATTTGTTCAGGCAGATCCCTGGTTGCTTCATAAAGTTCAGTGGTACCGGTATGAAGGCTGGCTGCGCCGTTGGCGATTTCTCCTGTTCCGTCGGCGACGCCAGTAATGCCGTTATGCAGTTCAGAATAGGAACCTGCCAGCCTGCTCACTCCGCCGGTGTAGTCCACCAATCCCGAGTGAAAGGATTCGTAATTGGCGGCAAGTGCATTAACGCCTGCCTGCAGCTGTGCCATCGCATCGGCAGCATCTGAATTGGCTAGAGCCTGAGAGAGTCCGGCAGACATAGCGTCAAGATTCTTGGCCATCTCTGTAAGAGACGCGCTCACTTGCTCTAAGGTCCCGCTGACAGCGGCAAAGCTGCCTTGCCCAGCAGCAAAGACTCCTTTGGCATTTTGAGCAGCTGTATAAGTCTCAAGCAATTGCGCGACCACATCCGGATCGGCCCCGCTCTGCTTCAGCTGCTCGATCTGTGCCTGGGAAATCTCATGATTCGGAATGCCTTCCATTGCTTCATTCAAGCTATTGTAAGAGGCACTAAAGGCCTGCTGCAATTCTGACAGATTCCTGGACACTTCCCGCAGGCCGGCTGCGGATTGGGACAGTCCATCCTGCATCTTTTTCAAATCGCCAAGGCCCATTTCTCCAGAGCCAGCGCTCAGACTGCTATTCAGCTTTTGCAGAGCCTGCTCGATGCTCTTTGAGCCGCTGACCAGCTTGGAAGAGGAACCATCGAGCGCCGCTATTCCATTACGGTACTCCCTGGAGCCATCGCTGAGCTTAGCGGCGCCATTATGCAATTCCGAAGCGCCGTTCTGCAGCTGCCCCACTCCGTCATTGACTTCTTTGATCGCTTTTGTCAGTGTATCCATCTCACCTGTCATGTCATCGATGTCAGGTGCATCAATCGGGAGTGAAGACGGAATGGCTGTGATATCAATGCCTTCTAGCTCGAAATCTGCCACATCTGCTTCAAGTGTCAGATTTCCCTCTTTTTCCGGCATCACAGTGAATGTGGCCTGCTTGTTTTTCCCCGCATTGGCAAGCATCCCGTCCGGAGCCTCGATATTGCTGAATTTCTCCCCATTCAGCGGGAAAGAAATCTGCAGCAGATAGTTTTCGAAAAAGGAAGCTTCTGCACTTTCATTTCTGGAGGTTTGAATCCCAATCTCCACATGGCCGCTTTTTCCAGCCAATTCTTCCGGTGCGGTTTCCTGCCCATCCAATGTATACGTAATGGAAACATTCCATGGCAGGGCTGACTCATTCAAATCACCCTGATAATAAAACTTTCCTTCTTCTTCAGCCGTCACATTCACCGCTGCGTCTGATTTCTCAATCGGCGAGAGATCCGTCAGGTTTTTCAGGTTCGTATAGGGGCCATAATCAGTCACTTCCCCAGGTTCTTCAATATTTAAAATGTTGACCACATAAACTTCCTGATTTTCACCGGCTGGGCTGAGCTTTGCATACACCACTTCATCCTTTGAGGAAAGCTCTCCTGTTTCCTGGGAGACTTTTTCCCCTGACTTGCTGCCCGCTGTATCAGCCGAAACGAGCAGGGCGGGCATCATCATTAGGATGCTGGCAAAGACAGCCAAGAATTTTCTCATTCTCCTCATCATCACTTCTCCTTATAAAAGTTTGCTTTCCATGTTGTTTTCATGATCAGTTTATCGAAGATCAGCAGGCACGCCGGCAGGAAGAACACAACCATGATCAAGGCCAGCAGCGCTCCCCTGCCAAGCAGCAGTCCGATTGAAGCTACGATCGGATTTGATGAAGTTATCCATAAGATAAAGCCTACACTTGATAAAATTGAGGCCGAAATGCCGATGGAGAATATTTTTTCATCCATCGTTTTCTTGACTGCTTCAAGCGCAGACATTTCCTTCCGGTCTTCTTTATAAGCATCTGTCAGCAGGATCGCATAATCGACAGTCGCTGCAAGCTGGATGATGCTGACGAGCAGGTAGCCAACGTATACTAATGAAGAATCTGTAAAATAAGGGACCGACAGATTGATCCAGACGGCTGTCTGAATGGTCAGCAGCAGGATCAGCGGAATCGAAATCGACCTGAAGGTTACAAATAGGACGAACGCAACCGTCAGTAGAGTCAATAGATTAACCAGTGTGTTGTCTTTTTTGACCGTGTTTTTGATATCATACAATGTCACGCTTTCCCCGACTGAATACACCTTATCCCCGTACAGTTTTTCAGCAGTATCCTGGACCCGCTCGATTAGCTTGAATGCCTCGTCTCCCTCAGTTTTTGTATCTGTCTGAAGGATGATCCGGCTGTAATTTTCCGAGTAGAACTGTTCGGTGATGCTGGGGTCGAGATACTCTGGAGGGATTGCCGCACTGACAGTGTTGACATATGCCATGACACTCGTCACATGGTCAAGCTTTTCCAGATCGCCGGCGAGCTCTTCTTCCTTGGCCATATCCCCCTTCGGTACAAGCAGGACCATCGGCGTGCTTTCCCCGAACTCTTCTTTAATTTTCGCAAAATCGCTCCCCGCCCTGGTTGTTTCCGGCAGCTCTCCAACTCCATAAGTGAAATTGGTCTTGCTTTGCGCAAGAAAGGCCGGGACAATCAGGATGGCGACAAGCAATAGAACCGGCACCCGGAACTTCAGCACAAAATTCCCCTTGCCGCGGATGTATGGCAGCAATGGCTTATGCTGCGTCTTGTCGATCCATTTATAACAGAGCAATGTCAATGCCGGCAGGAACACCATGACACTGATGAAGCTCAGTAAAATCCCTTTGACCAGGTTGATGCCAAGATCCGACCCGATTTCAAACTCCATGAATGATAGGGCAATGAAACCGAAGAAGGTTGTGGACGCGCTGGCTGCGATTGCCGAAAATGATTTCTTCATCGCCAGCTCCATCGCTTCCCGCGGATCCCCTACCTTTTTCCGGTAATCGTTGAAGCTGTGCAGGAGGAAAATCGCGTAATCCAGCGACACTGCAAGCTGCAGGATCGGCGCGACCGACTGGGTGACAAAGGAAACCTCGCCGAGAAAAATATTCGTCCCCATGTTAACCAGAACCGATACACCGATGGCGGTCAGGAATAATAGCGGCTCCACCCAAGAAGTCGTGGAAACGACTAAAATGATAATAATGATCGGCACCAAAAAGGCGGCCGCATACATCGATTCCGTCCCGGCCATTTTCTGCTGTGTGGCCGTGTTCAGCGATTCCCCGGCCATCGCATTGTCCTCGCCGATGAGGTCATAGATGCGATCGGTGATCTGGACTTCTTCTCCTTCACGGATGCTGAAAGAAAACAAGGCATAGTCATCTTTGTAATAGTCATCTACCGTATTCCAGTCCGCCATCTCAAGCGGAGCCTTGATGTCGATCACATCATCCAGCCACATGACATCAGATACACCGTCAATCGCGGCCAGCTTTTCTTTGAAAGCCAGAGCTTCCTGTATGGTCATGTCCCGCATCATCACTCGGTTCGTCGGAACATTTCCTTCAAATTCCCGCTCCATCACTTCCATGGCTTTCGTCGACTGGGCGTCCTCCGGCAGATATTCCTTCATATCATAGTTCACCGACACAGTGAACTGCGCCAGGGCGCAAAGCACAGTCAAAACCGCAAACGTGATGGCAACGGCTTTTTTATGTTTAAGTATTCGTGCAGCAATATTGATGCGTGTTCACCCTCTCTTGCCCTTTTTTTCTATACACTTTATCATTATATAAACACGGTGTTGCCTATTCAACGAACAGTTCTCTAACTTCCGTGGTATTCCCGACACAATGATCAAAAGTGTTGGAAAACGCAAAAAGAAAGGAAACTAGTTATGACCTCTCCCAAAATGGACAGACGCAAAAAATATACAATCATGGTATTGAAAGACAGCCTCATGAAGCTATTGAAGGACAAGCAAATCTCCTATATCACCGTCAAAGAAATCTGCAGTCTCGCCGACATCAACCGCTCCACATTTTATTCCCACTATACCGATCAATATGACCTCCTGGACACAATCGAAGACGAAATCATCCAGGACATGCAGGGCTATATGAGCCAGTACAACTTCGAAAAAGAAGACCAGGCCCTCCAAATGATCGAAAAACTGCTCGAATACTTCGCCTCAAAGCACGAAGTATGCACCACCCTCCTCAACGAAAAAACAAACACAACCTTCGAAACAAAAGTCATCAACTTCGCCCATCAGGTCTTCATGACCAGCTGGCTCGCAGACACAGCGTACGATGAAAACCTTTCTGAATACCTCAGTACCTTCATCATCAGCGGCAGTATTCATGCGATAAAGAAATGGCTCAATAATGGGATGGATCATTCTCCGAGGGAGATGGCGGAGATTATTAATGGGGTGATTAATCGGGGGTTGTTGGGGGTGCGGTGAGGTGGGGGGCTGGGTTCCTTGGCCCGGTTTGAGCCAGGGGGTCAGGTTCCTTGGCCCGGTTTTAAAAAAAAGAGCGAGCCAGGGGGTCTGTCCCCTTGGCTCAAAACACCTCAATAAAAAACTCCTTGCTCTCCCCATGAACCAGCCGCTCCAGGACCTCATCCCTCTCTACAAATTCAACTTCATCAATTTCATCATCTTCCGGATTCAAATCCGACCTATCCCCCACATACTCAACAACAAACATCACCGTTTCCTGCCGGCTCAAGCCTGTTTTCTCAGCAAACTCCTTATCAAAATCAAAGCAGATCTTTTCCTCCAGCTGCTTTATAATCCGATATTCAGCAGATCCTGTTTCCTCTGCCAGCTCTCTTAATATCGCGTCCTTAAGATTTTCATCGCTATCCTCGACCCCGCCCTTAGGGAAATCCCACTCCCCTTTCATATGTCCTTCCGAATCTTTTAAAGCACTTCTTCTAACCTTATGAACCAAAAGGTATTCCTCTCCCTGAAATACGATGGCTCCTACAGCATTTCTAATCATTCGGCATTCTCCTTATTTGAGCCAGGGGGACAGACCCCCTGGCCCAGTTTCAAAAAAGAGCCAAGGGGTCTGTCCCCCTGGATCTCTATTCCAACGATATCCTCACAACATCTTCCAAATATTTAGTAGTACTGTACCCATAGATTTCAAGGGCTTGGGGAACTAAATTATCACCTTGTATTTTGACTCTTTCAACGGTAGAGAAATGGCGAAGGTACTCGAGCTTTTCGTATAGAGCAGGTGTGATTTGATGAACATCGTATTTTTTCCCGCTTTTATCGACGTAGACTCCTTCAGAGTCCATTTCGATTGAAGTATTTTCACTTTTCTCCGTTACAATATTGAAGTGAAACGACTCGTAGGCGCGATCTTTAATGTCATGATTGCTTAAGACAACAGTGGTAGGCTTGCCAACCTCTACCTTATCAATGGAAATCCTGCTGCCAGCATAGTTAAAGGTTTGCGGGTACTGCTTGGATGGGTCCAATCTAATTGATTTATAATCATCAAAAGATAAATACAGCCTCTTGAATTTCACCTCAATCTTCCCTGCCTTTTTTTCAAAAAGAGGTTCGAATTGTGCTTGATAACCATGCCATGAACCTAAGGAGGCACCGCCATAAAGATCCGCTTTTAATATTTTATTGTTCACTTCTAAACTGGCAAAATCAATATTATCTATCCTCTTTTTTCCTGACTGTGCATAACCCATGCTATATTGCAGAAGGGTGGCTGTCGGAGTAAGAATCAGTTTTTCCATCCGGACTGGGAGACCCTCAACTTCTATGTCTTTTTCCAGTTCATACTCGGTGGAAGGCTGCTTGACCACAGGAATCTCAAATTCCCACTCACCTCTTGCCTCCTCTAAGCCTCCGCTAAAAGTATCCCGGACAGAGGAGCCGCGGGTTAATTTCATCATCTTTGTAATCTTCAGCTTGACAGTGCCGCTATCTTTTAGCAGCGGCCTCAGACTGATTTTTCCATGATAGATGTTCTGTTCTTCCTTGTTTAAATCCGACTCCAGGTCAGGGGGATTATACGGAGGATACATTTGCTCATTCATGATGGACTGCTCATCCTCCACATAAACGCCATCATCAAAATTAATCATATACTGATTGTTTTTCTTCGTATCTTCGATTTCATAAAAAATCAGCGTCTGAACCTCATCAGCGATCACGCTCTTAATTTTAATCTTCACCCCATTATTTTCTGCTACCAAATTCAGCCTTTCACCCAGTTTCGCCTGCAGAAAAGGACGGAGCTCTGGATTTTCCTCCGATAAGGAATAATAGACTTTTGCGAAAGCCCCTGTAAAGAAACCAGTGCACATGAGTATAGCCAATACACTTGCAGCAATAAATCCGATTCTATTACGTTTGTTGTTCTTTTGCTGCCTCAGGTTTTCAGTCTGGGCAATTCTTTCTTTAATGCTCTCCATAAAGCCGGCCGGAATTTGAAACGCCTCCATGATCTTCGTCAAATGCAGCTGTGCTTCCTGAAAAGAAGCCAGATCCTCCTGACATTCCGGGCAATGATAAATATGCTTTTCGAAATCAATCTTAAGCGGCCTCTCCATGTTCCGCCCAAGATAATCTAAGTAAAACTTTTGGTACTCCGCACAGCCATTAAAATGCTCCCCATACCTAAGTCCATTTCTGAGCGACTGGATTCCAGAAACCAGCAGCTCCTTTACCTCTTTAACGGAAAGCTGGAGAAGGCTGGCTGTTTCCTCACTGGATAGTCCCTGCAGATAGGTAAAAACAAGCGCTTCCCTCTCTTCTCCTTTTAACTGTTCAAGCGCGTTGAACAGTTCCTCATGCGCATCACTTTCCTCTGAAGCTTCTATACTCCCGCTTGCAGCAAGCTCACGGCACTTATCTATAAAAACCCTTGTTACCCATATATCAAATGTTGTTTTGCTTTTTATTTTCGGAAAATCCTTCCGTGCTTTTAATATAGTCTGGTAGAAAAGCTCTTCCAGCTGCTGCTGATTCCTAAGATAAGACCAGCCTAATATATAAAAAGACCGCTGATGCTTTTCGAACCAACCAACAATCGACAGTAAATCGTTTCTACTAATATCCTCTGGTAAACCAGCATTCACTTTATTTGGGATGATCAACATGTTCCCCCCTCTATTTCCTAATTATACCTGTTAGTGAGCCAGGGGGACAGACCCCCTGGCTCAATCTCAAAAAGAGCCAAGGGGACAGACCCCCTGGCCCAATCTCAAAAAGAGCCAAGGGGACAGACCCCCTGGCCCAATCTCAAAAAGAGCCAAGGGGACAGACCCCCTGGCCCAATCTCAAAAAGAGCCAAGGGACCTGTCCCCTCGGCTCACACTTCTAATCCAGCCACCCCAAAACCGCCGGCTCCGGAGTGGGTGGAGATCATGCCGCCTGCTTGGATCCACATTACGTTTTTGAATCCAGCTTCTTCGGCGATTTCGTCCATCCGCTTTTTAATTGTTTCATCAAGGCCGATTGAGTAAATGAAGTAAAGCTGGTCTCTGTCAATCTTGTAATCATTTAAATAATCCTGCATCAATTTTTCAGCCACCGTGCTCATTTTTCCGCGGTATTTTTTCGTGGAGACGAGCTTCCCGTCAACCAATTCTATGCAGGGTTTTATTTTTAAAAGTGTTCCGCCAAGGTACGCCATATTGCTTACGCGCCCGCCCGCTCTTAAGAAATCCAGGCTGCCCGGGATGAAAGCCAGCCTGGACTTTGGCACGATGCTTTCAATTTTACCAACCAGGGCTGCAGGATCAATGCCAGGTTCCTGTTCCAGCTGTTCTGCTGCGTAGATGACAACGGCAGCCAATCCGCCTGTCACATTTAGGGCATCAATCAGGAATAGATCTTCAAACTCTTCCGCTGCGATTACGGCATTCTGAAAAGAAGAAGAAGCTTTGCTTGTATATCCAATATGGATAATGACGCCATCCGGATAATCCTCTCTTATCTTCGCAAAAAACTCCTCGTATTCATAAGAGTTCGTTGATGTCGTAGAGGGAATCTTTTTCATTCGTGCATAATAATCATAAATATCTTCAACCGGCAAATGGCCATCCAAATAATCCTTCCCATCCATTACGATGTGCATCGGAACCACCTGAACGTTATACCTTTCAGTTAAATCAGCCGGCAAATCAGCGCCGCTTTCAGTCGTGAGAATGATCTTTTTCACTTATTTCGCCTCCTAGTTAGAAGCCATGGGGACAGACCCCCTGGCTCAGTCTCAAAACGGGCCAAGGGGTCTGTCCCCATGGCTCTTCCGGCATTCGCTGCACCTCTTCGGCAGCGCAAATCCCTTCTGCTTAAAAAACTTCTGTTCACCGATAGAAAAAGTGAATCTACCTCCGCACTCATAGCACTTTAATAGAAGATCTTGAGGAGCTGAACCTAATAAAGCTTCATTCAGTATCAATTTTCGTTCCTTGGCTGCCTTGCTATCTCCCTGCTTATTCTCTTCCAGCAGATTAATGGTTTCCCTAATTGCGGCGCGGACTTTTTTATATTCGATATTTTCCCATAACCGTAAGTAAGGTATAAATTCTTTGTTTCTGGATTCCTTGATTTTTTCCAGCATCAAAAGAATCATCTCGCGATTTCGATCCTTTAAATACAGCATATCCGGTTCCAGTACTCCCTGGTGGATCCAGTCCTTCCATTCATAGATCAATTCATCGGTCATCTGGTCAGCTTCAATCAGCCAGCCCCTCTCCGTAAACACAATCATCGGGAGTTTCCCCTGATACTCTATATCCAGAAAGTCATGGTCCAGCATCCAGTCAATTTTCCCAATCACTTCTTCCAGCTTTTCTGCCCGGTAATAACCGTAAACAGGGGACTTGTCCACTCCAAGCTTCAGCACCTTTTTCTCTTTTGAACCCTTCAAAATCTTGGCAAGAAGTGTCCTGCCTCCCTGAAGAATGATTTCATCTGCGCCCCTCAAAATAGCTTTTATTTCATCATGAGATAAATCTGGCATATGAATGACAACTCCTTTTTGAGCCATGGGGACAGACCCCCTGGCCCACTTTCAAAACGAGCCAAGGGACCTGTCCCCCTGGCGCAGCCTCACACTATAAAACCTCATCGCCAGCAGGCTGCCTTCCGCCTCGAATACGCCTGCTGCTATCATTTTCTTCAATCGATATTCAAGAAAGTCGTCTCCTACATACTGATCCAAACGCCCAAGCACGTCGCCAATCAGCCTTGCTGATTTCATGAAATCCTTTTCCTTTTGCTTGGCATGCAGCTTTTCGGCCCTGCTTTTTATAAATGTATCATAGTAGTCTTCCGGAAAGCTGTGGATCAGTTGGTTCCTCCATACTCTTAAATTTGCCCGATCTTCTGAAAGGATCAGCCACTCTTTTTCCAGATGTTCTCTATCATGGTCTGTTAACCATTTTCCAAATGGGCTTTCCCAGATCAGCTGAAGTATCTCAGGGGATATTTCCCCTGTGTGCAATGGAGTAAATTTCACTTTTTTGTCTGGAAACATTTCTTCACCCGCTTTTGTTGTGTTGATCGCGGAGATGTCTATATTTTTCCCCTTCAAAAGATACACAACATACTGCAATCCCGTCTGCTCGTGGGCATTATCACCATGCCAGATAATGATATGAGAGCCATCAGGTATATCCTGTATCTGTCTGATCGTCTTCTCAAACTTATTCCGATATTCGGGATATTCCTCATAATCATCACTGATCAAATCCTTCATCCATTCCATCCTGTTTTCTCTCCCGCTCTCTTCATGCAGCATCCAAACAGGACCAACTGAAAAGATGTCCCTAAAAAACACAACCCTCTCCTGCTCAAAAATGCCCATATCCCTAAAGGCATTTTTCAAAGATCCAGCAGGGGACTCCCCAAACAAAATATGTATGCGATTCAAACCTCTCTCTTGTCCCATGCTTGACCTCCTTCCCTTGAGCCATGGGGACAGACCCCCTGGCTCACATCACCGTATCTTCTCCAGCTCATCCAAAAAAGCCGGCTTTCTTTTATTATCTTCTGCCAGCCTTTCAATGATTTCAGCCTGCTCCGGTTTCCCGGCAAGTTTCTTAAAACGAATCAACTTCCGGCAAACCTCCCGATACTGGCTTCGATTAGATGCAGATTTTGCTTCATTATAGATATATACCCTGTAAATCCCGGTAACATCTTCCTTATAATGGTTTGCGAGCTTTCCGGCATATTTTTCAATATAGCTGGGATTTTTCCGGACAAAGATCATAAGCTCTTCCGTATCATTTTCCTTTTCTATCAATTGAAGCAGGAGGCGTTCATTATTCCATCTATTATTCCCCTTCAGCTCTTCCTTAAGCTTCTCATAAAACCGTTCATTCTCCTTTCCAAGCTCTTTCAATTCCCCGTACATGCCAAAGTCGCCATCTAAAAACATCTCTCTCGCCAATGATTGCTGCTCTTCTTTCCTTCCGAGGTCTTTATACGCTTTGTACCGGTATTCCTTCCACTTGGTTACCAGTCCAGCATACTCTCTATCCTGGTCCTCTCCAGCCAAAGCAACTTCGATGACTTTTTCGTAATGGCTTTCCTCCAGATATTTCTCCAGCAGCTGCTTTCTAAAAGAGGAAAAGTGCAGGTGCTCCTGCATAAACTTCATCGCTTCCTCTGCCGGCCCATACTGATCAAGCAGCTGGTATAATAGCTGAAGCAGGCTTTCCTTCCTGTATTTCGAATACCTATCATCCGGCGCTGCTCTTAGTAGCTGGGACTCAATAATATTTCTTAATTGTTCTCTATAATAATCAGTCGAGGCAAATATTAGACAAATTTGGAGAAGGTCAATCTGGAATTCGTCCCAGCCATCAAACATGTTACTATTTGCAGCCTTCAATAGCTTGTTGAACACCACTTCCCTCTGGTCACTTCCAGCTGCATCCATGGCGATTTCCTCAATCTTCTCGAGAGTTCCCTTGATTAGAAAACCAACGTCTCCATCTGAATCATCTGTATATTGAAAGGAAGCTATAGCTTCCTCCAGAAGTAACAAAGAAATATCTGCAGCCAGCTCCGGATCACTGACATCACCCGCTTTTTCGAGGACTGTTTCCAGCTCGATCGTAAACCGGCCAGCGTTTCTGGAAGTAATAAACCCGCCCCTGCCTTTATACTCCCTCACAATATCCTTGATCAGCTTTTTGCATGCCTTCAGCTCTTGTTTGCTGCCTCCCTTTACATATTTCAATAAGAGTTTTCTTTCAAGTCCCTCATCATAATAGGCGGCTTCCAGAAGAATTTGAACCAATTCTTCCTTTGATAAATCAGCCAGGACCTCTTCCAGAGCGGGAACTTTCTCAGTTTTTTTCACTGCCCTATTTTCCTGCTTAACTCCATCCAACATTCCCGCCAGCTGGTAAAAAGCTGCAGCCTGGTGCTTACAGATCGGGCCATAATCATAGGGACAATCACATTCGGAATCGGCAATCTCCCCATCTTCCTCAACCTCAACCCAAACCTCATAAAAATCCGTCCCCTCCGCTTGGAAAAAATACTTATTTTCAGCATTGGTTTCTATATGCTCCAGGCGCCCGTCTATATAATAGTCATGTCCTCTGTCGAGAATCGCGGCATCAATTGCACTTTTGAAATTACTTAAGTTCATGTTTCACCCTCCCTTATGAGCCATGGGGACAGACCCCCTGGCCCATCTCAAAACGAGCCAAGGGGTCTGACCCCGTGGCTCATCTTACCATCACCCTATGACTCCATATTTTCTGTTTCGCTGGTCTCTGTCGAATATCCTCCTAATAATCCTCTTTTCTCTTCTTTGAGCCAAGGGGACAGGTCCTCTGGCCCATTTTAAAAAGAGCCAAGGGACCTGTCCCCTTGGCTCATCGGTCACAAAACTCCTCCTTCAACCGTCATAAGAATGAATTTAAAACAGGAGGGATTTTTATGACTCAAAATCATTGGGATGCTGTCATCATAGGCGGCGGTTTAGCCGGCCTTGTTTCCGCAGCTGTTTTAGGAAAAGCCGGGATGAAGACTCTTCTGCTTGAAAAAGCGAAGTCTGCCGGGGGGCGTGCAAAAACGGATATCATCAGCGGACAGTATTTTAATATGGGACCGCATGCCCTTTATAAAAATGGAAGGGCTGTACCCATCCTCAAAGAGTTGGGTGTAGAGATCAATGGCAGTACGCCTAAAATAGGCGGTTTGTTAATTGATGGCCCCGAATCTTTTACGGCACCATTTTCACCAACCGGAGTCCTGCAATCAAAGCTTTTAAACTGGAAAGAAAAAATAGAATGGATAGGCATTCTGCGCAAGATTCAGAAGCTGCAGCCCGGCCAATACAGTAATCAAACCTTCCATCAATTTGTGCACGAAACAACGAAGACTCCTAACATCCAAAAGCTTCTTTTTACACTCGGACGCCTTGTGAGCTATTCCCATGCCCCCGAACAAATCAGTGCGAGCGTCATGCTGGCCCACATGCAAATCGGCATGGGCGGTGTGATTTATGTGGATGGCGGGTGGCAATCCATTATTGATCAGCTGTACAACCAAGCCGTCACAAACCATGTACAGATTCAGACCAGTGCAAATGTGAAGCAGCTGACTGCTTTGGACAACGGCCAGTGGCAGATCACAGTATCCAATCAGGAACCGATCTATTGCAGTAACATCATTTATAGCGGCCCCCCTCAAGCACTGAATGACCTGCTCGGCGAATCTGCCAAGCTGCCTTTCAATCACTTTGAACCCATCAAAGCGGCCGCATTGGATGTTGCATTATCCAGGCTTCCCAATCCGGAAAACTTATTTGCCATGGGAATCGATGCACCCTACTATTATTCTGTTCACTCTAACTATGCCCGGCTGTCAAAGAAAGGAGAAAGCACCATTCTCCATGTGCTGAAATACCATCATCCCGATGAGTCCATTGATGCTACTGAAGAAAAAAGGAATCTGGAGAATTTTTTAGAGGTAATACAGCCTGGCTGGCAGAAATATATGATTACGAAGAGATGCCTTCCACAAATAACGGTGAATGGCCGATTGCCAATGGTCAATGACACATCGTTATTTACCCGCAGCTCCGCCATCCTCCCCGGGCTCTACGCTGCTGGAGATTGGGCCTCGCCTTCTTTCATATTGTCAGAGGCTGCAGCGGAAAGCGGAAAACAGGCCGCTCTGGAAGTGATCGATAAAGAAATGAGGATCAAGCATGCAAATTAGCGATGAAGATTATGTGCTGTATAAGCCGTTATTATTTTCTCTCGGCTACCGCATGACCGGCTCCGTCTCAGAAACCGAAGATCTGATCCAAGAAACCTTCCTTCGGGCTTATCAGCTGCCTGAACTGGAGGTTGAGAACAAGAAGGCTTATTTATGCAGAATGATGACAAACCGCTGCATCGATTTTTTAAGATCTGCGAGGGTAAAAAGAGAGCAGTACATCGGTCCCTGGAACCCGGAGCCCCTCCTGTCGGCGGGAGACAAGCGAGCCAATCCGTCGGAAATCCTCATGGAAAAGGAGTATTTAAGCATCGCCTATTTACGGATGATGGAGCATCTCACCCCTCATGAACGGGCAGTCCTGCTGCTGCGGGAGGCGTTCGGCTTTTCATATTCGGAGATTAGCAGAATGATTGAAAAAACGGAAGATAACTGCCGCAAACTGTTCAGCCGGTCCAAACAGAAAATGGCCGCAGCCGAAGGAGAAAGCCTGGATTATCAAAAGAACCTCTCATTGATCCAGCGCTTCATCCTCGCATTCCAAACAGAACGTACAGAAGACCTGCTCGAACTCATCTCAGAAAATGTGACACTCTACTCCGACGGCGGCGGAAAAGTCAAAGCAGCCGTACGTCCGATTCTGACCCGCCAGAGGGTATTGGCCTTCTTACAGGGAATTACACGCAATTTATCCAATGAAGTGCAATTTACCCTCACCACCGTCAATGGCCAGCCTGCCATGGTCAACTACATGAACGGCCGCATCCACAGCACCATAAGCTTTTCGATTTTTGAAGATCGTATTGCGGAGATTTATATTACTATGAATCCGGAGAAGCTGGGGGGATAGAGCCAGGGGGACAGACCCCTTGGCTCACTTCAAAAAGAGCCAGGGGGTCAGACCCCCTGGCTCAAAATTGAATTGGACTATACAGGCCGAAAATAATAGCCACAACGAATGAAAGAATAACGACAATAGCCATTTGCTTACCTGTTTTATAAAAGATGATGCCCAGAACCATATACATCATTAATTCTTCTATATAAGATACATACACATAAAATAGGCCAATGCCCAGGGAAAGGCCTAATAAAAGTCCCATCGGGAGAGCCGGCAGGACAAAAGCTAGACGTGGGTCATTCTTAGCTATCCAAACAATCATAGCCAAGAAAGGAGATACGATGGCTATACTGCCCCACAGAAGAAAATAACTCGTTGGAAAAAAGCCGAATAAATAGGCAGAATACACATAATAACTTATCAGCATGCCGATGAAGAACAGGAACGTATTCAGAGCCGCTCGTAACAATGTTTTACTATACGCTGCCAAAATGGTCCCGATCAATACCCAAATGCCGGGCCTTGTAAAAATATCCCCTGAATAGCTTAGGATATAGTTACCCCAGTGCCCATCAACAGAGACTGTATCTAAATACTTGGCGATTGCCCCCAGTAATATTCCAAAGACGAGACTTAAAACAAATCCTGGTATCTTTCTAATTAACTTAATCATTTGGCACCTCAATATGGGACGGAGCCCTCGTTTTGAACCACCGGGACAGACCCCCTGGCCCAGTCTCAAAAAGAGCCAACGGACCTGTCCCCTTGGCTCATTCTATAAATATCACTTTACCATAAAGAATTTTATAAAAGGAAAAACTTTCTTTAATTGTAAAAACTTTATATCGAAATAACAAATATCTACGAGCACATGATATGATAAATACAAACTTTTCAACTACAAAGGTGAGCGATAATGAAGCATACTGGTAAAATCATCGGAAGTTTGAGTTTGTTATTATTTCACTCCGTATATATCCTCTATTACTATCTCCGTGATAGAGAAGTAGAGCCTCTGGATTTGTATACATATCCCTTATTAATCTGGTTTGGCTATTGGGCTGGCAAACAGTATGACAAAGTGAGATTTTATTCGGAGAAAGATGAACTGACAGGGACATACAATCGAAGATATATCTTAAGCAACTTTAAAAAACTATCTAACCTAACAGAAAAAATGAACAATAAACTTTTCGTAGTAATAGTTGATTGTGATAATTTTAAAGTGATTAATGACACCTTTGGGCATTTTACAGGCGATATGATTTTGACTAAAATCAGCAAAGCACTTGCTGAAACAGCAAGACAAAGTGATATCGTCGCCCGCTGGGGTGGTGACGAATTTCTGCTCATCGGACAATCCAATGACGAGACAGAAATGCAAACCGTTCTGCAAAAACTCGAAGAGAAAATAAAAGATTTATCTAAGGAAGTAAAAATGCCTATTACACTTTCTATTGGATCTGCCCTCTATCCAGATGACAGCAAAAATTTATTTGAATTAATCAAGATTGCGGACCACCATATGTATAGCAGTAAGAATTCAAAGAAAGCCTTGTAGGAGCCAAGGGGACAGACCCCCTGGCCCACTTC
>NZ_JAUZVH010000009.1:0-209408 GCF_031844465.1 Bacillus sp. AG4(2022)
GAAAGTATTCTAATATACTATCATTCCGCAGTAGCTCAGTGGTAGAGCATTCGGCTGTTAACCGAACGGTCGTAGGTTCGAATCCTACCTGCGGAGCCAATTATGGAGAGCTGTCCGAGTGGCCGAAGGAGCACGATTGGAAATCGTGTAGGCGGTTTATAGCTGTCTCAAGGGTTCAAATCCCTTGCTCTCCGCCATTTAAATTATATAATGGCCCCTTGGTCAAGCGGTTAAGACACCGCCCTTTCACGGCGGTAACACGGGTTCGAATCCCGTAGGGGTCACCATTTCGGAGGATTAGCTCAGCTGGGAGAGCATCTGCCTTACAAGCAGAGGGTCGGCGGTTCGATCCCGTCATCCTCCACCATTATAACTTTTTATTGTCGCGGGGTGGAGCAGTCCGGTAGCTCGTCGGGCTCATAACCCGAAGGTCGCAGGTTCAAATCCTGCCCCCGCAATCTGGTCCTGTGGTGTAGCGACGAGCGACACTGCAATGAATATGCTGCGAGTTGCCTCAACGGATTTGCTTCCTTGAGTCATCTGGAAGAGGAAGAGTCAGTCCTGCAGGCTTCTCGGGCATAATCAAGACCCAAATTTATAAAATGGTCCCGTGGTGTAGCGGTTAACATGCCTGCCTGTCACGCAGGAGATCGCGGGTTCGATTCCCGTCGGGACCGCCATTTAAATTTAATTAGGCTCAGTAGCTCAGTCGGTAGAGCAGATTGCTACCTTCATTGAACAGCTCCTGCGGCAATCTGTGAGGAAGTTCGTAAGAACTGACGAACAAAGGACTTAAAGTATAAAAGGTTTTGGATGAAAATTTTATTATGGCTCAGTAGCTCAGTCGGTAGAGCAAAGGACTGAAAATCCTTGTGTCGGCGGTTCGATTCCGTCCTGAGCCACCATTGTTTGTAAGCCGGTTTAGCTCAATTGGTAGAGCAACTGACTTGTAATCAGTAGGTTGGGGGTTCAAGTCCTCTAGCCGGCACCACCTTAACGTGGAGGGGTAGCGAAGTGGCTAAACGCGGCGGACTGTAAATCCGCTCCCTCAGGGTTCGGCGGTTCGAATCCGTCCCCCTCCACCATTCATACAGGGGTATAGTTTAAAGGTAGAACAGAGGTCTCCAAAACCTCCAGTGTGGGTTCGATTCCTACTACCCCTGCCAATTTTATTATGGCGATTGTGGCGAAGTGGTTAACGCATCGGATTGTGGTTCCGACATTCGTGGGTTCGATTCCCATCAGTCGCCCCATTTTTTAATCACAATATTGCATTCTATGCATATCATATTATTGGGCTATAGCCAAGCGGTAAGGCAACGGACTTTGACTCCGTCATGCGTTGGTTCGAATCCAGCTAGCCCAGCCATTTGCGGAAGTAGTTCAGTGGTAGAACATCACCTTGCCAAGGTGGGGGTCGCGGGTTCGAATCCCGTCTTCCGCTCCAAACGTTCTGGCGGCATAGCCAAGAGGTAAGGCAGAGGTCTGCAAAACCTTTATCACCGGTTCGATTCCGGTTGCCGCCTCCATTCCAATTACAGGAAATGGAGAATGAACGATAAATTAAATGATATGCCGGTGTGGCGGAATTGGCAGACGCGCACGACTCAAAATCGTGTTCCTTCTGGAGTGCCGGTTCGACCCCGGCCACCGGTATCATTTTCTTTTTATACAGGGTTTCCTGTTTTTATTTTTGAAAAGGCATCGACAAATTTCAGCAATTTTCGATGCGGGTGTAGTTTAATGGTAAAACCTCAGCCTTCCAAGCTGATGTCGTGGGTTCGATTCCCATCACCCGCTCCATACATAATTTCATCAACGCAGTGTTTCGTTTCCAGAAAACGAAGCATTGCGTTTTTTCTTTGTCTTGATCCCGATAAGGCATGACCCGTGGGTTACGGTAAGATGTCAGCCAGTCTTTCTTCTCTATGAAGAAGTCAAAATTTTCCCCCTCTTTTGGTCAATTATGTTGCCCCTTTTTATTTGATAGCCTCCTATAATAAAAGAAAGCGATTACAAAAGGCGGTGAGAGTAAAATTGGATGCAAAAACAGAGTTGGCTCCCATAAAGGCGGACGCTGTAACAAAGAGAACAAGCAAAAGAAAAGCACGTCTTCGAAGTATATTAATTTATGCGTCTTTTACCGGACCGGCCATTATATTCTTTGTCCTTATTCAGGTGATACCATTCCTTATGGGTTTATATTATTCCTTTACCTCATGGAATGGTGTAAGCTCAGCTGTCGAATGGGTCGGGCTGCAAAACTATATCAAAATTTTCAAGGATGATCCGAACTTTTTCCAATCTTTCTTGTTTACAACCAAGTTCATGCTGGCCTCAGTGGTTATCAGCAATTTAATTGGATTTGGACTTGCCCTGCTACTTAACGCGGCCTTGAAGACACGGAATATTCTCAGAACCGTCTTCTTTATACCGAATGTAATTGGAGGACTGCTGCTTGGGTTCATCTGGCAGTTTATCTTTGTCAAAGCGTTTGCTTCCATCGGAAATTTGACTGGCCTGGCGTTTTTCAAGCTTGCCTGGCTGGGGGATGAGACTACAGCATTTTGGGGAATTGTCATTGTGTTTGCATGGCAGGTGAGCGGCTATATGATGGTGATTTATATCGCAGCCCTGCAGGGAGTGGACCATTCCCTTCTTGAGGCGGCAAGGATTGACGGGGCTTCAAACTGGACGCTTCTTACCCGCATCATTATACCGCTGATCATTCCGGCTTTCACTATTTGTTTCTTTTTGACTATATCAATGGCCTTTAAGATCTTTGATTTAAATCTTTCTCTTACAAATGGGGGACCGTTTAATTCAACACAGTCTGTAGCCATCAACATTTATCAGGAGGCTTTCCAAAATAACCGCTATGGTCTCGGGACGGCCAAATCGATTCTTTTCTTTCTGATTGTCGCCGTGTTTACATCGGTTCAGGTAATTATGACGAAAAGGAAGGAGGTTGAAGCCTGATGAATCGCAAGTATACAGGAAGGACGTTTCTGCTGGAGATAATCGGCATCATTCTTGGGCTGATTTTTCTGATCCCCTTCTATTTTGTGGCGGTTAATTCAGTCAAAAGCTTTGCTGAAATCTTATTGGATGCAGCTGCTTTTCCAAAGGAAGTGTTATTTGCTAATTATTCGAAGGTTTGGGAAATCATTAATTTTCCGAGGGCATTCTGGAATTCACTGATCATTACTGTGCTCAGCAATATTGGCCTGGTAATCATCAGTTCAATGGCTGCATGGAAAATGGTGAGGACTCCCGGGCGCTTCAGCAAGATTCTGTTTATCCTTTTTGTCTCAGCAATGGTCATTCCCTTTCAGACGGTTATGATCCCGCTTATGAAGCTCGGAGGCGCCCTGAATATGACGAACAGCATTCCCGGACTGATTATGATGTATTTCGGGTTTGGCGTTCCTCTTTCCCTGTTCCTTTACCATGGATTTGTCAAAACGGTTCCAAGGGAGATAGAAGAGTCGGCGCTGATTGATGGGTGCAGCCAGTTCGGGGTTTTTTGGAGGATCGTTTTCCCGCTTTTAAAGCCGATTACAGTGACGGTTGTCATCCTTAATACCTTATGGATCTGGAACGATTTCCTTCTTCCGCTCCTGGTGCTGCAGGATGCCGAGCTGAGAACAATCCCGCTCGCCACCAGCTCCTTCTTTGCCCAATATACAAAACAGTGGGATATGGGCCTGGCAGCGCTTGTACTTGGCATTACGCCGGTCATCATCTTCTTCCTGTTCCTGCAGAAGCATATTATTAAAGGCATAGCATCAGGCTCCATCAAATAGATATCAAATTTTAGCGGCGGCTAGAATGTACCGCTAAAATGATATATAAATAGAATTCAAGGAGGTCAATGACAATGAAACGCTTATTGCTTATTTGCCTGTCCCTGCTTTTCACATTCGGGATTTTGGCCGGCTGTTCGTCAGGAAGCACTTCTGGAACTGATGATAAAGAGGGGACAAAGGATACCGGGGAAGAGACGGTTACTCTCAACCTGTTCCAATTTAAAGTTGAAATTGCCGACCAGCTTCAGGAGATGATCACTGAGTTCGAAGCCGAGCATCCCAATATCAAAGTAAAGCTGGAAACTGTTGGCGGCGGTGCCGATTACGGTGCTGCGCTGAAAGCGAAATTTGCTTCTGGCGAACAGCCGGATATTTTCAACAATGGCGGCTTTAAAGAACTGGAACTGTGGAAGGAGCATCTGGCCGACCTATCCAATGAGCCATGGGTTGAGCATCTTCTCCCGATCGGCAAAGTGCCGATGACAGATACAGACGGCAAGCTTTATGGCATGCCGGTCAACCTTGAAGGATACGGATTTGTCTATAATAAAGATTTGTTTGAGAAAGCAGGCATTAAGGAGCCTCCGGCCAATATTACAGAGCTCAAGGATGCTGCTGAGAAACTGAAGGACAGCGGCACTACACCTTTCTCAGCCGGATATGGGGAATGGTGGGTCATCGGGCAGCACTTGCTGAATATCCCTTTTGCCCAACAGGAAGATCCTATTGCCTTTATTGAAGGACTTTATGATGGTACAGAGAAGTTTACAGATAATGAGCAATTCAAGCAGTTTAAAGAAGTGCTTGATACAGAAATCAATTTTGGAAATGATAATCCATTGACCACTGACTATAACACGCAGGTCACCCAATTTGCCGCAGGCCAGACTGCCATGCTGCAGCAGGGGAACTGGACTGAAAATATGATCTATGAGGTTAATCCTGATATGAATATGGGCTTTTTGCCGATTCCGATCTCAGATGACAAAAATGCTGACCGCCTCCCTGTTGGGGTCCCGAATAACTGGGTTCTGAATAAGAATTCCGAGCACCTGGATGAAGCTAAATTGTTCCTGGAATGGATGGTATCTTCTGATACAGGTAAACGCTATTTAACCGAGGAATTTGCTTTCATCCCTGCTTTTGACAATATTGAGGCATCAGGTCTTGGCGATCTTGGCCAGTCAATCCTTGAGTACTCCAAAGAAGAGAAAACAATTCCGTGGACATGGTTCAGATGGCCGGATGGAGCGAACAAGGAATTCGCCGCTAGCATCCAGGAATATGCTGCAGGTAAAATTGATTATGATACTCTGCTAGAGAGGTTCCAGAAAACCTGGGATAACTTAAAGTAAAGCAGAGATCACTGCCAGGATAAAAAGCATGTCTGCAACAGGGCATGCTTTTTATTTTCCATAAATGAAAAAATCTTCAGCATGTCTCACCCTGTCCCATATATACTTACATTATCAGGGCCTGGGGAGGACTATTTATGATTAAGAACAGTATCCGCAATAAACTGATCGTCCTGCTGCTGCTGATCACAATCATTCCTTTCGGCACATCGATTATCATTACCTACTTCCATACGAAGGAGTTTTTGAAAAATCAGGCTGTAGAGGAAAACAGCAAGCTTCTCTATCAGGGCAAAATCAACCTGGAGAGCTATATGAATGAGCTGAATGGATTGACATTGTCTCTGTACAATAATCCCGGCTTCTTAAATTTCCTGAGGTCTTCTAAAGATGAGGACAATTATTTAACAATCGGGATCATGAAAAATGTGGTCCAAACCATCCTTTATGCCGGGGATACCATTAACAGGGTCCAAATAGCCTTTGCAGACGAAGACAGGGTCATCTCCGCTTCCAGGAGGTCTACAGTCGTCTTCATGAAAGGAAGGAGCGCCAAAAGCGCAGAGGCCTTCAATAGAGCCAGGGACAGCTCCTCGCATATGTATATTGAACCGCTGATGGAACAGACGAATTCCCGGAATATCATGGCAGTGCATCGTGCGTTTACAAATATTCCATCAGACAATGTGCTGGCCTACATTACTCTTGAGATCGCTCCGGATGACATCGTGAATCTCAGCAGGAATCTTTATACTCCGGGAAGCGAGGAATTTTATATTGTATCTCAGGATGGCCTTCTCATTTATAGCTCTGACAAGGATGCTGCAAGCGGACAGGTGCCCGAAAAATGGGTGGATGCCATTGTGAGTTCAGGAAATAAGGCGGGGACACTTGAATGGAAGAAAGATGATTTCAGCGGCATGATGATTTACGAGCAGATGGAAGAAAGTGCGGGCGGCTGGTTCCTCGTGAAGCGGGTCCCGGATACAACTTTGTATGAAAGCGCTTTTAGCGTTGCGAAAATCAACATCCTTTTCGGCATTATCGGGTTAACGCTGGTTATCCTTGCCACCTTATTCGTTTCTTTTAGAATCACCTCCCCGATCCGGGTGCTGCTGAGGAGCATCAGCCAGGTAGAGCGGGGGGACATGAATGTTGAATATGATTCATTCGGGAAGGATGAAATCGGCATCCTTGGAATGAGGTTCAATGAGATGATCGAGAAAATAAACCATCTCATCAACAGGGAATATAAGCTGGAGATTGAGAATAAAACCAATCAGCTGAAGGTGCTCCAGTCGCAGATCAACCCGCATTTCCTGTACAATGCCCTCCAGTCGATCGGAACGGTTGCCTTGAAAAACAAAGTTCCCCAGATTTATACCCTGATTACCCATCTTTCAAAAATCATGAGGTACGGGATGGACATGGAGGAGGACCGGGTGCCGCTGATAAAAGAGATTAATTATACAAAGGCCTTCCTGCTCCTGCAGAAAGAGCGGTTTGGCGAAAAGTTTATCTACAGGATTGATGCAGGTGAAGAGGTCTCATCTGTCAAAGTTCCTAAAATGCTGCTGCAGCCGGTCATTGAGAATTATTTTAAGCATGGATTTACTCCGGGTGAAGGGACAGGCGAGCTGAATATCGAATGTAATAAAGACAGCGGATTTCTATGCATAGATATAAGTGATAATGGCGGAGGCGCAGATGATGGCAGGCTGGGGGATATATGGCGCTGTATTAAAGGCGGGCCGCTTGAGGCCAAAGGGGACAGCACGAGCATCGGGCTTAGGAATGTGTATGGACGGCTGATGCTTTATTACGGAGAAGAAGCAATCCTGCAGCTTGGAAATCGTGGAGGCAAAGGCTTTATCGTTTCCATGAAGCTTCCGCTGCACCCGGGGGGCGAAGTGGATGAAGGCAATCATCATCGATGATGAAAAGCATGTCAGGGAAGGGCTTCTTATGCTTGCAGAATGGGAAAAGCATGGAATCAGCTCCATCTTTGAGGCAGAGGACGGGGAAGAGGCTATCAGACTGATCGGCGAAGTGCAGCCTGATATTATTTTTACCGATATGAATATGCCGAGGTGTGACGGCATCAGCCTTTTGAAGTGGATCCATGGTTCCCAATGCCAGGGGAAAACGATCGTTGTCAGCGGCTATGATGACTACGAGTATATGAGGAACGCCATCTATTATAAAAGCTTTGATTATATCTTAAAGCCGATTGATCCGGAACTGCTGAATGAAACGCTCGAAAGGGCAGTCAATGACCTTGCAGCTTCACGTTTGACAGGGGAGGCCTTTAGAGAGCCCAGGGAAAGCAAAGCAGCCCAGAAAGAGAACAATAACATCAAGCAAATCGAAGAGTTTCTGGTGCAGAATTATCATCTTGATATCACACTGCAGGATATCGCTGACCGTTTTTATTTGAGCAGAGAGTATATATCCAGGAAATTCAAACAGGATTTCCAGGCAACCATTACAGATTATTTGACCAATATCCGGATGGAAAAGGCAAAGGAGCTGCTTGGCAGCCCATCTTTGAAAATTTACGAGATTGCCTATCAGGTTGGATACCAGAATGAAAAATATTTCAGCAAGGTTTTTAAAAAGCTGACCGGCTATACACCGAATGAATATCGGAATCTGCCGCCGGGCAGCAGATAGGAGGAAGAACAATGGCAAAAGTGACGGTATGGAATGAAAATCAGCATGAGCAAAAAAATGCGGAAGTGAGGGCCGTTTATCCTGATGGGATACACGGAGCGATTGCCTCCTTTTTGGAAGGTGAGTCCTTTGAAGTAAGGACAGCGACGCTTGATGACGATGAATGCGGATTAACCCGGGAGGTTCTGGAAGATACAGATGTACTGATCTGGTGGGGGCATATCGCCCACGATGCGGTCCCGGATGAAATTGTTGACAGGGTGAAACAGCGGGTGCTGGACGGCATGGGGCTGATCGTCCTTCATTCAGGCCATTTTTCAAAAATATTTAAATCATTAATGGGAACTTCCTGTGATTTGAAATGGCGGGAAGCAGACGAAAAGGAACGGATCTGGGTCGTGGATCCGAGCCATCCGATTGCGGAAGGGCTGGGGGAGTATATCGAATTGGAGCGGGAGGAAATGTACGGTGAGCATTTTGATATCCCTGCTCCGGACCAGCTCGTGATGGTCAGCTGGTTCGAGGGCGGAGAAGTGTTCCGGAGCGGCTGCACCTATCAGCGCGGGAAAGGAAAAGTATTCTATTTCCGGCCTGGGCATGAAACCTATCCGACTTATTTTAACAAAGATGTTCAAAAGGTCATCATTAATGCTGTCAGGTGGGCAGAAGGATCCCGTCAGCCTGAGGTGAAGTATGGGAATGCTAAGCCGCTGGAGCATATAAAAGGGAAGAACGGGGAGGGGTAAGGATGGAACAGATTAAGATTGGGGTCATCGGGTGCGGCAGCATCGCCAAGCACAGGCATCTGCCGGAATATCACCTGAACGGCAGGGCTGAAATCATGGCTGTCTGTGATATTGTGGAGGAAAGGGCGATGGATATGGCTGCCCTGTATCATGCTGAAGCATATACCAGCTATGAGGATCTGCTGGAAAATCCGGAAATCGATGCAGTGAGCGTGTGCACACCGAATTATCTGCATGCCCCCATCTCCATAGCCGCCCTGAAGGCAGGTAAGCATGTTCTTTGTGAAAAGCCGATGGCTGTGTCGGTGGAGGAAGCGGAGAGCATGATAGAAGCGGCAAGGAAATATGGGAAAAAGCTTATGATCGGCCATAATCAGCGGTTTGTGCCTTCCCATCAGAAAGCCCGTGCGTTTATAGCGAGCGGGGAAGCGGGCAAGGTATACAGCTTCAGAACCGCTTTTGGGCATGGCGGACCAGAGGGCTGGAGTGCGGATGGGAAGGACAGCTGGTTTTTCCGGAAAAGCGAGGCGTTTATTGGGGCGATGGGAGACCTTGGAGTACATAAAGCCGACCTGATCCGCTATTTGCTGGGAGAGGAGATCACACAGGCCGGCGCTTTTGTGGAAGCAAGCTCAAAGGAAAACAGCGATGTGGACGATACAGCTGTCTGCATTTTAAAAACGGAAAGCGGTGTGATCGGAACCCTGGCAGCCAGCTGGTCCTACGTATCAAAAGAAGATAATTCAACTATCATCTATGCTGAGAATGCGATCCTCAGGCTTGAGGACGACCCTGTCAATTCTCTCGTCATCCAGTACAAGAACGGAGAAACACTGAAATATGAGCTTGGCGGCATTCAGACGAATGAAGAAGGAAAGCAGACGCAGTCCCATGTTATCAGTACATTCATTGACAGTATTGCGGAAGACAAAGAGCCTCCAGTGAGCGGGGAAGAGGGACTGAAATCCTTAAGGGTTGTCCTTGCTGCGCTGGAGTCGGGCCAGTCCGGGAAAATAGTGAGATTGCCTTAAGGGGGGATTGTATGGAAAAGCTGCGTGTTGGAATTATCGGAGCCGGCGGGATTGCGCAGAGCCGCCATATCCCCGCACTGCTGACATTATCAGAGCTGGCCTCTGTTGAAGCAATCTGTGATATCCATGAAGAGACTGCCAGGCTTACAGCAGAGAAATTCGGGGTGCCTCACGCCTTTGGGGATTATCAGGATATGCTGGAGATTGTGGACGCTGTTGTGATTTGCACACCCAACCGATATCATGCCGAAATCTCTGTGGCAGCATTGAAAGCAGGAAAGCATGTTCTCTGTGAAAAGCCCATGGCAATGACTGCAGAAGAATGCGAAGAAATGATTAAGGCCTCTAAGAAATCAGGCAAACAGCTGGCGATTGCCTATCATTATCGGTTTATGAAAGAAGCAAGGGCTGCTAAAAAGGTCATAGAGGAAAACGAAATCGGCCAGCCGATCGTTGCCCGGGCAAAGGCACTGAGAAGAAGGAAGGTTCCGGGCTGGGGCGTTTTTACCAATAAAGAGCTGCAGGGAGGAGGCGCCATGATTGACTATGGCTGCCATTTCCTTGATCTTGCTTTATGGCTGCTCGGCAGCCCGGAACCTGTTGAGGTAACGGGCACAGCCTACAATCAACTCAGCAGGATGGAAGACCAGGTGAATCTTTGGGGAGATTATGATCATCAAACCATTGAAGTCGAGGACCATGTGACAGCCTATATCCGCTTTGCGAATGGCGCCTCCCTCCTGTTCGAGACTTCCTGGATGGCCAATATCAAAAATGATGAAGAAAGCCTTGGCATTTCCGGGCTTACCGGAGGAATTGATGTATTTCCATTCCAGCTGAACCAGCTGAAAAATGGGATGCTCCTGAATAGTGAGGCAGAGTGGCTTCCCGGGGAGGAGGATCCCGGCATACCGCAGGCAAGGAATTTTCTCAATAGCTGTCTGGGAAAAGAACAGCTTATTGTTAAGCCGGAAGAGGCCCTGCGTGTATCGAAGATCATTGATGCCATCTATAAAAGCAGTGAAACAGGCAAAAGCATTGTCCTGGAATGAGGAGGATGCGGCATCATATTCTGGACATGACTGCCAGCTGATGGATGCCAAATGAGAAAAAAGCAGATGCATGTTAATGCCTCTGCTTTTTCTTATCCAACAATACAGAATTCCCCTTCTCCTCCATGAACCTGCAAAAACATCCCCATAAGGGATTCCGCCAATCTGGCACAGCTGTCTTTTTCAAGAGATGGCCTGAAATAGATGATCTGTACAGCTTCAGTTGTTTCCTCTGTAACAGGCGCACGATTGGAGTCGACAAACGGGCTGCCGAATGGACCGTTATGATCTTCGGTGATAATGAGGTTCTCAAGTGAATTCGGCCTGCCGTTCAAGCCCGTATATTCTTCTCCTTCATGCCCCAGACGAAAACGGACATTTCCTTCCAGCTTGCTTTTATCATAGATGCCGATAGGAGACTGATATTCCAGCGAGAAAAAATTATTCAGATCCGCGGCACTGTTCACGGTGGAAAGGTAATTCTGCTTCTTGATCCTCCTGAATAGGGCCTCTGCTGAGTGGCGGTAGCGGTTCGGATCTTTTCCCGCCTGCTTGAACACCTGCCTCCATTCCTGGATTCCTTCGAATTCTGTCACATTCTTATGCTCGAGCTCAAAGAAAATTGACTCCTGGAACAGCTGCAGCCGCCCTTTCAGCATCTGCGGGGAATCTCCGACGACAATATTCTCATACTGAATGATGCCGACCTTGAAACCCGGCACCTTCTGCCTTAAATCAGACGATATACTGATTTCCAAACCTTTCACCTCCAAAAATCCTTTAAAATAGTTTATCATAGAAAGGATGCGAATAAATATCTTGGCGATTTGCCTTTTTATATACAAAACACAATGGTGAAAGGAGCGGGAGGATATGAACTACTCAGAGCTTAAACAGGATATCATCGATTACAGCAAAACGATCGGCATTGATAAGATCGGATTCGCCTCTGCCAGCACTTTCGGGGAGATGAAGAGCAGGCTCATCAGACAGCAGGAGCTTGATTACCAATCAGGCTTTGAAGAGCCTGATATTGATAAAAGGACAGAACCGGCCCTATTGCTAGATGAGCCGATGTCCATCATTTCCATTGCCCTTGCTTATCCTTCAAAGATGAAGACCCGCGTTGTCAGCAAAAGGGGTGAGCGGCGCGGCATTTTCTGCCGGGCCTCCTGGGGGACGGACTATCATACTGTTTTGCGGGACCGGCTCGGGAAGCTTGAGGCATATATACGTGAAAGGCTGCCTGAGGCGAGGCTCAAATCAATGGTCGATACAGGCGAGCTTGTGGACCGGGCGGTCGCTGAAAGGGCCGGTATTGGGTGGAGCGGCAAAAATTGTTCCCTCATTACGCCAGAATTCGGCTCTTACGTATATTTGGGAGAAATGATCACAAATCTTCCACTCGAGCCGGATGAACCAATCGAAGACGGGTGCGGTTCGTGCAATCTTTGCGTCGATGTCTGCCCGACAGGCGCGCTTGTCGGCGGCGGCCAGCTGGATTCCAAGCGCTGCATCGCCTTCCTGACACAGACAAAGGGCTTTCTTGAGGAAGAATTCAGGGTGAAAATCGGCAACAGGCTTTATGGCTGTGATACATGCCAGACAGTCTGCCCGAAAAATAAGGGCATGGATTTTCATTTCCATGAAGAAATGGAGCCGGATCCTGAAATTGCCAAACCGCTGTTAAAGCCTCTGCTTCATATGAGCAACAGGGAGTTTAAGGATAAGTTCGGCCATGTATCGGGGTCATGGAGAGGCAAGAAGCCGATTCAGCGGAATGCCATCATTGCCCTGGCCCATTACAAGGATGAATCAGCTGTGGATGATCTGATCCAAGTGATGGTATCGGATCCAAGGCCGGTTATAAAGGGAACGGCTGCCTGGGCACTCGGGAAGATCGGCGGGCTGAAGGCAAGGGAAGCGGTCGAGGCTGCCCTTGTAAAGGAGACGGACGAAGAAGTGCGCAGGGAAATGGAAAACAGCTTATATATGTTCAGCTAAAGAGAGGGGAGCCTCTCTTTTTTTCATATAAGAAAATAGATACCCTCCGGCATATAGGCTGTGATCTATTTTAAGAAATGATTCGGCATTTTCTTTCATATGAATGAATGATGGGAGGAATGCATATATGAAAAAACAGCTTCAGGAGCTGCTGGAGCAGAGGGTTCAGCAGTGTGTGTCCCATTCCCGCAATGACTTTCGCACTTGCCCGAAAATTGAAAGGAAAAAGGATATTCTCTCAAGAAGAGCCGGGGAAATTGTTAAAGCGAAAGCTTCAGGGAAGATTATTGAAAAAGCAGGACAGGATGCAGATGAACTCAGCACTGTCCATTATCATGTCCACTTTCAATATTTGATAAAGGATAAGGACGGATTGTATCTGGAGGAGGAAGTCGAGCAGCGTGAGGCTGAATTTTATAAAGGGGTGCTGGTCGGCGATGGTGAAAAGAATCCGTTCCTTCATTTGGAAGAGCCGGCAGCACTTCCGGCGGAGCCTGCTGCTGATGGGGAAAGGGCGGGATTCAGATATGACCGCCTGAAGGCTGTCCAGTATGCGGAAAGATGGTGGAATGACTATAACCCTGCCTATAAGAAGTTCGAGGTTGACTGCACGAATTATATTTCGCAGTGCCTCCATGCTGGTGAAGCGCCTATGAGGGGCTATCCGAACCGTTCAAAGGGCTGGTGGATGAGGAGCGATAATTGGAGCTACAGCTGGACGGTCGCCAACTCGCTGCGCTGGTATCTGCCGGGCTCCCGTACAGGGCTGAAGGGAAAGGAGGTAGGCAGTGCAGAGCTATTGCAGCCGGGCGATGTGATCTGCTATGACTTCCAGGGCGATGGCCGCTTTGACCATACGACAATCGTGACAGCCAAGCAGAGCGATGGGACACCGCTTGTCAACGCCCATACCTTTAACAGCCGGATGCGCAACTGGGCATACGAAGATTCAACCGCCTATACACCAAATATTAAATACAAGTTCATCAGCATCGATGATGAATCCTGACCTGGTTGTATGAGAGATAAAGAGTGGTATAATAGCTGGTAGAGTTTTTTTGAGTATGGGGGATAATATACTCCGCAGATAAAGTTTCACTTGATGAGGTGATGGACGTGGCAATACATGTAGTACTATACCAGCCGGAAATCCCGGCCAATACGGGCAATATCGCCCGTACCTGTGCAGCGACAGATACAACCCTGCACCTGATCAGGCCCCTTGGATTTTCCACTGATGACAAAATGCTCAAACGGGCAGGGCTTGACTATTGGCAGCATGTAACAATCCTTTATTATGATTCATTGGATGAGTTTTATGAAAAAAATGCCGGCGGCGAATTCTTCTATTTAACCAAATTCGGGCAGAAGCCGTATACAAGCTTTGAATACAGCGACAAGGAAAAAGATTATTATTTCATTTTCGGCAAAGAAACGACAGGTCTTCCGGCAGAGGTCAAGGAAAATAACAAGGACCGCGCCCTCCGCATTCCGATGACTGGCAATGTGCGGTCATTGAATCTGTCCAACACGGCTGCCATTCTTATTTACGAAGCACTGAGGCAGCAGGATTACCGGCATTTAACATAAAGGATCGAGGCCATATCCAGGGGGATGTGGCCTTCTTTTTTTGCAGCTTAAGATGGGAAGGCGCCGAGCAGTCATTTATGATATTGTACCTGGATTAGGTTAAAATGAAGATATTCACTTGAGGAGGTACATACCATGAACGAAACGGTAGAAACAATACTGGCCCACCGGTCAATCAGAAAATTTGAGGAAAGGGAGCTTACGAGGGAACAGGTGGAAACGATTGTATCCTGTGCCCAGGCCGCTTCCAGCTCAAGCTTCATTCAGGCATACACCATCATCGGCATAACTGATCCAGAAAAGAAACAGAAGCTGTCTGAATTGGCGGGAAACCAGTCCTATGTAGCGCATAACGGGCACTTCTTCGTTTTCTGTGCGGACCTGAACCGCCATCATGTCCTTTCTGAAATGGAAGGGAAGGATTTAAGCGAGTCCCTTGAAAGCACGGAAAAATTCATGGTTGCGATGATTGACGCTGCACTCGCGGCCCAGAATGCAACAGTCGCCGCAGAATCAATGGGCCTTGGCGTCTGCTATATCGGCGGCATCCGCAATCAGCTTGAGGAAGCTGCCAAGGTGCTGGGTACACCAGAAAGGGTCATCCCCCTCTTTGGCCTGAGCGTAGGGTATCCGGCCCAGGATCCCGACAAAAAGCCAAGGCTTCCTTTAGAGCATGTCTATCACGAAAATGGCTACCAGCAGGATCATGAAAAGTATAAACAGCAGCTCGAGGATTATAATCAAACGGTGTCAGCTTATTATGCCGAACGCACGCAAAACATGAGGAAAGACACCTGGACCGGCCAGATGGCAGCTATGCTCGAAAAGCCGGTGAGGATGTATATGAAGGATTTTGTGAATAAGAATAAGCTGGATTTGAAGTGATTGCAGGGAGTGGCTGCAGGATTGGCTTATGGGATACATGTGTGTGCTCAGGAAGGGCAGTCATGTATTCGGGGAGCGTTCCGGGATACATGAGCTGTGCTCGGGAAGGGCAGTCATGTATTCGGGGAGCGTTCCGGGATACATGAGCTGTGCTCGGGAAGGGCAGTCATGTATTCGGGGAGCGTTCCGGGATACATGAGCTGTGCTCGGGAAGGGCAGTCATGTATTCGGGGAGCGTTCCGGGATACATAAGTTGTGCTCAGGAAGGGCAGTCGTGTATGGAAAGAGTTCCAATCGCTGCATGACCCAGCACTAAAAAGGCAAGTCATGCATAGAAAGAGCCCTCATCAATGCATGACACACAACCAGAAAAGAAAAGCCTCGCCCAAAATATGACCGCACTCCACCAGGCCCAACAAAATCTCCTGACAAACAAAAAAGGACCGGAATCCCCAAGATTCCGGTCCTTTTTTGTACCGTTCTTCTTACTTATTCATCCCTGGTTTGTCGTTGTAGCCGGCAGTGAAGATGGCTGACAGGAACGCGATAGTTACGCCGATGATCAAAATCAAGCCCATGATGTTGGCCTCCTTTTTATGTAGGGATTCCTTTTTGCATACCTATGTAATCTTATTATAGCCCAATTCCGGCATGGTGTGAATGAAAAACTGTGGATATTTTATGGAGAATATCCGGGGAAATGCGGCACGGCTGGCAGTTTGAGGGACCCTGAAGGCGAGGGGAATTCTGCTTTTCTTCCGGGTTATAGAATGTTTAATTGCCCAAGCGCATAGATTATATTAATCGTCTCTGATAATGCGACAGGGGGAGGTCCTTATGGATATTTTAAAAAAAATCGAGATGTACAGACACGAAGAGGAAAAGCTTAAATGGGAAGGGACATTCAGGGAGTATTTAGACATTGTCAAAGAGAAGCCATGGGTAGCCCAGTCAGCACATTCCAGGGTATACAGTATGATAAAGGATGCCGGTGTCGAAGACGATAAAGGGAAAAAGCGTTATAAATTTTTCAGCAATCAGCTGTTCGGGCTTGAAGAATCGCTTGAACGGCTTGTGGAGGAATATTTCCATCCTTCTGCTAAAAGGCTTGATGTCAGGAAAAGGATCCTGCTTCTGATGGGTCCTGTGAGCGGGGGGAAATCAACGCTCGTCACGATGCTAAAACGCGGGCTTGAAGCGTATTCCCTGACCGACAGGGGTGCAGTATTTGCAATCAAAGGCTGCCCGATGCATGAAGACCCGCTCCATTTGATTCCGCATCATCTGCGCAAGGACTTTTTCGATGAGTATGGAATCAGAATTGAAGGGAATCTGTCTCCGCTGAATATGATGCGGCTTGAGCAGGAGTATGGGGGACGGATTGAAGACGTTGTGGTTGAGAGGATCTTTTTCTCAGAGGATAAACGGACCGGGATCGGAACATTCAGCCCGTCTGATCCGAAATCCCAGGATATTGCCGATCTTACCGGCAGCATAGATTTCTCCACGATTGCCGAATATGGTTCAGAGTCTGACCCGCGGGCCTACCGGTTTGACGGGGAGCTGAATAAGGCGAACCGGGGGATGATGGAGTTCCAGGAGATGCTGAAATGCGATGAGAAATTCCTCTGGCATCTGCTCTCTCTCACACAGGAAGGCAATTTCAAGGCAGGGCGGTTTGCGCTCATTTCTGCGGATGAACTGATTGTGGCGCATACAAATGAAACAGAGTACCGTTCCTTCATTTCCAATAAGAAAAACGAGGCGCTTCATTCCCGGATCATTGTCATGCCTGTCCCTTATAATCTAAAGGTGACAGAAGAAGAAAAAATCTATGAAAAAATGATCAGTGAGAGCGATGTTTCTGATGTCCATATTGCACCGCACACGCTTAAGGTGGCAGCGATGTTTACGACCTTGACGAGGCTGAAGGAACCTAAAAAGGGTGATATTGACCTGGTGAAGAAAATGAGGCTCTATGACGGAGAAAGCGTGGAAGGCTACAACCGCGCAGACGTGGAGGAGCTGCAAAAGGAATATCCTGATGAAGGAATGAGCGGAATTGATCCGCGTTATGTCATCAACCGGATCTCATCCACAATCATCCGAAAAGAGATTACCTCAATCAATGCGCTGGATGTTTTGAGATCCCTGAAAGAAGGGCTTGATCAGCATCCGTCGATCACCGCTGAGCTGAAGGAACGCTATTTGAACTTCATTTCACTGGCCCGCAAAGAGTATGATGATATTGCCAAGAAGGAAGTCCAGAAAGCATTTGTCTACTCATATGAAGAATCCGCCAAAACACTCATGGACAATTATCTGGACAATGTGGAGGCATACTGCAATAAAGCGAAGCTCCGCGATCCTCTGACAGGAGAGGAAATCAATCCGGATGAAAAGCTGATGAGGTCGATTGAAGAGCAGATCGGCATCTCGGAAAATGCGAAAAAGGCATTCAGGGAGGAAATCCTGATCCGCATCTCTGCCTATGCAAGGAAAGGCAAGCGGTTTGACTACAATTCGCATGACCGTCTCCGCGAAGCCATCCAGAAGAAGCTGTTTGCAGACCTGAAGGATGTTGTGAAGATTACAACCTCTTCCAAGACCCCTGACGAGCAGCAGCTGAAAAAGGTGAATGAAGTTGTTGCAAGACTCATTGATGAGCACGGCTATAATTCTACTTCTGCAAATGAGCTGCTGCGGTATGTTGGAAGTTTGCTGAACAGATAAATGTGAAAAGGCTGGCAGGGTTTGCCGGCCTTTTGGCTGTTTTCTCCCAGGCAAGAGTTAGTTTTAATTTGGGCGGACAGGGGAAAAGGGTGTATAGAGGTGATTGAGATGAAGAAAAAGGAACTGGACAAGGACTTTGTGCCAAGAAACAGCTCCATGGCTGAGAATGTAGAAGAGATGCATAATCTAGGAAAGCAGATGGAGCATCTCAGGACTGGGGAAGAGCTTGAAGAGGATGGAAAGCAGCCTGACCCTATCCAGTATAAAGATAACGAAAAATGACTCCTGCGCTGAAGCTGCAGGAGTTTTTTTGACCGCATTTTTCCGGGGTTCTATTTCAACCTGACCCTTAATAGATATAGCATTAAAAAGCTATTAGTCAGGGGAGAAGCAGGGATGAGAAAATGGGTGGCTGCTATTTTAATAGCGATTGTGCTGTTTGTACTGCAGGAAGGACAGGCTTCTGCCGCACAAAGGAATGAGTATATATGTGCAGTCGGCGTGAATGACTCTGTTTTGAATTTGAAGCAGAACCCTCCGTTTGTGCTGGAGCATACAGCCTATATGCCTATTAAAGATTTGGCAGCAGCCATTGGAGCCAGCATCTCTATAGAAAATCCTGATAGCTATACGATCAAAAAGGGCAAATCATGGATCCGCTATTCAGTAAAACAACAGCAGGCCTCAACGTCCATGGGAAAAACGGCCGAATGGAAAGCGGTGGTCCGGGAAAACAGCCTATTCATACCGATCCGGTCAGCCGGCGAGTTTTTTGGCTATAGAGTTGAATACCTCTCAGCCGGCCCTGTCGTCCGTCTGGTGAACAAAGGAGCGAAAATGGCAAACGAACAATTCATGAGCGCCAATAGAGCGGCTCTAAAAGATTTTTATGTGAAAAAAAAGGCGGTGTACTTAACCTTTGATGATGGACCTGCGAAGGGAATGGAATCCATCCTTGATATTTTGAAGAATAAGAAGGCAAAAGCGACATTCTTTATGATTGAGCCGCAGGCAAGAGCCAACCCGGCTTCTGTTAAGCGGCTGGTGGAGGAAGGGCATTATCCGGCCCTGCACAGTGTTACCCATGATAAAAACAAGCTTTATGCCGGAAACCCGCAAAATCCCGCCCTGGAAATGGATAAGACCAGGAAAACAATATTGAGCCTGACAGGCATTGACTCCAGGCTGGTGAGAATGCCTTATGGAAGCAAGCCTTATATGACAGGGCCGTTCAGGGACGCCCTTGTGCAGAAGGGATATAAAATGTGGGACTGGAATGTTGATACATTAGACTGGAAATATGCAAGGAGCAGTCCGAAGACTATCTTTGAAAATGTGAAAAAAGGGCTTCAGCCGGCGGCTGCAGGCGGGAAGCCCCCAGTCATCCTGATGCATGTGAACAGCGGGACGGTTTCCATGCTGCCGCAGATCATCGATTACCTATACTCACAAGGATATGAATGCCAGGCTTATAACCCCAATGCCCACTTTTCAATGAATTTCTGGAAGGATGAGAGGCTCTAAAAAAGGCTTGTCCGACAGCATAGGCATTTGTCTTATTGTCAAAATTATTTGTGAATTATTTCGATGTCTCGCATAGTATAGAGTAATTAATATTTCACGTTCCTTTTGACACTCGGGATATTGTATGTTGCTAAAGGCAAATGTGTGCAATGAATCCATGAAATTTTTTCAAGGAGGGGTTATAATGACCGACATCAACAACCGCCAGTTTGTGATTTCCGAAGAAGATTGGTCCCTCCATCGCAAAGGCCACGATGATCAGCAGCGCCACCAGGAAAAGGTACAGGATGCGATCCGGAACAATCTACCAGATCTGATAACAGAAGAAAGCATCATTATGTCCAATGGCCGTGAAGTCGTGAAAATTCCGATTCGCTCTCTTGACGAATATAAAATTCGTTATAACTATGATAAAAACAAACATGTAGGCCAGGGAGACGGAGACAGCCAGGTAGGCGATGTGGTCGCCAGAGACGGCTCCAGCGGCCAGAAAGGCCCCGGGAAAGGCCAGGGTGCAGGCGACCAGCCGGGTGAGGATTATTTTGAAGCTGAAGTGTCCATGATGGAGCTTGAGGAAGCACTGTTCAAGCAGCTGGAGCTGCCAAACCTGAAGAGGAAGGAACAGGAAGAGCATCTGGTTGAGAATATTGAATTCAATGATATCCGCAAAACAGGATTAATGGGCAATATTGATAAAAAGCGGACAATGATGACCGCCTTTAAACGGAATGCGATGACAGGCAAGCCGGCATTCTATCCGATCTATCAGGAGGATCTGAAGTTTAAGACATGGAACGAAATTGTAAAGCCGGATTCAAAGGCAGTCGTGCTCGCAATGATGGATACGAGCGGATCGATGGGATTATGGGAGAAATATATGGCCAGAAGCTTTTTCTTTTGGATGACCCGGTTTTTACGGACAAAGTATGAGACGGTGGAAATAGAGTTCATTGCCCACCATACAGAAGCGAAGGTCGTATCAGAGGAAGATTTCTTTTCAAAAGGGGAAAGCGGGGGAACCATTTGTTCATCAGCCTACCGCAAAGCTCTGGAACTGATCAATGAAAAATATAATCCAAGAAGATTCAATATCTATCCTTTCCACTTTTCCGACGGCGACAATCTTACCTCTGATAATGCCCGCTGTGTGAAGCTTGTTGAAGAGCTGATCGCGGTATCGAGCATGTTCGGGTACGGTGAAGTCAATCAGTACAACCGCCACTCGACCCTCATGTCCGCTTATAAGAATATAAAAAATGAACACTTCCGATACTATATCCTCAAGCAGAAAGCTGATGTTTTCCATGCGATGAAGAGCTTCTTCCAAAACGAAGAAAATAAAATCTATGCATAAACAGAACCGGCGGGCGCAATGCCTGCCGGTTTTACTGTCCGCTCGCACAAAAAAAGCCGTTTAATAAAAAGCGGCTTTCGTTGGCTTTCCATGAAGGTGTTCTTTTATTTCTCCAGCGGGATTGCGATAATTTTCCCGCCGATCTGGACGTGGACTGTGTCAGTGAATACAGCTTTCACAATCCCTTTTAAGGAGATCGAAGAATTTAATGCCAATTTGGATTGTGCTGGATTTTCCGCCATGAAGATTCCCCTTTGCTTCGTATTTGAAGAGTAGCACCTAATTAAAGTAAATGAGTTAGTTACTTTCTTTTTGCCACTTTTTTGGAACTCCTAAACCTGATTTGGCGCATTATGAAGGAAATAAAGATTTGGGAAGGGGAAAAGAAAAAAGCAGCTGCTCATGAATAGCAGACTGCTTTCTCTTCTTTCAGCACTGAGCTTTTGCAGACAGGGCAATCGATATCATCACTCTGCTTAAATTGGATTTTTTTGAAATCTTTTTTGATGAATGTGGTAAAGCCTTTGTACTTATAGCCGCATTCACAGAAATTCGAGTCTTTGACCAGATGCCTCTGATTAGTCTCTTTGCATAAAAATGTCGGGTAAAACATTGATATCCCTCTCTTTAATAAATGGATTAGGCAAATTAGAAAGGGTGTATGATTTATAAAAGTTTACAAGAATGATATTCTTGGCGGCCCGGCTGCCATGACAAATAACTTGTTTTAGGCCCGTGGCTTTGCGTCTTTTACTTTCGTAAAATTTGCCCTTAGTAAGATTAGCACTAAATCAGGGGAAAAATAAAGAGTTTGTTTATTGTTAATATTCTTACTTTAGCCACTCTCCGTTGTAGAGGGGAGTGATGACCTATGGGGAATTGCAGAAAAGAAGCAGCCTGGCCGGTTGGCCAGGCTGTGAGATTAAGAAAGGAACTCTGCCGGATTGAGCCCGAGCTCCCGGCAGATGTCACTGACTGCCTGCTGCTCATTCGGATCAAAATGTCCGTCTGCAAAGCCGATTGCGATACAATAGCGGGCCACCAGCCTGGCGATTTCCGGTTTCGTCCGTATCCTGCCAAGCGCTCTGAATGCCTCTGCCCTGCCGATCGAAGGATCGCGTTCAATCTTCTGGACGTACAGGTTAAACTGCTGAATGACCTTCTGCGTATCAAATACCCGAAGTTCATCACTCTGGTTGACGAATTCAACCATTTTCTGGCGTTCTGCCGGATCCAGCCTTCCATCAGCCATAGCTACAAGTGCACATGCTGCTACAATGGCCTCAAGGACGTCCTGGCTCTTGAATCGGTTAAAGAGGTCCTGGGCTTTTCTTTTTTGCTGGTTGGCCCATTCGGCGTAATCGGTCTGGGATGGAGACCAGGCATTGCCGCAGCTGTTACAGGTAAACTTCAGCTGTTTTTTTCCAATGAAGCCGCCCAATAATCCGACAGGCCCGAGGATCAGGCCGCCAATTGCCGCTTTACCGAGGCCGAAGCCCTTTTCGCCGGTGCGTACATTTGTGGAATGGCAGCGTGGGCATACAATTTCTTCTCCCCCATATCCCTGTGAGGAAGAGTAGGAAGGCTGTCCATAGGAAGGGGACGAATAGGAAGCTTGCGGCTGTGTCTGCTGATAGCTTCCTGAGCTATAGTTCTGCTGGGAGCTGCCTGTGTTATAGCCCTGCTGGTAATTTTGCCCTGCAGGAGCCTGCTGTGAAAAGCTCTGCTGGTAAGTCTGGTTCTGCCCGAAAGGCTGATTGCCATGTGAAGGCTGGGGAGCCGGTTCATCATCCACCGTCACGCCGAAATTACGGCAGAGGGCAGCCAGGCCGCCCTGAAAGCCGCTGGCGATGGCATTAAATTTCCATTCGCCATTATGCCTGTATAGCTCTGCTGCGACGATGGCCGTTTCAACGGTAAAATCCCTGCCAAGGTTAAAGCGGATAAGCTCTTCATTATTTTGTTCATTAAAAATCCGTACATACGCATTTTCAATATGGCCGAAGTTCTGCTGTTTTGCCTGAGCATCGTGGATGGTAATTGTAAAGGCAATCCGGTGGATCGAGTCCGGCACCCTCCGCAGGTCAATTCTGATTTGTTCATCATCTTGATTGCCCGCGCCTGTGCGGTTATCGCCGCTGTACAGGATAGAGCCATTCCCGCCGTTAGGGTTATTATAGAATACGAAATCGAGGTCACTATGTACTTTTCCTGATGCGCCTAATAAGAAAGCAGATGCGTCCAGATCATAGTTGGATCCCTGACGGCTGATATCCCAGCCTAATCCAACAACAACATTTTGAAGCCCGGGGCGGTTCTTGGTCAGATCGACCTTCTGCCCTTTGCTGAGCGTCACTCCCATAATTTCACTCCTTCTTTTCCAGGACCGGCGTAAGCCGTCTCTTGATAGAATCATATATTCCCAATATAACACAGTTCTTAAAGCGGTTTACAGCTTTGGCTGTGCGGACATGCCTCTTTTTATCATACGGGTCAAGGAAGGAAAAGTTTCAGGGGGAGGAGGTTCGTTCAAAGAAAAAAGCAGCTTCCCTGATTGGGGGAGCTGCCTCATGATTGGGCAATTTATTATCTGTCGACATAAGCCGGGCCTGAATGGTCCTGGCGGGTGTTTCCTTGGTCAGAATTCAAAAATGGAAGCTTTGATTTGACTTTGCTGATATTGTCTTCACCGAATGTAGACTTTACCTTATTCATAACCTTATCCCGAGATTCCTTGTTCCTGAACATATACGCAAGCGCACCCAGTGCCACTACCCCAGTCAGGGAATTTCTTTTGCTCATGGATTAGTCCTCCTTAGGTTTGATATTATTCCTTTCCCTTTGCAGGGGGAGATAAACAGTTATATTTTGCTAACTGGGTGAGCGAAGTTAAAGTTGCGATTATATCGAAAAGGGATTTGTATTAACTGGGTTAGAATGAAAAAAAGTTTGATAAGCCTGTTGATTGGAGTGGAAGGCACGTAGACTCCTGTGGGATTGCAGCGGCAGAGCTGAGACCCCGCAGCGCGTAAGCGTGAGGAGGCTCAGCGCCGCCCCGCGGAAAGCGAAGTGCCTGGAACGGAAATCAACAGCCAACATTCAGAGGCTATTAAGACAAAAAGGGATACAGAATGAACCCATTCCATACCCCTTTTGCATATTATTAGAAATTGAAGTTATCAGGATCGGCACCGACGCGTTCGTTTTTGTTGAGGGCATCGATTTTTTCCATGTCTTCTGAGGAAAGCTCGAAGTCAAAGATATCTGCATTTTCAATGATGCGGTGTTCTTTGACTGATTTCGGAATGGTGATGACCTCATTTTGAAGGTCCCAGCGCAGGATGATCTGGGCAGGGGACTTTTTGTGCTTTTCGGCAATCTCTGTAATAACAGGCTCATCCAGGAGCTGTCCCTGCTTAAGAGGAGACCAGGCTTCAAGCTGGATTCCTTTTTGTTTGCAGAATTCGCGGAGCTCAAGCTGGGCCAGATGCGGATGGTATTCAACCTGGTTGACCATCGGCACGATTTCCGCTGTTTCAAGCAGATCCTCCAGATGGTGTACATGGAAGTTGCTGACCCCGATTGCACGGACTCTGCCATCCTTATACAGCTTTTCTAAGGCTCTCCAAGTGTCTTTATACTTGCCTTTGACAGGCCAGTGGATCAGGTACAGATCGACATACTCCAAGCCAAGCTTTGAAAGGCTTTCGTCGAATGCAGCCAGTGTAGAGTCATAGCCCTGCTCAGAGTTCCAGACCTTAGTCGTGATGAATAGCTCTTCGCGCGGGGCACCTGATTCTTTTATAGCCTGTCCCACGCCTTCTTCGTTGCCATAGATGGCTGCTGTGTCAATGCTCTTGTAGCCGTTATTGATGGCTGCTTTGACTGAATCAATGACTTCGGATCCTTCCTGGACCTTGAAAACGCCGAGTCCGAACCAGGGCATTTCCACTCCATTATGCAGCTTTGTTGTGTCCTGCAAGCTTTTTGGCATATTGTTACCTCCCGGAAATTTAATTGCCTTTTTATTTTCTCACAAATGGGGATATTTACTATATTGATATGCTCAGAAATTTAATGATTGATGCCTGCTACCTGATCGACATCAAGGATAAAGGAAATCCCATTGCCAGGAACATTCAGCTCGACAGCATCGCAGATTGCCTGGAATACTTCCTGTGTCCGTCCGCTGTGGATGATGGTCAGCACAATCTCTTTTTCAGGCTCGATCAGCATATTGAATAAAGTGGCTTTTTCGTTGATGCCGATCCCTCTGCCGGAAATGATGGTTGCCCCGTCAGCCCCGGCATCTTTTGAGGCCTTTATAATCTTTTCGGCTTCCGAGCTTTTTACAATGGTCACAATCAAATCGTATTCTTTATCGGCTGGCTTCATATTGGCCGCTCCTTCCTCTGCTTCTGCATCAGCGGGGACTTCCGGGGACTGGACGCCGATGAATCCGTTAATATTGATAAGCAATCCAAGTCCTGTACCGGGCCTTTCAAAATGGAGATGGCTGCTGACTTCCGTAATGACTTCTTCAGCGGATTCTTCCTTGATCAGCATAAGGATGACTTCTTTCTCGTGGTTGATCTCCAATCCGAGAAATGAGGTTTGCTCATTTTTTCCAATTCCCCTTGCATATACAGTTGCCGCAGCAGCAAGCCCGGATCCCCGGGCAAGCCGGACAGCTTTTTTTGCAGTGCCTTTTTTTACGATGGCGATGAAAAGCTTGTAGATCATTTAAGAAGCACCTTCCTTCCTCTTGAACAGGAGCCCCAGGATCAGGACAGCCAGTATCGGTATAAGGGCGACCAGGGCGATCAGGCCAAAGCCATCTGTCAGGGGATCCCGCCCCTCAGTTACTGCGGCAGCGCCGACAGCCATTGACAGGATAAAAGTAACGGTCATCGGCCCTGTTGCTACACCGCCCGAATCGAAGGCGATGCTTATAAAGCTGGTGTTGGAAAAATAAATCAGGATCAGCACGAGTGCATATCCCGGCGCAAGATAGTACCAGAGAGAGAAGCCGTGATGGATGCGGAGCATGGCAAGGGCAATGGACAGACCGACTCCCCCTGAAAGGGTGATGAGCATGATTTTTTCTGAGATGTATCCCGATGTTACTTTTTCAACCTGTTTGTTTAATATTTTTACAGCTGGTTCTGCCAATGTAGTGACAAATCCGAGTACAAATCCAATTGGAATGATGATCCAGGAATATGGAAGATTACCCAGCTTCTTTCCCATTTCCTCCCCGATTGGCATAAAGCCGAGATGGACCCCGTGAAGGAAGAATGCCAGTCCGGCAAAAGCAGACAGAAAACCGGCAAGGATCTGGATGACCTTCTGTTTCTTTAATTTTAGAAAAAATATCTGAAATATGATGAAGCAAAGAAGAAGGGGAGCAAGGGCCAAAGCAACCTCTGTCAGAGTGCTGCCGAAACCATGAAATAGCTTGTCCATCATTTAAAGATCCCTCCCAGCAGCAGAACGGCCAGGATCGGTCCGATGCTGGCAAGGCCGACAAGGCCAAATGAATCGCCCGAGGATTGTTGGTTCCGGAAAACCTGGGCCACACCTACTCCGAGTGCCAAGATGAAGGGTACGGCGAGGGGCCCTGTCGTTACGCCTCCCGCATCAAATGAAATTGGCACAAATGACGATGGGGAGAAGATGCTGACAATAAAGACGATGGCATAGCCGGCTATCAAAATGGCGGTAACAGGGATTTTGTAAATGGTCCTGATCATAGCAAGGCCGACAAAAAGACCGACTCCGGCAGCCACGGATAATATGAGGGAAATGGACGATATCTTTCCTCCGGATACCTGGTCAACCTGTGTGGACAGTACCCTGACGTCAGGCTCTGCCAGCGTGACGGCAATTCCAAGGATGAATCCTGTGAGGATGATGACCCACGCTTTATTCGACTTCGGCAGGATTTTCCCAATCATCTCGCCTATTGGAAGAAGGCCGATATTGACGCCGATGAGGAAGAACATCAGTCCCAGGATGACAAAGAATAGGCCAAAGAGGAATGGAAGAAAGTCCTTGAAAGGCAATTGGATCAGGACAAGCTGCAGAAGGATGACTGCAGCAGAGACGGGAAGGATGGCAAGCAATGTTTCTTTGATGGATTCTTTAATTTCTTTCACATGAAGCGCCGCCTTTATTAACAATTTTTTTGTTTTTTATTTCTGCTTTTTTACCCAGTTTTACAGTTGCAGTAACAGCCTGTGGAAAAAAACATTTTCCAATTAATTGCGGTGGCGGATAAAAAAAGCAGGCACCCCATTGGGGCGCCTGCAGCGGTTATTGAAGGGTATTCATATTAGGCTGGTTCATCATTTGCTGTCCGCCTGCCTGGGTATAGCTTCCAAGCAGCTGTTCTGTATCCTGCGGCGCAAGCTGGGGAACCTGGTAATAATGCTTTTGATTCTGGTAGAGGAACAGCTCGTAAGCCATTTCTGCATAATTGGGAACACTATCAGCAAGCACACGCCTTACGACTGGGTTTGTGCACTCCAATGCGGCCATTGACAGCTGGGAGGCTGCACCTTTCATTAAAGCAAGCAGGTAGCCTGAATAGCATTGGTCGCCAATCTCGGAAGCTGACTGTTTTGGTGCAGCAGGCTGGGATGGCTGTAGTCCGTAGATGACGTCATGTGTTTCGCCCATCATATAGGTTGTAGTCGATACAGCCGGCTTTTGGCCGGTAGTGAAGCAGTCAACCATGGTGTTGTATTGGGTGATCATAAACTGCCTCTGGCGGTTTGCAATTTCCTTAAGCTGCGGATCCTGGATTTGCCCGCTGAACATAAGGTATTGATCGATTGCCGCTACGGTGCTTGAAAGGACCTCTTTCATGTCCAGCATCTCGTGTCCGCCATGATTCATATGTGCCGGGATCTGCTCATTTGTGTTCATTCCTGACTGTCCTTGCTGGTTAAACTGCTGCATCTGACTACCCCCAGTTTGTAATTTTTTCCCTCATGAAGGGCTGTGATGGTGAAGACCATACATAACTATTGTGGTTATTCCGTAGGGCAATCATGCGGGGCAGTTGCAGCTAAAAGAGGAATAAACATCCATCATGAGGATTCTATCTGATGGCGGGAAACATATGGGCTGCCTTTTACCCAGAAGCGCCACGGATAGTCTTTTGCTTCGCCGGAATTATCAATTCCAATCCTTTTTCCTTTAGCTATCTCAGCAGGGGTATAGCCTTCAGCAAGAATGAGGGGAGGCTCCGAAAAGAGGCGTCCATAATCCTCCATGGTGACGCCAAGGGCTTTCGTAAGCTTCCCTGGCCCGTTGGTCAAATTCTTCAGATTATCCATCTTTCTCCGCTCTTTCATCAGGGAAATTCCTTCAGCAGGTTCTATGGCCCTGATGAGAACAGCCTCCGGTTTGTCCTTTTCAGCGCTGACGACATTTAACAAACAGTGGGTATGCATAAGGTATGTGTAGGCGAACCCCGGACCGGCGTACATGACTTCTGTCCGCTTGGTCCGGCGGTTATTATAGCTATGTGCAGCCATGTCTTCGGGGCCTTTATAGGCTTCTGTTTCTACAATATATCCAGCGGCTGTACCATCAGGTGTTTCCTTTATCAAAAGACAGCCAAGAAGAGCCTTGGCAAGTTCAAGGGTCGGCTGTGTGTAAAATTCGGCCGGCAGTGGTGTCCTATCCATCATGATTCAACGCTCCTTCGGTTATTGCTGCAGAAAGAATTTTCCGCACAGTTAAGCGCGGAGCATTCCCATTTTACCCTCTAACACCCTGATATAACCGGAAGTTGGAATTGAAGCAGGCGAGGAAGTATAATATAGGGAGCAATTTATGTAGGGAAGTGGAAAAATGGATAAGAAAATCGGTTTTATAGGGTGCGGAAAGATGGCCCAGGCAATCATCGGGGGAATGCTGAAATCAGGGATCGCCCGGCCGGATGATATAGTTGCAAGTGCAAGGACGGAGAGTACTCTTGCCTATGTGAAAAATACATATGATATTGAAGTGACCCTTGATAATAAGAGAGCAGCTGAACAGGCTGATTTTTTATTTCTGGCAGTAAAGCCTGATGTTCATATGGAAGTGATTGAGGAAATCAGCGGGAGCGTTTCTGAAGATGCTATCATCATCACCATAGCGGCAGGGATCAGCCTTGCCTTTCTACAGTCTGCTTTCGGCAGGGAAATAAAAGCGATCCGTTCTATGCCCAATACCCCATCGCTTGTCGGGGAGGGGATGAGCGCCCTGGCTGCCAGCAGGCAGGTGACTGAAAAGGAACGGTTGGAGGCTGCAGAATTATTCGAAAGTTTTGGGAAAGCTGAGTTTATTGAAGAAAAACTGATGGACAGCATCCCTGCCATCAGCGGATCTTCACCTGCTTATGTCTATATGTTCATTGAGGCTCTTGCTGATGGCGGCGTCCTTCAGGGGCTTCCAAGGGAAACCTCGTACCGGCTGGCAGCCCAGGCAGTGCTTGGCGCAGCCAAAATGGTGCTTGAGACAGGTAAGCATCCGGGTGAATTGAAAGATCAGGTATGCACGCCTGGGGGAGCCACTATTGAAGCGGTAGCTGAGCTGGAAAAACAAGGCTTTCGGTCTTCGGTCATTTCGGCCATGCATAGCTGCACCGACAAATCAAGGCAGCTGGCAAAAAAACAGGCGGAATAGTCATGATTATCAGGACAGAGCAGGAAGCTGATTATAGCAGATCAGAACATGTCCACAGGCTTGCTTTCAGCCGTGAAAACGAAGCCGCCCTTGTCAGAGCCATCAGAAGCTCGGGGGAGTATATTCCTGAACTATCGCTAACAGCGGAAGATGGAAAGGATATCGTGGGCCATATCATGTTCAGCAAGGCAGTGATTGATACAGGGGAAGGGGAAGTGCCTACCTTGGCGCTTGCCCCGGTTGCTGTCATGCCCCAGCGGCAAAATGAAGGGATAGGATCCCTTCTTATAAGAGAAGGTTTGAAACAGGCGGAACTCCAGGGCTTTGCTCATGCCGTTGTATTGGGACATCCCGATTATTATCCGAGGTTTGGGTTCCGGCCTTCCACAGTTTTTGGGATTTTTTCACCTTTTCCTGTACCGGAAGAGGTATTTATGGTTATGGAATTTAAGGAGGGATCATTAACTGGAATCAGCGGGACGGTAAAGTACCCGCCATCATTTGATCATGTGTAAGAACAGCTGCTAATCAGGACATTTTTCAGCAGGAAGCAGGATGGTAAAGGAGGTGCCTTTATTCAGCATGCTTTCTGCTTTTATTTTTCCGCCCATTCCCTCAATGATCCGAAAGACCACCATCATTCCAAGCCCCGTCCCTTTCCCTTCTTTTGTTGAAAAATACGGTTCCCCCAGCCTGCTGAGCTGCCCGGAGGTCATCCCCTTGCCTGTATCAGATATCAGGAGCTCCGCTTTGTCGTCCTGCAGCTTTGCCGATATAGAGAGGACTCCTCCGCCAGGCATTGCTTCGATGGCATTTTTAAGAAGGTTTAGCAGGCATTGCTGAACCTTTGCATCTTCTCCTTTGATATATAATTCTTCCTCTGTGTCGCAATGGATTTCAACAGAATGGGCATTCCCGTAGGGTGTGATCAGTTCAACCGCTTTTCTGATTTCCCCTTCTAATGAAAAACATGAATTTGTTTCACAGTGCGGCTTGGCAAATGTAAGATAATCACTGATGATCACTTCCGCTCTGTTCAGCTCTTCAAGGGCTGTGTCTAAATAATAGGAACGCTTTCCTCCGCCTGGTTCTTCTTCTTTTAATAACTGGAGAAATCCTTTCGTTACGGTCAGGGGATTTCTCACTTCATGGCTAATGCTGGCAGCCAAATGGGAAATGACCTCCATTTTTTCTGTCTTCATTACCGCCCGGTTCAGCTGCTGGTTCTGTACGATCAGCTCAATGGTGTAGGCAGTCAAAAACGCCCCCAGTGTCTGGGTGATCGTATAAATGGCCATGAAACCGAGGCATTCCTTCAGTTCGGCTTTTGAAAACAATAGCATGAACGCTGCGATGGATACAAGAAAAGACAAGAGTGATACTGTAAGCAGCTTCCGCCGGGTGTCCATGATAATGAAGGATGGGTGAAGCTTATATACAATAAAGCCGGCAAACAAACCGGTGAGAATATTATAGGCCGCCCCGATCCCTCCGAGGGGAATGCGGATAAAGATGACAAAAATGAGCAGGGCGAGGATGACTCTGGGACCTCCGTATAATCCTCCCAGCAGGAATGGAATCCATCGCAGATCAAAAATAAAGCTGCTGTTCATCTTGATTGAACTGATCAGGCAAAGGGAAGCAGTTATGATGCTGATGCCGGCAATAATATACTCGCGGTGGCGCAGAAAAAGCGATTGAAGGCGGCTGGCAAAAAGGAGCTGGAAAGAAAGCATGACGATAAGAATGATCAGCAGGTTGAACAGCAGGTCTTTAATATGCTCCATTGCTTAGTCCTCCTATATTTAGATATATATTCCTAATTTTACAAATGCATGTCCAAATCGACAATATCATCTTATTGACAAAAAACCGCTTTAAGCGACATATTCAGACAAGGGAAAATGGTAATAATATACCATTTTTTCCAGGCGGCATATTGGCGTCTGCATCTTGTTGGTTTTTTCGGTATACTCAAGGCAAATGAATAAAATATATATTGACTTAATATGACAGGAATCATATATTTTAATTGGCTTGCAATTGTCTGTTTCGACAGAAAATGCAAGGGTGTTTTAAGAATATAGAACACTGTGATGAGCGGTTTTTATTTGCACTTTAAACCGCTTGGAGTGACTAGTGCAGCCGGCCAATGATCTATGATGGCTGGTTTTTATTTTGGCCGGGGCCTCTGCTTCCTGGCTGATGCTTAGGATGAAAGAGGTGCATTTAATGAAGCTTGATAAATACAAAACTTTATTGTTTCAAAAGATTAAGAATCAAATGACTCTTTGGTTTGAACAGGAAGCGGAAACTCCTGTGAACAACGAAGATGTTTACCGTTTCCTTCACTCCATCAAGGGGACAGCAGGAACTCTGCAGCTTGTCGGACTCCATCAGGTGGCAGGCAAACTGATGGACCAGGTGGAAAAGAGCAGCGAAAAAATCTGGGGAAACCGGGAGCTGCGGGATTTTTTATATGAACTGATGGGCCTGAGCTATGAATATGAACATTTCCAAAGAGAAGAGGAGAAACAGAGTCTTCCAAGGGATGAAAATATGCCATTGATCCAGGTGATTGATGATGATGTATCCATGCTGATCCTCCTTAAAGATGCACTGGAAAGCAAGGGCTGGATGGTTATGGCAAATACCGAGCCTGAAAAAGCTGTCGACCAATTCTTTGATATGAATCCCGACTGTCTTATCATCGATGTTAATCTACCGGGCAAAAGCGGGTTCCATGTGCTTGAGGATATTCAGAAGCATACGAATAAAAAGTTTATACCAAAGCTGATGATCAGCATAATGAATGACAGAGAAACGAGAATAAAGGCTTACAGGCTGGGGGCGGATGATTTTATTTCCAAACCTATTGACCTGGAAGAATTCCTTATAAAGGTAGAGCGGCATTTGGACAGGAAACAAATATTTGACCAGTCTGTCCTGATCGATGAATTGACGCAGGTATACAACCGCAGGTTCCTGAAGGATTCTCTTAAACGGTATTTAAAAGAACTAGAACGGAGCAATCAGTATTTTTCTATTGCCGTCCTTGATCTGGATCATTTCAAGCAGGTGAATGATATGTACGGCCATCCGGCCGGAGACCGTATCCTGTCGGAGTTTGCCCAGTATCTGAAGGATCATGTCAGGATTGGAGATATAGTGTTCCGCTATGGAGGAGAGGAATTCATCCTGCTGCTTCCGCGCACCAATGACCATGACAGCAAGGAGGTCGTCTCAAGGCTACTTTCCGGCTTCTCAAGCCGAACGTTCATAGAGGGCGGGGCGGAATTGAAAATGACCTTCTCGGCCGGTGTATATATGGTCCATGATCCTTCTGCTACTGTGGCAGAAGCAATCAAGACGGCTGATCAGGCTTTATATGAAGCAAAACGGAACGGCCGGGCCAGGGTGGAAAGTGCCAATAAATTGATCGGCGGCCATTCAAGGAAGGTTCTGAATGTATCTGTCATTGATGATGATGCAATCATCAGGACCATGCTGATGAAAATCCTGCAATCCATGGAATTCGAGCATACCAGCCTGGATATCCAGGTGTATGAGGATGGACAGAAGTTCCTTCAATCCGGCCGTATGGAGCAGAAAGGGGAGCATTTCCTTATTTTGGACGGAATCATGCCTGTAATGGATGGGACGGAAGTTCTCCAGAAGGTGAAGGAAAATCGGAATGCAAGCCGCGTCCATGTTTTAATGCTGACAGGCAGAAAAACGGAATACGATATTGCCAGGGCACTGAAGCTGGGGGCAGATGATTATGTGACAAAGCCGTTCAGCATCACTGAGCTGCAGGCAAGAATTCATCGCCTGATCCAGAGGATGTCATAATGAGACTAGATCAGGAACTGTTTGTTCTCGCTGCAGCGGCCCTTTCCATTACAGGAATATTGACAGTCATACTGGTGTATCTCGTGATTAGAAAAGCTTTTGAAATAACAGCAAGGCGGAAGGTTGAAGATTGGAAGCAAAAACTGAACCTTCCGCTGTTTTCTTTTTTATATGAAGGGAAGCAGCTGGAGGAAGCTGCCCTGGCTGACCGGGCAAGCCTGCTGGCTGCTGAGGAGCTCCTCGGTCATTATGCGGATATCCTTGAAGGGGAGCAGGAAAAAGAAAATCTTTCTTTTTTTGCAGAGTCCTATCTTAGGGGCCATTATGCCAAAGGACTTCAAAGCAGAAAGTGGAGTACGCGGATAAATTCGCTTTATCATATAGAGGATTTCCATTTGAAAAGTCTGGAGGGAGAAGTACTGCGGATTGCCGAAAGCGGGGGAAGCTCAACTTCTGAAAAAGTCCAGGCCTTCAAGATCCTGGCAGATTTCCAGAGTGAGAATCTATTCATGCTGCTGGATTCCCGGAGTTTGCCGTTCTCGGAATTCGATCTCAGGAATATTCTAATCCGGCTTGATGACAAAGGTTTTGGCCGATTTGTTGAAGGCTTTAGAACTTCTCCGGAAAGACTGCAGTTTGCTGTATTGGATGTGATTGCTGTCAACAAGCAGCTTGGTTATCTTCGTTTTGTGGAAGAGGTGTTCATGTCCGAGGCGGGGGAAATGAGGCTCCGGGCATTGAAGGCATTAGCTTCAATAGGATATACAGAGGATATAGCCCCTTATGAGGAACTCGCTGAATCTTCCAGCTGGCAGGAACGGATGCTTGCCGCCAAGCTTTTCGGCAGCTTAAAAGACGAAGGGCTGCTCCCAAGGCTGGCAGAAATGCTGCACGATTCATCCTGGTATGTAAGATCACAGGCAGGCCAGTCTATCTTGGCTTTTTCAAAGGGGAAAGAAATATTGCAGAAAGTAATTGATAGTTCGCATGATCCTTATGCCAGGGATATGGCTTGGGAATGGATGCAAAAAGGGGAGCGGCACTGATGCTGGCAGTTTTATGGGAGAATGCCGCTTTGTTTTTTGGCTGGTTCATCGCTGTTTATATGGTGATTGTCATCTTTTTTTACACAGTTGTTCTTGCTATTTCGATGGTTCAGCTGCGAAGGGAATACCGTCTTAAGCGCGACCGGATCTATGAGGAATATATGAGTGAGATTTATACAAAGCCTGTTTCCATCATTGTCCCTGCCTATAATGAAGAAGCTGGGATCATCCAGAGTGTCAGGTCCCTTTTGAGCATCAGCTATCCTGAGTATGAGATTCTGGTTGTGAATGACGGATCGAAGGATGGAACACTGGCAAAGATGATAGGGCACTATGAAATGATAAAAGTGGATAAGGCTGTCAGAAAGCAGGTGGAGACAAAGGAGATTAAAGGTATTTACCAGTCCCGCCTGCTGCCTAATTTATACTTGATCGATAAGGAGAATGGAGGAAAAGCCGATGCGCTCAACGCCGGCTTGAATATCTCCCATTATCCTTATATCTGTTCCCTGGACGGGGATTCTGTCCTGGAGCATGATGCGTTCCTTAAGGTGATGAAGCCGATCATTGATTCGAATGAAGAGGTGATTGCATCCGGAGGAAGCATCAGGATTGCGAATGGCTGTGAAATCAAGGATGGAAACCTGCTGAAGGTAGGGCTTGCCAGGGAACCGCTCGTCATCATGCAGATCATTGAATACCTGCGGGCTTTTCTGATGGGCCGCATCGGGCTGAGCCGTCATAATCTGCTGCTGATCATTTCGGGTGCATTTGGCGTTTTTTCAAAACGTTGGGTGCTGGAGGCAGGCGGGTACAGAACCGATACTGTCGGCGAGGATATGGAGCTTGTGGTCAGGATGCACCGGCTTATTAAAGAAAAAGGGCTGAAGAAGCGGATCGTCTATGTCCCCGACCCGGTCTGCTGGACGGAAGTGCCGGAAAGCGCGACTTTCCTGAGGAAGCAGAGGGGCAGGTGGCACAGGGGGCTGTTCGAAAGTTTGTGGACTCACCGGAAGCTGACCTTTAATCCGAAATATGGGGCAATCGGGTTCATCTCCTTCCCGTATTTCTGGGTTGTCGAATTTTTCGGGCCGATTGTCGAGCTGCTTGGCTATGCCTATGTGGTGCTGTCACTGTTCCTTGGGGGGATTTATCTGGAGTTTGCCATTCTGATCTTCCTGCTTTCCTGCCTCTACGGTTCTATTTTTTCAATGGCAGCGGTTTTGCTTGAAGAATGGAGCCTGCGCAAGTATCCGAAGGTGTCTGATTTGCTGAAGCTGTTCTTCTACTCTCTGACAGAAACCTTATGGTATCGCCCTCTAACAGTATTTTGGAGGTGCGAGGGCATCTGGAAGCTGATCAGGGGAGATAAGAGCTGGGGAGAAATGAAACGAAAAGGTGTGTCTGAATGAAAAAAATGTTTACGAAATCACAGGCTGCCGTATTCGGTGTGGTCGTCGGCATTCTTTTGCTCCTGACAAGTCCTTTCTGGCTGTGGCAGCTTGCACCGGACAAGACGCTAGAGGCATTGATCATTGATAAAACCGTGCCTGATGAAACTTACCGGGAGCATAAAGGCCTTGTCTGGATTCTGAACAATGGCAAATGGCAGAGAAGAAATGGCGAACATTATGAGGTAAAGAGCGACTACAGCGGGTTTAAGCCGCTTGGGGAAGATGAATATAAAGTAAAGCCGCTTCCGGAAAATCTTGAAAAATATGATGTCTTTTATCTCGCTGACCAATACGGTGTGTATGAAGAGGAATTTTTCGGCAGCAACAGTCTGGGCGAAAGATCGGACAGCATCTATGGTGGCCTTCAGGCTGAAGAGGCTGACAGGCTAAGGGATGCCCTTATTCATTCAGAAGGAAAGACGCTGATTGCTGAATTCAATACATTTGCAGACCCGACAGATGATGCTGCCCGGGAGAAAATCACCTCGCTCCTGAATATCAGCTGGAGCGGCTGGATAGGCAGATATTTTCCTGACCTGTCATCTGATGAAGTCCCTGTCTGGGTGAAGGAACAGGAAAAGAGCTGGGATTATGAAGGCCCTGGCCTTGTACTGGTCAACAAAGACAATCATATTGTGGTATTCGGCGAAGAGGACCTCGAGGGAGAAGGTGCCCTTTTCAGCTACACCGAAGCAGGGGCTGAGAAGCTGGGTGCAGAGGGGGAGTCCCGCTATTCATACTGGTTTGATATTGTTGAAGCGAATAACCAGGAGGAAGTACTGGCAACCTATCAGCTTCCCCTTAAAAAGGAAGCAGAAAAAGAACTGGAGGGATACGGGATCCCATCCGTCATCCCGGCTGTCATCCAGCATGTGAATGCAAAATATTCTTCCTATTATTTTGCAGGTGACTTTGCGGATGAAGCGGAGGTTCCCGGTATTTATCAGACAAAGGGTCTCGATGTCTGGAAAGGGAATTTCAGCTCACGGGATTCTTTCTATTGGAATACGTATGTCCCGTTGATGAAAACAATCCTGGAAAGAGGCACCGGCCTGCATCATGAGCAGGAAAAGCCGGAAATTGCCGGGCAGAACGGGATCATAACGAACAGCAGGACCGGAAGCGAGTATATTCAAGTCCGTAAAGGCGGCAAGTGGGAAAATCTCCTGATTAAAGGCGTTAACATGGGCATAGCAAAGCCAGGCTCTTTTCCAGGGGAAACGGCCATTACGAAAGATGAATATCTCCGCTGGTTCAAGGCAATAGGAGCCATGAACAGTAATGCCGTACGTGTTTATACCCTCCATCCGCCAGGTTTCTATGAAGCTTTTTATGAATATAATCAAACTGCTGAACACCCGCTGTATTTATTCCATGGAGCGTGGGTGAACGAAGAGAATCTTGTCAGTGAACAAAATGCCTACAGCAGACTTGTAACAGATGATTTTAAAACTGAATTGAAGCATATGGTGGATATTATCCACGGAAACGCAAGCCTGCCGGAACGGCCGGGCCATGCTTCAGGGGAATATAAGTATGATATATCGGAGTATGTGCTGGGATTCATGATCGGGATCGAGTGGGATCCTGAAGCAGTCTTACAGACAAATGCAGGCAATGAAGGGAAGGGCTCTTTTTCCGGGAAATATTTTCAGACTGAAAATGCCTCCCCGTTCGAAGGCTGGATCGCCCGGATGATGGATTATACGGCAGAGTACGAATCAGGGCAATATGGATGGCAGCATACAATGAGCTTTACAAACTGGGTGACCACTGATCTTCTGGACCATCCGGCCGAGCCTTCGGAGGATGAAGACAAAGCAGTGGTGGATCCGAATCATATCCTGCCGGCGGAAGGATTTATAGCCGGGATGTTTGCTTCCTACCATATCTATCCTTACTATCCCGATTTCCTGAATTATGAAAAGAAGTATGTGAATTATATAGATTCACAGGGAGAAAAAAATAACTATGCCGGATATCTGAATGATTTAAAAAAGGTCCACTCTATGCCAGTCCTGGTGGCTGAGTTCGGCGTTCCTGCTTCAAGGGGAATGACTCATGAAAATGTAGACGGGATGGACCAGGGGCATCATTCGGAAGAAGAGCAGGGGGAAATAAACAAACGCCTCTTCGAATCTATTATGGATGAAGGCTACGCCGGCGGCCTTGTATTTACTTGGCAGGATGAGTGGTTCAAGCGTACTTGGAATACGATGGATTATGACAATCCTGACAGGCGGCCGTTCTGGTCCAATATGCAGACGAACGAGCAGCACTTTGGGCTGCTGGCGTTTGAGCCCGGCAAATATGAAGCTGGCATCTATCCGGATGGTCTTACAGGCGATTGGGATAAGCTTGGTGCAGAGCCCCTCTTTAAAAGCAGCCAAAAAGAAGATGCAATAAAGGCTTTATATGCGGCATCAAATGAAGAATACCTTTATCTCCGCCTCGACTACAGCAGGCCTCTGGATTGGGGAAGGGACAGCACGCATCTGCTGCTTGATACTATCAAGGATCAGGGGCAGAGAACTGTCCCGCTTGGAAACGAAGCTGAAGCTGCTGCCGATTTCGGGGTCGATTATTCTATTAATCTTACAGGGGAAGATACATCGAATATGATGGTAGACAGCTATTATGACACTTTCTATTATCAGTACGGAGAGCTGCTGAATATGCTCCCGGAAAGACCATATGCAGCTCAAAAGGATAATGGGATTTTCCATCCGATCAGATTGGCTTTGAATAAAGAACTGACGATTCCATCTACCGGAAAAACCCTTCCGTTTTCTTCTTATGAAACAGGGAAACTTATGTTCGGCAATGCCAATCCGGAAAGTGAAGATTTCAACTCCCTGACCGATATAAGTATAAGTGATGACAGGAAAACGCTGGAGCTGAGGATTCCGTGGCTGCTCCTGAATGTAAAGGATCCAAGCAGCCGGGAAATACAGGGAGACCTTTGGCAATCCGGCCTATCCGGAAGCAGCATCATCGAGTCTATCACAATAGGTGCAGCCGTCACAGAAAATGGAAAATTGGCAGGCACCGCTCCGGCAATGACTGATGGAGTAATAAAGGAAGAAGATTCTTTCAAATATTCCTGGAAAAGCTGGGAGGAGCCGCAATACCATGAAAGGCTAAAGCAGTCCTACTGGATCATGAAAGATGCATTCAGTAAAGCAGCTGCTGGAGGAGGAGCGAAATGAACAGAATTTTACTGGCAGAAGATGAAGATATATTGAGAATGCTGATTGTGGATACGCTGGAAGACGGCGATTTCGAAGTGGATGAGGCAGCAGATGGACAGGAGGCGCTGGATTTATTTCAGTCAGGAGATTACAGCCTCCTGATCATTGATTATATGATGCCTGTATACACGGGGCTTGAGGTCATCGAAAAGATAAGGGCCAATAGTGAAAAAAATCATGTCAAGATTCTCATGCTGTCAGCAAAAAGCCAGCAGGTTGAGCAGGACAGGGTGCTGGAAGCAGGGGCCGATTATTTTATGGCCAAGCCGTTCAGCCCGCTGGAGCTCCTTGAAAAGGTAGAGGAAATACTGAATGAAAATCAATGATTATTTTAAAAAGAGCCTATCGAGGCAGTTTGCCGGGTTAATGGGTGTCTTTATTTTCTTTTTCATTGCCGGAACGATTGTGCTGGTCATCCTGCAGCAGAACCTCAGCGATTCTTATAATGAAAAGCGGGCTGAACTCGTTAAAAAGGAAGCGCTCGTCCAGGAAATCGACAGTACCTTCAATCGTGTATTCTTCGATGTAAGAGGCTATTTGGCATTTGACAACGATGATATGAGGATCAGCGCACAGTCAAAGCAGCCGGAGCTGAGAAAGATGGGGAAGCAGCTGGATGAACTTGCTGCCTCCCAGGATGATAAGGCATATGCGAGAGAAGTAAGGGAGTTTATTGATTACTATTTTATTGAAAAACTGCCTGCTACGGTAAACTATTTTGAAACCGGGAGAATAGAAGAGGTCAAGAGATTGGCAAGCACCGGAGCGACTGCGAGGGTAAATACTTTCCAGGATGATTCGCTTAAATATCTGCAGGGAATAAATGACCAGCTTAATGAAGAAGCGGAAGGCCTGATGGAGAAGCAATCTTATATCCAGATGGGCTTTGTCTTATTCAGCTTTGTCATCCTTGTCCTTTTGGCACGGATTACCCGGGTAATGTTCCGTAGAGTCGGACAGCCGCTTGCTGACTTTGCAGCTGCTGCCAATGAGATTGCGGCAGGGCGCGAAGCAGTGATAACCGTCGAATCCAGCAGAGAGGATGAACTCGGCGCATTATCGGTCGCATTCCAGAAAATGGTCTGGAGTGTGCAGGACAAAGAACAGGACCTGACTGCCCAGAATGAAGAGCTGCTCGCCCAGCAGGATGAGCTCCAGGCCCAGCAGACTGAGCTGGAGGAGATGCTCGAAGCTTTGCGCGAGAACGAGCTGAAGCTGAAGCGGAGGAATGACTTGACGAATGGAATTTCCAGCTCCCTGGACCTTCAGAGCATCCTTGACAGCATTGTGGTCAATATGTGCGGAATCATCAGTGCCGATAGAGGGATGATCGGACTTCTGAACACAAAGGCAGCAGCGGCTTACGCCATTTCAGCATCAGGTGTGGAGCAGTTTATGGACCACATTGAAAACGGGCTTCACGAAAGGCTGATCCAGTCAAAAAAATCCTTTGCCATAAAAAGGGAGCTGCTGGCTGGAGAAAAGGGTTATCATGAGGAAGTGTCCTACAGCTATGATTTATATCTGCCAGTCATTTCCTCCAAGGACGAGGTTATAGCAGTGATGCTGTTCAGCCGCTTCGGATCTCCATTCTCGGAGAAGCAGATGGATGAATATGAAGCATTATCCAGGCAGGTAGGAATCAGTCTGGACAATATCAGCTTATACAGCCAGTCAGAGGAAGAACGGAAGCTTAACAAAGATATCCTGAATACAGTCCAGGAGGGCATCCAGATGGTGAGCCGCTCAGGGGCCATCCTGCAGGCGAACCGCCAGCTGGAAGAGATGTTCACCTGCCCGGGTGCTGCCGGAAGGCTGGAAAATCTCCCATGGGAAATTTGGTCGGCCGAAATGGCAAATAAGGTTGAGCAGCCTGATGAATTTTTGGCTTTCCTTCAAAATGCGGTTCATAGTGACAGCTGTGAGATGGAGAGCATCATCTATCAAATGAAGCAAACGGGGCAGGTCATCAAAATGTACTGCGAAGGCCTCGGGCAGGAAGATGAAAGGATCGGCACCGTGCTGGTGCATCGCGACATAACAAAAGAATTTGAAGTCGATCAAATGAAGTCTGAGTTTGTGAGCACTGTCAGCCATGAGCTGCGCACACCGCTCGCGAGCATCCTCGGCTTCACCGAACTGATGCTGAACAGAGAGCTGAAGCCTGATAAGCAGAAAAAATATTTGACGACCATTTATAATGAAGCCAGGAGGCTGACTTCCCTCATCAATGATTTCCTTGATGTCCAGCGGATGGAAGCCGGAAAACAGACATATGAGAAGAAATATCTCAGGCTCCTGCCAATCATTGAGCAGGTTATAGAAAAACAGCAGATCAATACAGATATCCACAAGATAAAAATTGATGACCGTTCTATAGGAAATGATGTGATCCTGGGAGATAAGAGCAAGGTGGAGCAGGTATTCACCAATCTGATCTCCAATGCTGTCAAATATTCTCCAGGCGGCGGGGATATAATCATCAGGCTCTATCAGGAAGATAAGTCTGTTCTGGCAGAAGTGGAAGATAAGGGCCTCGGTATACCGGAGGATGCGCTGGATAAACTGTTCACCAAATTCTACCGTGTGGATAATTCCGACAGGAGAAGGATCGGCGGTACAGGGCTCGGGCTCTCGATTGTCCAGGAAATCATGAAGGCGCACAGCGGCAGCATTTCCGTTGCCTCAAGTTATGGAAAAGGAAGCATCTTCACACTCTCATTTCCTCTGATTGAAACTGCTGAGGAACCAGGGGCTATATCAGTGCCGAAAGCCTCTGCAGAAGGCTACCGCGTTATGGTAGTGGAAGATGACCAAAGCCTGGCGGAGCTGATTATCCAGGAGCTGTCTGACAGCGGTTTCCAGGTAGTTCATTATAAAAGGGGACAGGAAGCCCTGGATTTTCTTGCCCTCCATACACCTGATGCGATCGTGCTTGATATCATGCTGGAGGAAGAACAGGTGGATGGCTGGAGGATCATGGAGCAGATAAAGGAAAATGACAGGCTTAAGAACATACCTATCATTGTTTCCACGGCTCTTGATGAAAAAGAAAAAGGCTTTTCGCTTGGTGCGAATGATTATTTGGTCAAGCCTTACAAGCCGAGCCAGCTGTCCAGGGCAATCATGCAGACTCTCCTCAAAATCGGCAAGGTTGGGCAGATTCTCATTCCTGAAAAATAAGAACAGACAAACAAGCACCCCGGCTGCAGGTTCTGCCTGCAGATTGAGGGTGCTTGTTTGCTGTCCCAGCCTCATTTTTATATAGTAGTCCTCTTAGATAGAAGCAATCTTAACCAAGCTGCAGTGCGCATATATTTGCGCAAGAGCTCATATATAAGAAGTGCTTTAAAATATATTGCAAGAAAGGAGGATATCCAGGCAATCCCGATTTGACAGATGGGAATATATGAAATAAAGTGTGTTTATAGAAAATATTAGGAGGGATAGTATGTCTGCGGTATATATTATAGTGAATATTGCCATTATGCTTTTATTGATTTATGGGCTATATGTGATGCAGAAAAAACATATATCGTTCTCCAAGCGTGTATTCACTGCACTTGGAGCGGGGATTATATTCGGCTTTGCCCTGCAGTTCATTTACGGATCCGGTTCGGAAGTAATCGCCGAGTCGGCTGAGTGGTTCAATCTTGCCGGGGGAGGATATGTCAGATTTCTGCAAATGATTGTCATGCCGCTCGTCTTTATTTCAATCCTGGCTGCTTTTACGAAACTGAAGCTGACCAATAATATTGGAAAAATCAGCACCCTGATCCTTGGGATCCTGGTTGGGACCACGGCAATTGCGGCTGCTGTCGGCATCACTGCCGCGCTTGGCTTTGATCTGGAGGCAGTGCAGATTACACAGGGAGAAGCGGAATCTGCAAGGGCTGAACAGCTTGAGCAGCGGTACGGGGAAATTCAGGACCGCACTTTCCCGCAGCAAATACTGGATCTTCTGCCTGCCAATCCATTTCTGGATTTCACAGGTGCGCGGCCTACGTCCACCATTTCTGTTGTTATATTTGCCGCCTTCCTGGGGATTGCCTATCTTGGCGTAAAACGGAAAACACCTGAGCATGCGGAGCTTTTTGCGAGAATAGTAGATTCTTTTTACAGCATTATCATGAGGGTCGTTACATTGATTCTCCGCCTTACGCCATACGGGGTTCTGGCCATCATGGCAAAGACCGCGGCTACCAGCGATCTTGATAGCATCCTGAATCTTGGCAAATTTGTCGTTGCTTCCTATGCAGCTCTCATTGTTATGTTCCTGATTCACCTGCTGCTGCTGATATTGGCAGGCCTGAATCCTGTCACTTACATGAAAAAAGCTTTCCCTGTCCTGGCTTTTGCCTTCACATCCAGGACGAGTGCTGGAGCACTGCCGCTGAATATTAAAACTCAGCGGTCACTCGGGGTATCTGAAGGGATAGCCAACTTCTCAGGTTCATTCGGCCTTACTATCGGCCAAAACGGATGTGCCGGAATTTATCCGGCGATGCTGGCAGTCATGATTGCGCCTACAGTAGGGATCGACCCTCTTTCACCGTCATTCCTGCTGTCTGTCATCGCCATCGTCGCCATCAGCTCTTTTGGCGTAGCAGGCGTAGGCGGCGGAGCTACCTTTGCGGCACTGCTTGTCCTTTCAGCACTCAATCTGCCGGTAGGGCTTGCAGGCCTGCTCATTTCCATCGAGCCCCTCATTGATATGGGGCGGACAGCGGTCAATGTATCCGGAAGCATGACATCCGGCATTCTCACAAGCCGTTTGACTGGGGACATTGATACTGCAGCTTATAATGATGCTGCTAATAAAATTGAAGCAGAAGCTTGATTGGAAAGGCCGGGGGGCTCCCTCGGCTTTTTCTGTATAAAAACGAAATGAGTGGCAGAAGAACGCATGTCCCATTACAATTAAGGAAAAAAAGGAGTTCGGACGTGAAAATGGATAACTTTGAAGAATATGAAGATCCTGTTTTATATGATATTGAGAACAGCTGGACAGGGGAGCTGCATCTGCTGCTGGAGCTTTTGGAAGGTAAAAGGGGGCCGGTCATCGACCTGGCATGCGGGACAGGGAGGCTCGCTATCCCGCTGGCTGAAAAGGGTTTTGAAGTGACAGGCGTCGATATACATAAAGGCATGCTCGGCAGGGCGGCTGAAAAAGCGAAAGGGCTTCCCATCAAATGGATCTGCGGGGATGTAAGATCGGTGGATCTGGATTTGAAGTCTGGGCTAGTTTACATGTCCGGCAATTCCTTTCAGCATTTTTTGACCAATCAAGACCAGAACAGACTGCTGGAAGCCGTTGTAAACCATCTGGACAAAAGCGGGCTGTTTATCTTCGATACCCGTTTTCCTTCTGCAGAAGAATTGCTTCAGCCTGAAGGAGAGGAATATTGGAAAACCATCACTGGAAAAAGCGGGGAGCAAATAAAGGTTTCTACGATAAGCAAATACGACAAGTTAACACAGATCCAGCATTACCAGACAATCCGAAGGAGCGATCTGGAAGAGACAGTAAAGAATATTTTTCTGAGATATACATATCCGCAGGAGATGGAACGGCTGCTTGAAAGCTGCCGCCTGGAGATAGTCCAGGTCTATGGAGGCTGGGACAAAAGGGCGCTGACTGCCCGGTCTGAATCCTTAGTCTATGTATGCAAACTGGCTGGGGGAGCCTGATACAGGCTCCCCCAGCCAGTTTGCCGGGGCTATGCCCCTGCTGCTGAATGCCGGCCCTGATTCATCATGATCGTCAGGATTGCCACACTGATGATGGTCAGGAACGAATAGAAAAAATGCGTCCATCCGACTGCTTTGATTCCTGATGAAATAATCAGTGCATCCATCATAAAGATGATCAGCCCCACATTGACAGAAAATGCTTTTGAGAGAAGCTGTGCAAGCAGATCAGAGCCGCATGTGCTTGTGTCATACCGGAGCATGAGTCCGATTCCGCAGCCGACCAGTATTCCTCCAATAACAGCGCTTGGCAGTATCTCCAGCGGCATGGTTCCTTTGATAGGTTCAAAGAGGTCAATAAAAATAGAGGAAGCCAGCAGACCGGACAAACTGTAAAAGAAATACTTGCGGTGATAAAACCAGGCCGCTGTATAAACAGGGATGCTGAGGCATACCAAAGACAGGCCCGGGGGGAAATCATAATAATAGTGCAGAATCAGGCCAAGCCCGATAAAACCGCCATCCAGCAGATGATGAGGAATGATGAAGCCATTGATGCCAATCCCCATTAGAAAGCTTCCCATTATGATAGCAGTCATTTTATGTACCATCTCTCACATCACCTTATCTTGTCCTGTCCTATAAAGAAAAGTATGTGCGAATTGTACATTTAGAACGTCACCTTAAGGGTCATAAATTGAAAGCTGAGACTGGAAGGCTTCTGTTCAATCCTGCTCCTGCAGCTGCTGACAAGGCAGTAATTTTCAGTAGAAGAGGGAGGAAAATAACAGGAAGATACAGCCCGTACTCCTATATTTGTCGGGCGCTGCTGCCTATGTTCCAAAAGTTGGTAATGGGTGATTGGTATCTTTTCGCGAAAATATCAGCTATAATGCCCACTATATAAGAAAATTATAGAAATAGCCCTTATCAGGAGGGCGAAAGGGGACGGATCATGAAGAAGATTAAATGGACGATGCTGGCAGTCTTGACCGCTGCCGTTTTAACTGCTTGCGGCGGGAACGAGGACAATGCTCAATCAGAAGATAAGAATGCAAGCAAGCAGGAAGAGAAGAGCCAGGAGGCCAGCATGAAGGAAATGCAGGAAAAACTGGACAAGCAAAAAGTCGATGAAAAAGAAACCGTTGCTGTTGTCAATGATGATAAAATTCTGGGCAAGGATTTTAACGGTATGCTCCAGAATGCTCAAATGAGCTACCAGATGAGCGGACAGGATCCAACTACCAAGGAAGCCTCAGAACAAATTAAGCAGCAGACAATAGACAGCCTGGTCGGACAAAGCTTAATCATGCAGGAAGCCGCTGAAAAAGGCTACAAGGCCTCAGAAGAAGAGGTGCAGGGCCAGCTGGATGAAATAAAGAAACAATACGAAGGCGATGACAAGAAATTTGCCGCTGCCCTAAAGGATGCGGGATTGACTGAAGAAGAGCTGAAGGGGCAAATCAGCGATTCTATCGTATCAAATAAGTATATCGATAAAGAAATTAAAGCAGATGCCGCTACAGAAGAAGAAGTAAAAGCATATTATGATCAAGTGAAAGCATCAACACCTGAAGGGCAATCAGTTCCGGAATACGAAGAAATAAAAACAAAAATCCAGGAACAGCTTAACGACCAAAAGAAACAGGAAGTACTGGTCAAACAGGTTGAAGATCTGAAAAAGGATGCCAAGGTTGAAGTACTGATATAAAAGAAAGAGCAGCTGCATATGCAGCTGCTCTTTTTGTCATTTCGATTGGTCCAGCTCCAAAGCCTAGCCCCTCGAGTCATAAGCCACGCCAGAATTAAAGGCAAAGAACGCCTTTTATTCTGGCGCGTCTTATGCTTGTCGGGGCTGAGCAAGGCTTTTCCGCATTTCGATTTGTCCAGCTCCGGCTCCTAGGTGCTCGAGTCATAAGCCACTTTGGAACCGAAGGCAAAGAACGCCTTCAATTCCAAAGCGTCTTATGCTTGAGGCCCACAGGATGTGGGTCATGCGGACGTTGCCACAGGACGTGGCGTTCTTAGTCCGCGTTCCTCTAATGAACAGTCGCCTCCGCATTTCTATCAATGCGGCAAAAACGCCAGCTGATAAAAGAACAATACGGCAAAAAGGTAAACAAGCGGGTGGACGTCGCGCCATTTTCCTTTTACGATTTTCATCAGCGGGTAGGAGATGAAGCCAAGTGCGATGCCTGTTGCGATGCTTGATGTCAGCGGCATGCTCAGGATGATCAGGAAGGCAGGGAATGCTTCATCCAGCTCATTCCATTTAATATGCGAAATGCTCCCCATCATCAGGCTGCCGACAATGATCAGTGCTGGTGCAGTGATGGCCGAAAGTCCGGATACCGCGCTTACGAGCGGACCGAAAAAGGCTGCAAGGACAAACAGACCAGCTACAGTCAGGGAGGTCAGGCCGGTCCGGCCGCCTGCGGCTACTCCTGAAGAAGATTCAATATATGCGGAGGTCGGGCTTGTACCGAACATTGCACCGATTGTGGTAGCGATGCTGTCAGAAAGAAGCGCCTCCCTCGCCCGCGGCATGGTATTGCCTTTCATGAGCCCGGCCTGCTGGGCCACGCCGATCATTGTTCCTGTTGTATCGAAGATCGTAACAAGCAGGAAAGAGAAGACGACTGCATACAGACTATGCTGGAAGACTTCCGCAAATGCTGACAGCGGATTGGCAATGATCAGGCCATCAGGAAGTGACGGCAGTGAAACAAATCCTTGCTCAAAGCTGAGCTGGCCGGTGAAAAAGGCAATCAGTCCGGTAGCGATCATTCCGAAAAACATTGCGCCATTTACATTCAATACCATAAGGACGAGTGTGACGGCCAGGCCGATAAGCGCAAGCACGGCAGATGGCTGATGAAGGTCCCCAAGTGCTACCAGATTGGTCGGATGGCTTGTAATGATGCCCGTAAGCCGCAGTCCGATAAAGGCAATGAACAAGCCGATCCCGGCCGTGATGCCATGCTTCAGATTTTCAGGAATCGCTTCAATCAGCTTCTTCCGGAAAGGGGTCAATGACAGGATGATAAAGATGATCCCGGCAACGAAAACGGCTGCAAATGCCGTCATATAATCAATATTTCCATGAGTGCCCACAACTGAATAGGCGAAATACGCATTCAAGCCCATTCCAGGGGCGATGGCTATCGGGTAATTGGCGAACAGGGCCATCCACAATGTCCCGGCAACAGCAGCAATGATGGTCGCTGTGAATACTTGCTCAAAAGGAACACCTGCATCTGAAAGGATGACAGGATTGACGACTACAATATAAACCATCGTCAAAAACGTTGTGATGCCTGCTAGAACCTCTGTTTTCACATTGGTTTGATAATCTTTAAGTTTAAACATAAAAAACCTCCGGAAATACGAACATTTAAAAAGCACAAATAATATAATATTCGTTTTTATAATGAAATTCAAGTGCTAATCATTATTATTCTGTAAAATGCCTGAATGCATTCGGTTTCACATAAACTTCAGCTTAAAACTGGTACCGGGAAAAAATTTAAATAATTTGAAAATGGGTTGATTATTGTATCCTGCAGACTTTACACTTATTTCAATTACTGAATGGGGGAATTTTGCATGTATGCAGAATTGCAGGGACTGACAATCTTTGAACAGGCGGAAAAGCTGACAGCAGAGCTCATCAAGCGGGATAGCTATACCAATACAGACGGTGAAAGAAAGAAGGCAGAATTTATTAAGGAGATCATCGGCACCTTTCCATATTTCAAAACCCGCCCAAGTTTTTGCTGGGAGCAGAAGATTGAAGCGGACCCTTTTTCCAGGAAAAATGTATTTGCTTTTATTAAAGGAAAGGGAAAGCAGACAATCCTCTATCATGCCCATTTTGATACGGTAGGGATTGAAGACTATGGCACATTAAAGCCCATTGCCCATGATCCGGACGGGCTGCAGGCTTTCTTTGCGCAATATGAAGCAGATATGGAGCTTTGTAGTGATGCAAGATCAGGTGAATGGCTTTTTGGCCGAGGGGCGCTTGATATGCAAAGCGGAATTGCTGTCCACCTGGCAAATCTCCTTTATTTTTCAGAGCATCCAGAGGAGCTTGACGGGAATTTGCTGGTCCTCTTCAATGCGGATGAAGAAGGCCAGCACACAGGCATTCGGGCTGCACTGGGGGAACTGCTCCGGCTCAAAGCAGAGCACGGGCTTCAATACCGGGCCAGCATCAATAATGACTTCATCTCCCCTCTGTTCGACGGAGACAGCAGAAAGTATATCTATGCAGGAACTGCCGGCAAGCTGCTGCCGTGTTTTTATATTGCAGGGAGAGAAGCGCATGCAGGCGAAAGCCTTGCAGGGCTTGACCCGACGATTGTAGCATCAGAGCTCAATCTAAGGATCAGCCAGAACTTCAATCTTGCGGAAAAGGTAGAAGATGAATTAATCCTGCCGCCGAGCTGCTTATATATGAAAGATGACAAAAAAAGCTATGATGTCCAGACAGCCGTAAGCTGCAAGCTGTATTTTAATTATTTTATCTATAATAAATCGCCTGTAGAGCTGATGAAGGAATTGAAGATGATTGCAATGGAAGCGTGCACTGACGCTGAGAGGAGGCTGTCGGAGAGCTATGAGCTTTATCGGCGCACCAATAGCCTTCCCAGGGGAGGTCATGACTGGGGAATGGAGGTCATCACCTTTTCGGAAATGGTCCATTATCTTGATGGACTAGGGCTCGATCCTGTGAAAGCTGTGAGGGATAGCATTAAAGAAGCGGGAGAGTATGAAAATGATGAGCGGATGCTTGCATTCGCAGCTGTCGAGGCACTTCACCGGCTTGATCCCGAGAAAAAGCCGAGAGCAATCCTGTTCTTTGCACCTCCATTCCTTCCTGCGAATCACATTGAGGGTGGAATCATCCTGAGCTGTCTAGAAGAAGTGCTTAGAGAGGAGGAGATGCTGACAGGCGAGGAATTTAAACTGAGAAAGTATTTCCCTTACCTGTCTGATGCCAGCTTTCTTTCATACAGCGGGTCAGATAATGAAATTGGCTTGTTAAAGCAGAATTTCCCGGCAATGGACAAGCTCTTTCCCGTCCCGCTGGGAGAAATGAAAACACTGAATATTCCTTCCCTGAATATCGGAGTCTATGGAAAGGGAGGACATAAATGGACAGAAAGAGTCTACAAGCCATATACCTTTAGCATTCTGCCTGACCTGATCAGAAAGCTGACTGTCAGGCTGCTTCAAAGCGGCTGATCATAAGTCCCGTTCTTTAAAAGGCTGCCTCAGTCAGCAGCCTGATCCAGGAAAAATCTGCGTGTAAGCACAAGCCCTGCTATATAAAGCCCAAAAGCAAAATAGGCAGGGAGGAGATGATAAAAGGTGGTATAGCCGATATAAAAATGGGTAAGAATGCCTGCCGCAAAGGCAGGAATCCCGCCGATGAGGAGCATCCTCCACACCCACTTCTCACCTTGCCGGAAGCCCCATAGGGCGGTCATCAGCACCAGCAGGCCAACACTGAACAAAGCGCTGCCAAAACCGGCACGGTCATGGGCAATCAGCGGGATGAGCTTTTCATTGAGATTGTTCATCTGTTCAGGGGTCATGCAGATATATCCGATATCAGTCTGAACGAAAACACCGGTTGCACCTATGGCGGAAATGGATATCCCCCCAATAACAAAAGAAAAACCAAGGATGACAAAACACAGCTGCCCCCAGAGGCTTTTGCGCCAGGCTGCTGTGTTTTTTTTATTAATAGAACGAGGCCTTTGATTGGCTTCCTTTGAGTTCCGGAGCCCCAATAAAAAGAAGGGAAGCAGAATAAGCCAAAAAAGTCCGTGAAGCCAATCAAAGTAGCCGTATCCGATAAACAGCAGGATTCCGAGAAAACCAGTCACCGCGCCAGCATTGATGGCCTTCCGTGCCCAGTGGAGACCGTTCCTGGCACCGTGGCGGGCAAGCTCCATATAGAGGATTCCGCCGGAGATCATGGTCCCGGCGAGTGTCATCCGGTCGTGCAGCATAAATTTGATGAGCAGCGGGTTCATCAGTATAAGGTCTTCCCGGCTGATGCCAAGGAAATGTTCATCATAGGGAAGAATGACAGATGTCAGGCTGAAAAAAAGGGCGATCAGCCCGCCAATCAGGATGAAAAGACCAAACAGCCAATACAGCATCCAGCCTCCAAAATCCCCCCTTCCTGCATGAACCTCGGGGTCTGCAGCCGCTTCATTGATCCTCTTTGGAAGCCCGGGCCCTGAGGAAACATATCCTCCCGACAGCATAATCAAGTCTGCTCCTGCTGTAAATAATGAAATGGCATCCTCCGGCTCAAGGACTCCCCCGGAGATAATTGCAGGAAAGCCAGCTGGATATGCGTTTCTTATAGTCGATAAACAATCCGTGAAAGCTTCTGGAGCGCTCAATGGGAAGGTCTGCCTGCCGCCTGAAAAAGACGCTTCTTCATCTAATACAATCCCCTGAATCAGGTCTTCATCTGCCAAAGCGGCAATAACGGTTTGCTGCTTCCGGAAGGCAGCGGGGGAAGTGCCCAGGAGGACAGGTTTGCCTTTAAGAATACCGGCAATCCTTCTATAGTGATCCTGCTTAAACCTCCAACCGTTTTCAATGATCATTGCCGAAGCATATGGGCAAAGGCGTCCAGCCAGCTCGATAATTTCAGCTGCTGCCAAATCCATGCTGGAAGCAGGTGAATCTATTCTGATGAACAGCGGCTGATGGGCAGCTTTCATTTTTTCAAGCTGGGAGATCGTCCTATCCACTCCAATGGACTCCAGCGGGACAGGATAGGAAATCGATCCATCTTGATGCTTGACAGCGGTCCCGCTGGAAAGCTGCACTTCCATAGAAACAGGGCCGGCTTCCAGAAAACCGAAGCCGAGCCCGGTAAAAGCCTTTGTACCGGAAAGAAGGGGGTCCACTTTCCCGCTTAAGCCGACAGGCGATTGAAAGCTGTATCCAAGCATCGTCTTTTGAAGTTCAGGTGCCGGAGACATATGGCCAAGAAATTCAATGATGTGCCTGCCGCCCGGCAGCGATGAGAGAGTGTTCATCCCTTTATGGATAAATTCCCGTCCCGCTCCGCCCGGGAGCCTTTCCAGAATCGGTTTGAATATCGGATGATATGACCAGTCAGGCATCGTGTGCACCTCCCTGATGATTTTCTAATCCTAGTGTACTGGAAAACTTCCATTCTAACCAGAAGGCAGCGAGGGGGCAGGACGGCATTTTTTTCTGAAAATACAAATGAAAATATTTTCCAAAATCAGTACCCGTTGTAAAATAAAATTATGAAATCAATTTGAATGTGCGAGGTCACTAGAATGATAGAAGGAAAAATCTTGGTTGTCGAGGATGAATTGCCGATCCGGAAGCTTATTCTATTTAATCTTGAAAGATCCAACTTCGAGGTGCTTGAAGCGGGAGATGGGAAAACGGCGTTGCAACTTGCGGAGGATAAAAACCCTTCACTCGTGGTGCTGGATGTGATGCTTCCTGATATGGATGGTTTTGAAATATGTGCAAGGCTCAGGGAGCGGCACCCGGATCTGCCCATCATTATCCTATCTGCAAGAGGGCAGGATATGGACAAAATCATGGGTCTTGAAATCGGGGCAGATGACTATATTGTCAAGCCCTTCAACCCGCTTGAGCTTGCCGCAAGGATCCGCTCTGTTCTGAGGCGGACATCAAGGAATACTTCCCCGGTCCGTCCTGCAGCCTTAGAGCTGGGCCCTTACCTGCTTGAAGTCAAAACCCAGCGCCTGTATAAGTCGGGCAGGCTTGTAAAATTGACGGCAAGAGAATTCCAGCTGATGAAGTTTTTCCTGCAAAAGCGGAATGAGCCAGTCACTAGGGATGAGCTTCTTGACGAAGTGTGGGGATTGAATTATTTCGGTGATCCGAAAACAGTGGATGTCCATATCAGGAGGCTGCGGGAAAAAATAGAAGATGAACCATCAAGCCCTTTGTTTCTTAAAACGGTTTGGGGGTATGGCTATTGCTTTCAGGAAAGCGGGCATAAGTCATGAAAAATGGGATCGGAAAACGTCTTGCAGGAAGCTACCTTGTGATGATCATCATCACAGTGGCCCTTTTCGAGGCCGTCATCCTGTCAGCCCTGCGGCTTTATTATATGGGGGGTGTCAAGCAGGCGCTCAGGGATCAGGGGAGCATGTTCTCCGTTTATTATGAGCAATATTTCCAGACTAGGCCGCTCAAGGATTCTGCAGATCAGCTCCTGCAGCAGTACAATTTCCTCCTTGATGCTAAGGTGCAGATCGTCGGCAAGGATGGAGCACTGCTGTCAGGGAGCAGCCTGTCGGAAGGAAAAAGCCTGAAGGGTTTTCAGGATATAGAATCTGCCCTTTCCGGTACTACAGGCTATTGGACGGGGACCGAAGCTGGAGAAAAGCTTCTCTCTGTAGCAAGGCCAATCCTCGTTTCCGGAGAGCCGGTAGGTGCCATCAGGCTGACAACTTCACTCGAACAGCTTAATGAAGTTTTCCTGCAAAATGCATCAGCATTAATTATGATCGGACTCGCCGTCATCCTGATTGCCGGGATTATAAGCTATTTTCTGGCGAATACGATTATTAAGCCTGTAAGCCGTATAACAGAGGCTGCAGAACTGATGGCATCCGGAAAGTTTTCAGTGAGGATCAAGAAGGAGCGGGATGATGAAGTTGGCCTGCTTGCCGATACATTAAATTATATGGCCGAGGAAGCCGAAAAGCATGAGAAGCTGAAGAATGAATTTATTGCCTCTGTTTCCCATGAGCTGAGGACACCTTTGACCTCTGTCAAAGGATGGGCCCTTACACTCCGGAGCATGACGGATGAAAAGGTGTTCACCGAAGGATTGGATATCATTACAGACGAAAGTGAAAGGCTTAGCCATCTGCTCGGTGAACTGCTTGATCTATCAAGCCTTTCATCAGGGAAGGCGGGCTTTGTTTTTGAGCGTATCCTGCTGCAGAAAATGGTCCAGCAGACAGTCAATCAGCTTAGACCGCGGGCGAATCGCCAGAATATCCTTTTATCCAGTGAAATAACGGAAGAACCCCTTTTTTTAAATGCAGACAGAGATCGGCTGAAGCAGGTGCTGCTGAATGTTCTTGATAACAGCTTGAAGTTCACGCCTGCAGAGGGCACCATATCTGTCGCTCTGAAGCGGAAGGAAAAGGAAGCAGTCATTATCGTCAGTGATACAGGGGCAGGGATACCTTCCGATGAGCTGGAAGCAGTAAAGGAAAAGTTTTATAAAGGAAAAATCCATGGAGCAGGAACCGGACTTGGACTTGCAATCTGCCAGGAGATCATAGCGGCACACCAAGGCCAGTTTGAGCTGGCCAGTGAGAGAGGAAAGGGAACTGCCGCATATATCAGGCTGCCTTTGTAAGGATGGAAGAATGTATTTCCTTCTAGCCCTTGAGGGAGAGTGGAGGGGAAAATGAGAAAACTCAAACTTATAACCATACTGCTGGGCTTTTTGCTGCTTGGAGGGTGCACGTTTCTTCCTGAGCCGGTCAGCCTTATACAGGCGCCAAGGCCCCCGGCAGAAAAGATTCAGGAAAAAGAAAATCTTGAGCCTGTCGCCAAGCGGTTCCTCCCTGCAGATGCAATTTTAGCGGTTCCTGACAGGCCGGTTGGAGGAAGCAGCATACTGGAAGCGGATTTTGATGGAGATGGGTCACCGGAAGCGGCAGTTTTCTACAAGCTCAAAGGAGACCCCGGCAAACCAGGGACTCTTGTTCTCAAAAAAGTGCAAAAAGAATGGACTTTGCAGGAAGATATAAAAGGGATTGGATTTGATGTTGGCTGGGGTGCGGCCGCCGACGTGACAGGGGATGGAGCGGATGAACTATTGCTGGGCTGGAGCATCGGCGCTTCAGCAGGAAGCACGCTCAATATTTTTTCCTTTGCTGAAGGCTCCCTGAAAAAGATTGGCCAGGAAAACTATCACGAGCTGGAAATGGTCCGCCCTGAAGAAGGATCTTTCTATTCATTGGCCGTCTGGGCACGCGATCTTGCTGACGTGTATCAGGTTGATATGCTGTCATGGGACGGCAGCCGCTTTGCTTCTGATAAAGAGCTGTATCCAGCTTACTTCCCTAAAGTTTCACAATATTATAAAGCAAGGACAGCTGAAGTCCCTGATGCAGCAATATACTGGTATTTCCTGGCTGAAGCGCAGGTGAAGGAAGGAAAGCCCGAAGAAGCAATCCAATCAATAGAAAAGGGCATGAACCTAAACATGATTATGCCGGGTTACAGCAAGTTTTCAGAGCTGAAAGACGAAATTATAGCAATGCTTGAAGACAGGAAGGGACAGGATACTGCTTTATATATTCCCGAACCTGACCTGACGCTCGCTATCCCGCTTGATTTGTTTCCTTATTTGGCTGTGGAGGGATCTCCCGGACCAAGCAATGAATACCGTTTATCTGCTAGCATCAAGCCCGAGGGGGAGGAAAAAGGGCAGCTGTTTGATATTGTGATTTATCCTAAAGATGCGGGAGAACCCATTGATGAAAAAGATATGCTGAAGCTTTTTGAGGATGACCGTTTTATATATATGGTCAGGAAAGGTTGGAAAAACCCCTATCCCCCGGGCAGTCCTGCTTTTGATCTTTACAGCTTGGCAGTATCCAAAAAGGATGAAATAATCTCCAGCCTGAAGAGGGGCTCTCCTGTACAGAAGCTCGAAAACCTGGAGGAAGAAATGCTGGCTGCTGCCATCAATGAAGCGGCACAAAAGCGCTGGCATGTTCAAAGCGGAGGCAATATAGAAGAAATGGAATCCATAACGATCAATGAATTGGACTATCGCTTTATGGGCAGGGATCTTGATTCAGAATCAAAGCTGATCCAGTATTTTTCATCTTCTTTTACAAACGAAGCCATTTCAGCTTATATCACTCATTCAGGCATCAAGGTCCACAATGGAAGACTCGTGCAGCCTAATGCAGACGGCGGGTCCATCATGGGCTATCAGCATGCAGAAATCCTTCAGATGAAGGATGCCGGTGACGTGAAAGAGTTTGATTTAAAGGCCCCGCTCGGTGATACACTTTTATACGAAACCTTTCATATTGAATTTGAAAAAACAAAAGCCGGCTGGAAAATTTCTTCTATGCCGGGAAGCTTTTAGTGCTTGAACCATCCCCTGCGGCCAGGGATGGTTCATTTCTGTTATGCTGCTCATGTTATTTTTCATGATCCTTGCTGCTGCCTTTTCTCAGGCTTAAGCTATAGGCAGCAGCTGATATTATTGAAGCGCATAGGAACAGCAGGCATAAAATCCCTAGCATCCGGCATCCTCCTTCCTGAATTTCTCAAACCCTAAGAGGAGCATAAAGTATGAAATGCGTTCCAGCGCAAGTGAAAATGCAGCATGCTATAATGCTGATAAGCAAGGAGGTCAGGGGATGGCGAATATCAGAGAAATTGCCAAACTGGCAAACGTGTCTGTGTCAACAGTTTCCAGGGTGCTTAATAAGCATCCTTATGTGGCTGAAGAAAAGCGGCTGGCCGTCATGCAGGCCATTGAAAAACTTGATTATATCCAGAATATCAATGCAGTCCATCTGTCAAGAGGGAAGACCAAGACGGTAGGGGTTATGCTGCCATATGTGAATCATCCTTATTTTTCTTCCCTTCTGGAAGGAATTGGAGAGGAAGCGTTAAAGCATGAGTATGGGCTTCATCTTTTTCAGACTGCCTATGATCCTGATAAAGAAATAGAGGCACTAGCAAAGATGAAAATGAGGATGGTTGATGGGATGATCATTCTTTCCCGGAAAAGCAGCTGGAGCAAAATGGAGGAGTACTGCCTCAGCATGCCTGCAGTCATTTGTGAAAAGCTGGACCATCCTTCTGTCAGTGCTGTCTTTATCGACCATTATAAAGCGTTTCGCCAGGGGCTCGATCATCTGCTGTCTAAAGGGTATAGGAGAATCGGCTATTGCATTGCCAGGAGAACCGGCACAAACAGCAACCTCCGTTATCAGGCATTCTCTGAAGGACTGGCAGAACAGAATATCGCCGTTACAGAAGATTGGATTTTTGACAGATGCCTGGGCATTGAGGATGGCGAAAGGGTGGCCAGGCAGCTTTATGGGATGGCAGAGAGGCCGGACGCGCTGCTCGTCAGCAGCGATCAGGTGGCAGCCGGCATCATTGCGGAATGGAGCAAGCTGGGACTCAGGATACCAGGTGATCTTGCTGTTTTAAGCTTTGATAATCATCCGATTTCCAGGGCTTTGCAGATTACAACGATGGATCTGCCTGTAAACGAAATGGGCAAAACAGCTTTCAGGCTGTTCCTCGAAAGGCTCACGAGCGGACAGGTAAAACAGATGGAGGCAGAAGCAGCCCTGATTGAAAGGAAAACTGTCTGAAGGGACATGCTGCCGGGGAGTGAGTGTATGGAATTAAACAGTGAAGAAGATATAGTAAAGGCCATTCAGGAGGACGGCTGGATGATGGACATCCTGAAAGCGGCTGAAGCTGCCGGGCTGCCGGACTGGTGGATTTGTGCCGGGTTTGTCCGCTCTAAGATATGGGATGTTTTGCATGATATCCGGGAGAGGACGCCTCTCCCGGATATCGATGTCATATTTTTCGATAAAGAAAATACTGGTGAAGCTTCTGAAAAGGAGGCTGAACAGCTGCTGGGGAGGCTGCTGCCCGGTGTTCCATGGTCCGTGAAAAATCAGGCAAGGATGGCTGTCCGGAACGGGATGCCTCCTTACGCTTCTTCTATTGATGCTGTTTCCAAATTTCCTGAAACAGCAACTGCGCTTGCTGTTACCCTGGATCAGGGCCGCCTTAAATTGGGTGCCCCCTGGGGAGTGGAAGATGCCGTCAGCGGAGTGGTCAGGCCGACCAGTTTTTTCCTGGAGAATGAAGAGAAAAGGGAAATATACCGCCAGAGGATAATAAAGAAAAAATGGCATCTCAGCTGGAGCGGGCTGTGCATTCAGCAGATTTAAAAGGGCTATAAAATAATCCAGCAGAAATAGGGCATGAATAAGGTAATTGGGCAGAGGTTGTAGTGATTGATTTTTGGAGATAAAATGTTATAGTTGAAAAGGATTTTAATCAAAGGCTTATGCTGTACATAGGAGGAAGAAACGTGAAGCTAGGTATAATCGGACTGGGCAAAATGGGATATAATCTTGCCCTTAATATGAGAGACAAAGGCCATGAAGTGGTGGCTAATGATGTAAATACAGAAGCAATGGAAAAGATTTCGGCAGAAGGCGTCGCGACGGCAGCTTCGATAGAAGAGCTTGCAGCAAAGCTCCCTTCTCCTAAGGTCATCTGGATGATGGTGCCTGCTGGCGACATCACAGAAAAGGTTCTGAGCAGTGCAGCAGCCGTGCTGACAGAAGGAGATATCATCATTGACGGCGGAAACTCCAACTACAAGGAAACTCTGCGCCGCGGAGATGAGCTGGCAGAGGAGGGCATCCATTATATCGACTGCGGAACAAGCGGCGGCCAGGAAGGTGCACGCCATGGCGTCTGCACGATGATTGGCGGCGACAAAGAAGCTTTCAGCCAGGTTGAGCAGCTGTTTGCTGATATTTCTGTTCCAAACGGCTATCTTTACTCTGGAAAGCGCGGCAGCGGCCACTTCCTGAAAATGGTCCACAATGGCATTGAGTACGGAATGATGCAAGCTTTTGCCGAAGGCTTTGAAATTCTTGAAAAAAGCAATTTCAACTATGACTACAAAGAAGTATCGCGTGTATGGAATAATGGTTCTGTTATCCGTTCATGGCTGTCTGAGCTTCTGGAGAATGCGTTCAGCAAAGATCCTAAGCTTGAAGGCATCAGAGGCGTCATGAATTCTTCAGGCGAAGGCAAATGGACAGTAGAGGCAGCACTTGACTTCCAGGCGTCTGCCCCGGTTATTGCGATGTCCCAGTTCATGCGCTATCGCTCACTTGAGGATGATACATTCCACGGTAAGGTAGTGGCAGCACTCAGGAATGAATTCGGCGGCCATGCGGTCGTAAAAAGCGGCGAATAATAAAAAATGATCCTGCCTAAGCAAGATCTGAAGACTGCAGATAAATTCAATGAAAATTGAATGTCTGCAGTCTTTTTTTTTTGCTGGTTATGCTGTGAATTTTGATGTTCACAGCCGTACCTGAAATACGCAGCATATAAAGCGTTTTCATTTTCGAGGTTAAATCCGTTTTGAAGAGATGGCATTTCTCATTTTCCGAAGTGCCTGCTTTCCTTCATCTTTGCGGGCGATCATGACGTTTACATATAAGGCGTCAATGATGCTCAGCTGGGCAATGCGGGATGACAGGGCCTCTGAGCGGTAGTCTGTTTCTTCAGCAACCGTGTAAAGGGCGATGTCGGCCTGCTGGGTCAGCGGGGTTTTGGCAAAGTTGGTGATGCTGATCGTCCTGGCGCCGTTTTCCTTGGCCACCTTCAGCACTCCGATCATATCCTTCGTTGCCCCTGAATGGGAAATGAACACGGCCGTATCTTTATCGGAAAGCTGGGAAGCTGACATGAGCTGCAAATGGGAATCACTGTTGGCATGAACGGTAAGTCCGGTCCGGATGAATTTGTGGTAGGCATCCTGGGCAATGATTCCTGAGCCCCCGCTTCCGAAAAACTCAACCTTTTCCGCCTGCAGGATTGCTTCCACAGCCATTTCAAAAGCGCCTCCTCTTATCAGCTTCAAGGTATCCTCCAATGTATTGATGTTTGAGCGGAACACTTTTTCCGAGACCGTAAGAATGTCATCCTCCTCCTGGATCGTCTCATGGATATCCTTTATCGGTGCGACAATCTCAGAGGCAAGGGCTATTTTCAGCGCCTGATAGCCTTTGAAGCCAATCCTTTTGCAGAAGCGGAAAACCGTTGAATCTGCAATCCCTAAATCATCTGCCAGCTGATTGATGGAGCTGTGGACTATTTTTTCGGGGTTGTCCAAAATATAGTCAGCAATTCTTTTTTCTTTATCACTGAATTTGGAATAATGGGTTTTAATGCGGGCAAAGCAATAAAGAGTTTCCATTGACGCACTCCCTATCAAATTTTTCTATAGTACTATTATAAAAGAAAAAATTTTCTTTGAAAACGGTTGCAATTAGAAAAATATTTTATATAATAAAAACATAAGGCGAAAGAATTTTTTTTCGTTGGTTAATAGATAAAGAAGAAAATTATTTCGTATTCTGCCAAATTATTAAAATTAAAAATGTAAGCGTTTAATAGGGGAGGAACAAAAATGTCTGGTTCAATGCTTATTTTAGTAGCAATGGCAGGAATCTTCCTGCTGCTGTTTCTTGTAATGAAAACCAAGCTTCATGCTTTCGTCGCATTGCTCCTTGTCAGCCTGCTTGTAGGGATTGCTGCAGGAATGCCGCTTGGAGGCGTCATCGAATCTGTCCAGAATGGCATGGGGGGAACCCTCGGGTTTGTGGCTGTCGTAGTCGGGCTCGGGGCTATGTTCGGCCGGATGCTCGAGGTTTCCGGCGGTGCTGAGCGCCTGGCACAGACGATGATCAAGAAATTCGGGGAAGATAAAGCACAGTGGGCCCTGGGCATCACGGGCTTCATTGTAGCCATACCAGTATTCTTTGATGTCGGCTTCATTATCCTTGTGCCGATTGTCTACGGGCTGGCCAAGAAAACTGGTAAATCCCTTCTATACTACGGGATACCGCTGCTGGCCGGATTGGCTGTCACACACAGCTTCATTCCGCCCACTCCGGGCCCAATCGCGGTAGCTGACCTGATTGGTGCAGACTTGGGCTGGGTGATCCTGTTTGGTATTTTAGCAGGTATACCTTCCATGATCATCGCTGGTCCGCTGTTCGGTAAATTTATTGCCAAAAGGATTCATGTCACCATTCCGGAATATATGAATATTGAAGAAAAAGAATATGATAGGGAACTTCCAAGCTTTGGAATGATTGCAAGCATCATCTTCATCCCGCTTGTACTGATTTTAATTAATACAGTGTCCGGTGTTGTACTTGATGAAGGGAACGGCTTGCGTGCCGTATTCACTTTCATGGGACATCCATTTGTTGCTCTGACGCTGGCTACACTGCTGGCATTCTATTTCCTTGGGACGAAGCGCGGCTACTCCCGTCAGGAGGTACAGGATATTGCGACAAAATCTCTTGAGCCAGCCGGGATCATCATCCTTGTAACCGGTGCCGGCGGTGTCTTCAAACAGGTTCTGATTGATTCAGGCGTTGGACAGGTTCTTGGGGATATGATGGCTTCTTCATCACTGCCGCCGATCCTGCTCGCATTCCTGATTGCTACATTTGTGCGTGTGGCCCAGGGTTCGGCAACGGTAGCGATGGTAACAGCGGCAGGCCTTATTGCCCCGCTTATTGAAATCATGGGACTGGAAGGACCGGTCCTTGGATTGATTGTAATCTCTATCGCGGCAGGCGCAACCATTTTCTCGCATGTCAACGACTCAGGGTTCTGGCTTGTTAACCGCTACTTCGGCCTTGATGTTAAGGACACGCTGAAGTCCTGGACTGTCATGGAAAGCTTGATTGCCATTGTCGGATTCCTGGTTGTATTTATAATCGGATTCTTCATTTCTTAACCAGAGGCAGATAAATATAAAGGAAAAAGGGAGCGGGAGCGCTTCCTTCTTCTGCTTTCCGGACATGCTGCCCCGGAAGGGAATCCATATCGGTGTATGTTATTTTTGATTCGTTGTAAACTTAAAAAGAGAGCTTTAAAAGATTGGAGAGGTTCATATGACAGCTGAAAAATATATGCTAGGAGTGGACATCGGGACGACGAGCACAAAGTCTGTCCTTTTTAATAAAGAAGGCAAGGTGGCTGCCAAGCATTCCATCGGCTATCCTTTACATACGCCAAGCCCCTCGGCTGCAGAGCAGGATCCGGATATCATCCTGGCAGCTGTGGCCGGCACCCTAAAAGCCTGCATGGAAGAAGGGGGCATCAGTTCAGCAGACCTGCTGTGCGTGAGCTTCAGTTCTGCCATGCACAGCCTCATTGCTGTGGATGGGGATGGGATACCCCTGACCAAAAGCATCACATGGGCGGATAACAGGAGCGCCGGATGGGCCGAGAAAATCAAACGCAACCTGAACGGCCATGAAATCTACTTGAGGACAGGTACACCTATCCATCCTATGTCACCATTATCCAAACTGCTCTGGATGAAAAATGAGGAGAAAGAAATCTATAATCAGGCGGCGAAATTTATCTCAATCAAGGAATATGTATTCTTCAAATTCTTTGGCGAGTATATTGTCGATTATTCCATTGCGTCTGCAACAGGCATGTTCAATCTAAAAGATCTGTCGTGGGATGCTGAAGCGCTGGAGGTAGCCGGAATTCAGGGGGATAAGCTTTCAGAGCCGGTCCCGACAACCTATACTCTGAAAGGCCTGAAAGAGGAATATCAGAAGCTGACAGGACTTGATGCCTCGGTGCCTTTTGTAGTGGGAGCGAGCGACGGGGTACTATCAAATCTTGGAGTCAACGCGATCGATCCAGGCGTCGTAGCTGTTACAATCGGAACAAGCGGGGCCATCCGGGCTGTGACCGATAGGCCTGTAACAGATCCGAAAGGAAGGATTTTCTGCTATGCGCTCACTGAAAAGCATTGGGTGATAGGAGGACCGGTCAATAATGGCGGCATGATTTTCCGCTGGGTCCGGGACGAACTTGCTGCCTCCGAGGTGGAGACTGCCAAGAGGCTGGGAATGGATGCCTATGATGTGCTGACAAAGATTGCGGCTGCGGTCCGCCCCGGCGCGGACGGCCTTATCTTCCATCCATATATGACAGGCGAAAGAGCACCGTTATGGAACAGCAATGCAAGAGGTTCGTTTTTCGGACTCAGTCTTCACCATAAAAAAGAGCATATGATCCGCTCTGTTCTTGAGGGGGTTATTTATAATCTGTTCACCGTCCTGCTGGCCCTGGAGGAACTGATCGGGGAGCCGAAGAAAATCCAGGCGACAGGCGGATTTGCAAGATCTGAGCTGTGGAGGCAGATGATGGCTGATATTTTCAATCAGGAGGTCGTCGTGCCTGAGAGCTATGAAAGCTCCTGCCTGGGCGCTGCCATCCTGGGCTTGTATGCCGTCGGTGAAATCGAGGATCTGAGCATTGTGTCAGGCATGGTGGGGGATACCTTCAGCCATAAGCCGAATCCAGAGAATGCAGCTGTTTACCAGGAGCTGCTGCCGGTCTTCATCCGCCTATCCAGAGCACTTGAAGGCGAATATGAGAACATAGCCCGCTTCCAGAAAAAGCATCTGGGATGAAAAAAAAGCTATTGGAGATTGGCTCCAATAGCTTTTTTGCTGTTTGTTTAGAAAATTGCATTCAGCAATAAGTACACAAGACCTGCAATCGTAGCGGAAATCGGCAGGGTGATGACCCAGGTGATCAGCATCCGCTGTGCCGTGCCCCATTTAACGCCTTTTAGGCGGTGGGCTGATCCCACTCCAAGAATGGAAGAAGAAATGACATGGGTTGTACTGACCGGCAGGTGTATTGCCGTTGCACCGAAGATGATGGCTGCGCCGGTCAAATCAGCTGCAACACCGTTGATAGGGCGAATTTTCATGATCTTGCCGCCGACAGTCTTGATGATTTTCCAGCCGCCGACAGAAGTACCAAGCCCCATTGCCAAGGCACAGGAGAACTGGACCCAGAACGGGATATCATCAGTTGTGACATAGTTATTGGCAATGAGCGCCATTGTAATGATCCCCATTGCTTTCTGGGCATCGTTCGTACCATGTGTGTATGACTGCAGGGCAGCAGTGAAAATCTGGAACAGGCGGAAATTCCTGTTTGTTTTTGTCAGGTTATTGTGTTTAAAAACAATTTTAAAAATGCTATATACGATGAATCCAACAACAAATGCGATGAGCGGAGAGAAAATCAGCGCCTGGATGATTTTCATGAAGCCCCCGTAATTAAGGGCCTGGAATCCTGCTGCTGCTATCGCAGCGCCTGCAATGGAGCCGATAATCGCATGAGATGAACTGCTCGGAATTCCGTAATACCAAGTGAGCAAATTCCAAAAGATCGCAGCAATTAATGCTGCCAGGATGACAATTGATCCGTTCTGCAGAGTGAAGGGATCAACAATATCTTTTGTAATGGTCTTGGCTACTCCTGTAAAGGTCATAGCCCCGACAAAGTTCATCGTGGCGGCAAGAATAATGGCATGCCTTGGCTTCAGTGCTTTCGTTGAGACGGCTGTAGCAATGGCGTTGGCTGTATCATGGAAGCCGTTAATAAAGTCGAAGGCCAATGCCCCTATGACAATCAGTATGGTTATGATGAATATGGAATCCATTTATGAAAGCTCCTTACGCATTCTTCATGATGATGGTTTCTAGAGTGTTGGCGACATTCTGGCAGCTGTCAGCGATGTCTTCCAGGTTTTCATAAATTTCTTTATATTGAATGATGCGGATCGGATCTTTTTCAACTGAAAATAAGTGCTTGATGGACTGGCGCAGGACCCCGTCACATTTTGATTCGTAATCCTTGATTTTGATGGCATGCTCTCTGATATCAAGAAGCTTTTTGGTTGAAAGCAGCTCTACGGCCTTTTCGATTTCCAATGAACAGCTGCGGATGGCATCAACAAATTTAAGCATATAATCGTCTGCCTGTGTAATCGAGTACATCTCAAACAAGGCAGCACAATGTTCAATCCCATCAAGGACATCATCCATGCTCATCGCAAGGTGGAGGATATCTTCACGCTCGATCGGAGTGATAAAAGCATTATTAAGTTCTTTGATGACCTCGTGGACAAATGTGTCGCCTTTTGTTTCATACTCTTTCATCGTTTCGGAAAAAATCTTCAGATCACTGACGTTTTTCAATTTGTAATCGGCAAAATAGTGAGCTCCCTCTTTTACGTTGGAAGAGATGCTGCTCAACAAAATTGCAAACTTGTCCTTCTTCTTGAAAACCATATTTAAACCCCCATTTGTTAAATGCCTAGAACCAAAAGCTGCTTAAGCGGATGGCAAATTGCTGTTCCGGTTAGTTACATAGTATACCCGCTATCCCGCTAAAGAAGCTCTTTCATCCAAAATTTGTGGCGATTCCCTGCCTCAGCTCCAGCAAAAAATCCCCCAAACGAAAATATTTTATATGAAATTTGTCGAATAAGGTAGCATTTCGCTCAAAATTTACAAAAACTTAATATAAATACTATACTGGCTGAGAATTTATATGGTAGTATCCTGAGAATTTACATTTTTTCCAGCTGAAACAGAAAGGTGTTGTAAGTGGTTGACTTTTCTGATAATATAACTTTCTGCTCCTTACAAGCCCATATAAACTTCTTTCTCAAGCGGCTGAATTGGAATGAAAGGAGAAACATATGACATCAGACCAGCATCCCGATTATCAGAAGGAAAGTGAACGGCTCGATTTTACCAGAAAATATATGGAGGCTGTCATTAAAACAGCTGAATCCAGCAAAGACCAGTTCAAGGAAAATATGAAAGAAGCCTTTCAGGACACGGACTGGCTCGAATCAAGCTTAAGCTATTCCTCCATTTTGACAAACGCCCGTTTTTTTGAAATGTCCAAAGATGAGCTGTCAAGCCTTCGAAATGCCCATCCAAAGCCTTATTTTGCCCGGCTTGATTACCAGCATAAAGGCCAGGAAGAGAAGGAGAGTCTGTATATTGGAAAAACCTCGCTCTATTCCAGGGAAAACCAGGAGCAGATTATCGTGGACTGGAGGTCCCCGATTGCCAATCTCTATTATGAAGGCAGGCTTGGAAGGGTCGAATATGAGGCCTACGGTGAAAATTATGATGGCCAGCTGACATTAAAAAGACAGCTAATGATTGAGGATGGCATTCTGGAGGAAATCCGGGACATCGATCTAACCACTACCGACGAACTGCTTCAGGATTCCCTCGCCAAAAGCTCCAGCAGCCGGCTGACTGAAATTATTTCAACGATCCAGGAAGAGCAAAACCGCATCATCAGGGCTGATCTGAACAAGCCCATCATCGTCCAGGGAGCAGCGGGAAGCGGAAAGACAACCATCGCCCTCCACCGAATCAGTTATTTCATCTATCAGTACAAAGAGAATTTCCTGCCGGAGCAGCTGATGATCCTGGCTCCGAGCCAGCTGTTCATAGACTACATATCAGAAGCATTGCCTGAGCTAGGTGTGGAAAGAGTCAGGCAGACAACGTTTCCCGAGTATGTCCTGCAGTGCCTATCCGGAAATTTCTCCATTGCAGAGGACAGGAAGCTCATCCAGCTTCTTGAAGAAAAAGAAGAAGGATTCGGGCTCAGAGTTTCAGAAATCAAGGGATCCCGGGTGTTCAAGACCGTTTTAGATCAGTACTTAAAGAGCATCTCTTATAGCTTTTATCCTTCTGACGACTTTATGGCGGATAAGTTCCGCCTGTTCAGCAGAAAGAAATTCATCAGGCTTTTTCATGAAGATTATCATTATCTTCCCTATTTCCGGAGGCTTGAAAAGCTTAAGAGCATCCTTCAAGGCGATTTGAAAAGGAAGAAAAAGAATATCCTCGCCAAAATTGAAGCCTACTATGATGACCGGATTGACAGGGCCATATACCGCGGCAAGGATCAGGATAAAAGAAGGGAATATGTCTCGCATGCCCTTGATCAAAAAGCCGGGCGGCTGGAGGAGATCCAAAAGAGCATCAGAAGGGCTGTGCCCGACTATATGAAGCAGTTTCCGAAAAAGAAGGCGCTGGATTACTATCGTGAGCTTTTCGAGGATCCGTCAAGGATCGTCCGTTTTTCAGGGAATGAACTGACAAAAGGCGAAGCAGAAGAATTATGCAGCTACTCACTTTCCATTCTCTCCAAGAAGAAGGTTGAACGGGAAGATCTGGCTGCCCTTCTGTATCTGCAGACAGAGCTTTACGGGGTTGATAAAGATTTAAAGGCAAAAAATATTGTCATTGATGAAGCCCAGGATTACAGCTATATGGAGATATATGCTCTAAAAAAGGCCTGTGATACAGATATGTTTACGCTGGTGGGAGATCTCGCTCAGGGAATCCACTCTTATCGGGGGCTAAAGGCTTGGGAACCGGTCGTCACCGAGATATTCCCGCGTGCTACCTATACTGAGCTTCAGAAAAGCTATCGGACGACAATAGAAATCATGGAAAAAGCAAACCGCCTGCTGAAGCTCCTGCCCTACTCCTTTCCGCAGGTGGAACCTGTTGTCAGGCATGGTGAGAGCCCGTCTTTTATAGAAAGAGAAGAAGGAGCCGGGCTCGCGCGGCAAATTGCAGAAAAGGTAAAGGAGCTGCGGGAAGAACAGCTAAAGAACTTTGCTGTCATCGGTAAAACAATGAAGGACTGCCAGACTTTATTCGATTATTTCAAGGAAGAGACTGATGAAAAAGTCCGTCTGCTTGCAGAACGGGAAAGCATTCCGAAGGATGAAATCGTAATTGTCCCTTCCTATCTATCCAAAGGACTGGAATTTGATGCAGTATTCATTGTTTCGATACATGAAAAATATGATGCATCTTCAGAAATCGATATTAAGCTTCTATATGTGGGAATGACCAGGCCGCTCCACCGGCTGTACTTTTACGGAGGGGAGAAGGCCGATTTCCTGCTTGAAGAATAAAGCGTGCAGAAGAATCCTGTTGAACAGGATTCTTTTTTGTTAGGCACAAATTCTGCTGATGGAAAATTGGGCTCGTTTTAGAAAAAATCTTTGCAGAAAATCAGTTTTGGACAAGTTTTCCAGGGGAAGAAGATAATTACAATATCGGCGGAAGCCGTTTATATAAAATGGGCGGCTGCAGCGGGAGCAGCCGCTTTCGGTTTTTCAAGAACATTTTGGCGCAGAGACAAGACCAACTATCTTGTTTTCCCGCTGTGTAAAAATTCACCCTAGCAAATAAAGGAAAGAAGACGCATGTTTTAGATTTTGAAGCTGGGGTAATTTATTTGTACAAGCAGCAAACAACAAACCGAAAAGGAGGGTGATGATTGAAAAAACTCTATTCGGTACCGATTATTGCCATCTTAATATTTCTTATAGGCTGCAGCAACGGGCAGGAAGCTGAGCAGGAACTGAATCAGGCGGCTGATGAACTGGAACAGTCAGTTGAGGAAGTTGCTCAATCTGCCAAAGAGAAGACCAAAGAGGCTGCTGATGATGTTAAAGAAAATGCGCCTGATACGATTGATAAGATTAAAGGTGCATTAGAGGAAGGCAAAGAAACTGTTAAGCAAGAAATGGTCGAAAAAGGGGATACTGTTAAAGCGGAGGAGGATTTTTACCTCGCTGCGACCCCAGAAGCCTATGACAGTCTCTACGATTTCATCCAGATCAATGATTATGATGGAATCAAACAGCTGGAAGAAGAAAAGGATGCGCTGCTTGTAGAAAAAGGAACCGAACTGGAAGTGCTGGACCGTGATCCGGTCCGTGTAAAAGTGGCGGTAAAGGCCGGAGATGAAGAAGGCTTTGCGCCAGTCAATCTGTTAGAGCCAGCTGGCAACAGCTGATGCTTTTATAAACTTAATTCTGCAAAACAAAAAACTAATTAGGAGTGAGAAATTATGTTAAGTTTTCTTTGGGCATTAATTATTGGTGGAATCATCGGGTGGATTGCCGGCATGATCGTAGGAAGAGACATTCCGGGCGGCGTAATCGGTAATATTATCGCAGGTTTCGTTGGAGCTTGGTTAGGTACATTGATTCTTGGCGACTGGGGTCCTGTCGTAGCTGACTTTGCTATTATCCCTGCCATTATCGGTGCTGTTGTTCTGGTATTTGTACTAAGCTTGATCATGAAAGGTATGCGTAAAGCAGACTAATACAAGAAAGCCCCTTTTTAGGGGCTTTTTTGTGTTTGATTATCTATTTGTTTCACTAGGGTGTAGTGGAATCTTTTGTTTGGTTTTTTAGGTGGATAGAGGGTCTGAGTTTATTCAGCTGGAGTCATCTGTTTGAGTTTTAGGGGATGGAGGGTGATAGTCGGCATGACAGGAACCCTCTGCAGGGATATTAAGAGTTCAGAGGGTCTTAGTCAGCTGGACTAGAGCCCTCTGTAAGGCAATTAAGAGTCTAGAGGGCCTTAGTCAGCTGGACTAGAACCCTCTGTAAGGCAATTAAGAGTCTAGAGGGCCTTAGTCAGCTGGACTAGAGCCCTCTGTGTGGCTATTAAGAGTCCAGAGGGTCTTAGTCAGCTGGACTAGAGCCCTCTGTGTGGCTTTTAAAAGTCCAGAGGGTCTTAGTCAGCTGGACTAGAACCCTCTGTAAGGCTTTTTGCAGTAAAGAGGGTCTCAGGTGGCTCAGCATGAATCCTTCATTTGCTTCTGCAGAAAGATTTAAAGCTCCTCCGGCTGAAAGCCTCTGAACATTTCCGGGCAGTCAGTTACAGGTGCGTAACAGACCACTGCTTCCTCTGTAAAGGGATGCGGAACCTCCAGCTTGGCAGCATGAAGGGCCTGCCGCGGAAAGGCCGGGCTGCCGCCATACAATCTGTCCCCAGTCAATGGGTGGCCCATATCACTGAAGTGGACCCTGATCTGATGGGTCCTTCCTGTTTCCAGCCGGCAGGACACAAGGGTCTGCTGCTCTCTTGGAAATATTGCAGCAACTTCATAATGAGTGACCGCATCCTGACCGCCTGGGGAAACCCGCCTTCTTGTAGGGTGATGCCTGTCCCGCCCAATGGGCTTGCGGATCACCCCTTTTTTTTGTTTAATGACCCCGTCCGCCATGGCGATATAGGTCCGCTTGATTTTTCTTTCCTTAAGAAGCTGATCAAGCATGCCTCCTGCAAGTGCATGCTTGGCGAACAATACAACACCGGTTGTATCTTTATCAAGGCGGTGGATGTGCTTGACCTGGCGGTACTCCCCTTTGGCCAGGAGATGAAAGGCAGCTGCGTTGGCAAGCGTGTCTTCCTGCATCGGCTCATTGGGGTGAGTATCCATGCCGGCAGGCTTGTTGAGAATCAGCATATGATCATCCTCATACAGCACGTCAATTTCATGGTATGCAGGCTTTACGCCGAAATCTTCTTCAGCAAAAAGCTTTAGCCCCAGCCTGCTGCCTTCAATAAGCGGTGATGTCCAGGCAGGAGCTGAGCCGTCCACTAATATGCTTTTTTCCATTCTCATCAAATGGATTTGCTTTTTAGGGGCCTTCCAGCGGCTGCGGAGAAGCTCCTCAAGCGTCATGCCCTCCCAGTGGCTGGGGATTATAATTTCAAACCATTCACCTTTTTTCTTCATAATGATACAAAGCCCTCCTTCAGCCAGTATTTTCCTATAATAGTAAGCCGTTAATTCACATATAAATCATACATGAAAAATGTTTCCATGCAATGGATGCCGGCAGCCGATTCATATCTCCCCAGTATGCTCCAATATTGTATAATTGTAAGCGGGTAAGCCAAAAGACATATTTTTATGTAAAAAAAAGCGGTTTCTTTATTCGCGATTTCCTAGGCTATGTAAAAAAATGCCGTCTCTATGGGTATAATTACCACCCTTAGAGATTCGGCTGATATGTTATTCTAGGATTATATGTTACGAAATGATTACAAGGATTACAAAGGTGGGTTTTCAGTGAAAGTAGTTTTTGCATCGACTCCTAACCAGGAAGAGAGGATCAGGGAACTGGTAGATTATTTTTATACATCTATTTTTCCTGCTTATTTTTCAGATGAGGATATTAAAGAGTTTGAAAAGCTGAAGGTGCTGCATACTTCTACCAGGCATTTTGAATATTTCGGGACTTTGAAGGAAGCATTTCAGGTGATCGCCAGCCTGCAGACGCTGATTTCTATCCTGGAATCTTCTGATCCGGAAAACCGATATGAGGGCATCTTTCAGAAGAATGTACATATCCTGAAAGATTTCGGATTATTCTTTCCTTTCGGCTTTAGCTCTTTTATTGATGCAAAAGAGCTGAAGGGTGATATGTTTAGTGTGTATACGAAAGCGGCGAATGAGCTTTTGGTTTAAAATGGGGCAGAAGTAGTGAGTTGAAGAACGGGAAGGAGCGGGGGTGCTTCTTCCTGTTTTTTTATAGTGTTTTATTTAATATGGAGCTGTTGGTTTCCGTTCCGGGCACTTCGCTTTCCGTGGGGCGGCGCTCAGCCTCCTCAGAGCAAGCTCCTGCGGGGTCTCAGCTTTGCCGCTATTTCCCGCAGGAGTCTGCGTTGCCCTCCACTCCAACCACCAGGTCTTTTTAAACTTTGGTACATTTCTGCAAAACCAATAATCGGGACTAAAGATTCGTTTCAATCTCTTTTTCAGGAGCACTAGATAAATAAAGTCTTAAGAGGTATAAACCCGCTAATTGTTGGACATCCTGCATAACAACCAGCTCCTTCCGTAATGCAGCTCTGATTCGGGAATGTCTGTAACTGCAGACATTCCGGCCGGATTAACCTGCGATGTTACGAGTAGGGGCTTGTTTATTAACAAAAAATTTTAAGGTCTTTTTGATATACAACGTAAAAACGGGAAGGAGCGATCCTTCGCGTTTTTTCTTATTTAGAATTCTCGTTAAACCATTCTTCGAATACTTCTTTGTCTTGTGAGCCTGTGATTCTGTTTGTTTCTTTGCCGTCTTTGTATTGGACGATTGTTGGTGTTTCGTTTATGTTGTAGTTGTCCCAGCCGTTTTCGAATTCCCACAGGTTGAATTGTACAAGGTCGACTCCCATTTCATCTGCCAGCGGGGCGACAACAGGGGTTGTCCTTTGGCAGTGCGGGCATGTAGGGCTGAAGAAGTAGACGGTTGCGTCTTCTCCTGCTTCAAGCTTTTTCTCCAGTTCATCCGGGAGAATAATGTTCTGGTAGTTCGGATCATCGAGCTGGTCGATTGTTTCAGACTTCAGATTCTCTGTTCCGTATGGGTTATTGCCGGATACCTTTTCTTTATTCTGCATACTGGTGAGCACTGCCACACCTGCAAATAGTGCTATGATTATAACTAAAAATATAATGACTTTCTTCAAATCACACTGCCTCCTTTGTTTTTTTCCAGATGATCAAGCTTGTTATAAAGATAATGATAAAAGCTGTAAGCGCAAGCAGGGGAATCGTAATGAATCCCAGCCAGTTGATATATTGCCCTGTGCATGGGACCCTGCCGCAGGAAAGGGCATTTTCGCCAAGGAATGAGACCTTCTGTATAGAATAATGATAAATAGATATGCATGCACCGGCAGCGGAGAGGATCATTGTATAAAAGCTGATTTTAAAGTCTTTTTTAATCACAGCGATCCCGAGTATGACGGCGAGGGGGTACATGGCGATGCGCTGGTACCAGCAGAGTGCGCAGGGCTCATAATGGCGGACTTCAGAAAAATAGAGGCTTCCGAACATCGCCAGGATGGAGGCTGCCCAGGAAAGGAATAAAAGGTTTTCCCTCGGATCTTGTTTTGGCTTATCCATATGCTTCTCCTTTAATTGGTTTATGGTGAAATTATAAAGAGATTCTCCGGACTTGTAAATTCCCTTGAATTAAAGACACCTAATCTTCACATTTTTGCAGTGTTCAGGACAGCATGAGTGAAGATGTGCAGGCATAAGCTGTTAACGGCAGCCGGAAATTCCTTCTTTCATTCTACCATTGATACAGGGGCGAGCATCAGTCCTAATATTATCCTATCTGTAAAAGGAGTATTAATATGAAAAAACATGCGTTAGTCATTGGCGGAACGGGTATGTTAAAAAGAGTGATTGAATCGCTCTGCAAAGAAGGATTCCATGTCAGTGCAATGGGCAGAAGCCATGACCATTTTTTAAAAATGATGGAAGAAATTTCTGTACCTGGAGACGTATCTTTTATACAAGCAGACTATTACAGTCCCGTCCAGTTCCAGGAAGGCTTGATCCAAGCTGTTCTGGACCGGGGGACGTTCGATTTGGCCGCCGTTTGGATGAGAAGCGATGCTTCGGACAGCTTCCAGTGGCTTTTGCAGTACATAGCGAAAGATGACAAGTTTACAGAGCTGTATGAGATTAAAGGCAGCCATGCTTCGAGGGAGCCTTTCAAAGGCCTGGAAACTTCCTCTCTCAAGTGGATGAGGATTATTCTTGGATTCCGTTTTGAAGGGGAAAAGGCCAGATGGCTTACCCATGAGGAAATTTCTGAGGGGGTGCTGAAGGCAATCAGCCTGAAAGCCTCCTTATTCACAGCGGGCGTGACGGAGCCTTGGGAGAAAAGGCCCTCATAGTGTAAATGCCATTAACATGCAGCGCGAATAAGAGGAGATGCAGACAGTATGTCAAAATTGGATTTGAGTAAATTTGAGAAGAAAATGATCATACGCAATACAAGGGCTGAAGATATTGATAAAATCATAGCCCTGCAGGAGCTATGCTTTCCCGGGATGGATCCGTGGAAGCGGGAGCATCTGGAGAGCCATCTGGAAGTCTTCCCGGAGGGCCAGTTTGTCGCAGAATATGATGGCGATATCATCGGGTCCTGTTCCAGCCTGATCATCAATTTCGATGAATATGATGACAGGCATTCGTGGAGCGATGTGACGGATAATGGCTATATTACGAACCATAATCAGGATGGGTATAATTTATACGGCATTGAAGTAATGGTGCACCCCGATTTCCGGCGCATGAAAATCGGCTACCGCCTGTATGAGGCACGGAAAGAACTGGTGCGGCAGATGAACCTGAAAAGCATCATCATTGGCGGCAGGATCCCGAACTATCATAAATATGCCGGGGAAATGAGCCCGCGCGAGTATGTAAGCGAGGTATCCCGCCATAAAATTTATGATCCGGTCCTCTCATTCCAGCTCCTGAATGAGTTCACTCTCATGCGGATCAATCCTAATTATCTGCCGGATGATGTCCAGTCCAACAAATATGCGACCCTGATGGAATGGAATAATGTCGACTACCTGCCAACAACGAAAAGATTCTATAAAACAAGCTATCCAGTAAGGATTTGTGTGGTTCAGTACATGATGAGGCAAATCAGTTCATTTGATGATTTTGCAAACCAGGTGGAATATTTTACAGACGTCGCCTCAGATGCAGGGGCCGATTTTGCGGTTTTCCCTGAGATATTCACCACGCAGCTGATGTCATTCCTTGATGAAAAGTCACCCAGCCTTGCAGTGCGGAGGGTTACAGAGTACACAGAAGAATATATCGAGCTGTTTACCGATCTGGCTGTCAGATATAATGTCAATATCATCGGCGGCTCCCATTTCGTCAAAGAGGATGATGATGAAATCTACAATATTGCCTATCTTTTCCGGAGAGATGGCACGATTGAAAAGCAATATAAGCTCCATATCACCCCGAATGAGCGTAAATGGTGGGGGATCAGCCGCGGGGATGAAGTGAAGGTATTCGATACAGACTGCGGAAGGATTGCGATCCAGATCTGCTATGATATTGAATTCCCTGAGCTTGCCAGGATCGCAGCAGATAAAGGCGCAAAGATTATTTTTACCCCGTTTTGTACAGAAGACCGCCAAGGCTATCTGCGTGTCAAGTACTGTGCACAGGCAAGAGCGGTCGAAAATCAAATCTATACGGTCATTTCGGGAACGGTCGGGAACTTGCCGCAAACGGAAAATATGGATATCCAATATGCGCAGTCAGGCATTTTTGCGCCGTCAGACTTTGAGTTTGCAAGGGATGGCATCGTCGGAGAGACCAATCCCAATATCGAAATGGTGCTGATCGGGGACGTGGACCTTGAAATCCTCAGGCGCCAGCGCCAGGACGGGACAGTCCGCCAGCTGAAGGACCGGCGCCATGATATCTATAAGATTCATTACAAAAAATAACATCAGCAGCCTGCCTTTCACTGGCAGGCCTTTTTCTATATAATATAATTGCGGAAAATTGTCGTGAAAGCTCGAAAGGTTTCAGGAGGAAATTCGCGGGCCGCAGCAGAATGTATAAAATAAACAGTCCCTGTGAAGGGATGAACAAGTACATAACAAATAAGCAGAACGAGCGCCAGATGCTTTACTGCAATCAGCCTGTTGAGAGGCAGCCGGGAGGTAAAGAGATGGACTGGAAACAAAAAGCGGAAAAATGGCTTGGATATGCAAATATGGACAGCAGCCTGCAGCAGGAGCTGGCAGAGCTTCGCTTGGATGACAGCAGGATGGAGGATGCCTTCTATAAAGATCTGGAATTCGGCACAGGCGGCATGAGGGGAGAAATCGGCCCCGGCACGAACAGAATGAACATCTATACGGTCAGGAAGGCAGCAGCCGGACTTGCTGCCTATATTGAAACATACGGGGCAGAAGCTAAAAAAAGAGGCGCGGCAATCGCGTACGATTCGCGCTATATGTCAAAGGAATTTGCAATGGAGACGGCTAAAACGCTGGCAACGCGCGGAATCCGTGCTTATGTATTCAATGGTTTGAGGCCAACGCCTGAGTTATCCTTTGCGGTCCGCTATCTGCAGGCATTTGCCGGTGTTGTGATCACCGCAAGCCATAACCCGCCTGAATATAATGGCTATAAGGTATACGGCGAGGATGGCGCACAGCTGCCTCCTGAAAGCGCAGACATCGTCATAGAAAAAGTCAATGAAATTGAAAATGAGCTGCTGATAGAGGCGGCTGAAGAAGAAACTCTGCTGGAGCAGGGGCTCATTACGATGATCGGGGAGGAAGTGGACCAGGCTTATCAGGAAAAGCTCAAAACCATTTCTGAAAATCCGGCCCTCGGCAGTGAAACAGACATAAAAGTAGTATTTACCCCGCTGCATGGCACCGCCGGTAAGCCAGTGCAGGACATACTGGCAGCAATGGATTACAGGCATGTTTATACCGTTGAGGAGCAGGCTGTTCCGGACCCGGGCTTCTCAACTGTCAAAAGCCCGAATCCGGAAGAGCATGCCGCATTTGAACTCGCAATCAAGCTCGGCAATGAGGTTGGGGCAGATCTTCTGATCGCAACAGATCCTGACGCAGACAGGCTTGGAATCGCAGTCAAGGATGACAGAGGGGAATATACCGTTCTGACCGGGAATCAGACCGGCGCCATTCTGCTTCACTATATTCTGAACGAGAAGAAAGCAAAGGGAACGCTTCCTTCCAATGGAGCGATGCTGAAAACGATTGTTACATCGGAACTGGGTGCAAAAATTGCCGAGTCCCATGATGTAGAGGTCATGGATGTGCTTACGGGCTTTAAATTCATCGCTGAGAAAATCAATGCTTTCTATAAAGAAAACAGCTACAAATTCCTGTTCGGCTACGAAGAGAGCTATGGCTATCTGATCGGCGATTTTGCCCGTGATAAAGATGCCGTCCAGGCTGCCCTTCTGGCGACAGAAGCATGCGCTTTCTACAAGAAAAAGGGTATGTCGCTGTACGATGCACTGATGGCTATCTACAAGGAATATGGCTATTATCTGGAAGGGCTCAGATCTCTCACCCTTAAAGGGAAGCAGGGGGCCGAGCTGATCCAGGAAACGCTGGCTTCCTTCCGAAGAGATCCGATTGAAAGCCTGGGTGAATGGAAGGTCCTGAGGATGGAGGATTATCTGACAGGCCTTGCAAAGCCGGCCACAGGCGAGGAAGAACCAATCGGCCTGCCGAAGTCCAATGTCATCAAGTATCTTTTTCAGGACGGTTCATGGATCTGCCTGCGTCCTTCCGGAACAGAGCCGAAGATCAAATTCTATTTCGGAGTCAACAGCACAGGACTGGAAGAGAGCAGGGAAAAGCTGGCAAAGCTTGAAAACGAGTTCATGAATCTGATTGATGAAAAAATGAAAAAGCTTGAAGAGGCCAAGAAGGCCTGACCAAAGAAAAGGCGGCCGTTCTGCAGAGCAGAATCCGCCTTTTCTTCTGCGCATTTTTAATAAAGAAGCTGCAACTTTAGCCGCAGACGCTTCTCATCCAAAATGCGAAGGCCGAACTGTTCACAAAGCTTTATAATAAAGAGAGTAAAAATGGGAGGCACGACTATGACCATGGAAGACCGGCTTTCTGAAGTGAAAATATTAAAAGGAATCGCAGAGCTTCTCAATGAGGGGACGGATATAAAGTCAGTTTTGCCGGAAGTGCTGAAGAAGCTGCTTGAAGTGACAAATCTGGAAACAGGCTGGATCTTTCTGATTGATGGGGAAGGAGGATATCATCTTGCCGCAAAAGAGCGGCTTCCGCAGGCCTTGTCCTTAAATCACTATGCGCCAATGTGCCAGGGAGGCTGCTGGTGCGTTGACAGATTCAATAATGGCAAGCTGAATAAGGCGACCAATATTATCGGCTGCAAGCGGATTGAAGAAGCGATTGAAGAGGGGCGCGGAGATACGAATGGGCTGACCCACCATGCCAGTGTCCCCTTGAGGGCAGGGGAAGAGAGGTTCGGCATTCTTAATATCGGCTCCCCTCATAAAACCAGATTCTCTGATGGGGAGCTGGCATTGTTGGAATCAGTTGCGTTTCAAATAGGCACGGCCCTTAAACGGATTGCCCTGACCCAGAGGGAGCAGGAATTGGCTCTTACGGCTGAGAGGAACAGGCTTGCAAGAGACTTGCATGACTCTGTCAATCAGCTGCTGTTTTCTGTGAATTTAACGGCAAGGGGCGGGATGGAAATGGCCGAAGGGGCTGAAGTGAAGGAAACATTTTCTTACATACAAGATCTTGCCCAGGAGGCGCTCAGCGAGATGAGGGCACTGATCTGGCAGCTTCGCCCGCGCGGCCTTGAGAACGGGCTTGTCAGCGCCCTGAAGAATTATGGCCAGATGCTCGGCCTACAGGTAGAGGCAGAAGTAAAAGGAATCATTGCCCTCCCGGGGAAAATTGAAGAAGCATTGTGGAGAATGGGGCAGGAAGCCTTCGGAAACTGCAAGAAGCACTCAGGCAAGGATATGGTGCGGCTTTTTGTGGAGAAAGACAGCAGCAGAGTCACAATGATCATAAAGGATGCAGGCTGCGGATTCTACTATCATAAAGGAAAAGGCCTGCCTACTATGGGACTGAACAGTATGAAGGCAAGGACAGAAATGCTTAGCGGCAGTTTCTCTATCAAAACTGCGCCAGGCAAAGGGACAGAAATACAGATAAGCATACCAATTTAAGGGGGATTATGATGAAAGTGCGCGTGCTGGTGGCTGATGACCACAATGTTGTCAGAAGGGGTCTGATTTTTTTCCTTAAGACGCAGAAGGAGATTGAAATTGCGGGGGAGGCAAAGGACGGGCTGGAAGCAGTCGAGCAGACAGGGAGACTAAAGCCGGATATAGTCCTCATGGACCTGGATATGCCGAATATGAATGGGATAGAGGCAACAAGAATGATCAAACAGAAATACCCGGAAACAAAGGTTCTAATGCTAACCAGCTTTTCCGATCAGGACCATGTCATTCCGGCACTTGAGGCAGGGGCTTCCGGATACCAGCTGAAGGATATTGAACCGGATGAGCTTGTCAAGGCGATCGTCCAGGTTACGCAAGGGGAAAATCAGCTGCATCCAAAGGCAACCTCCCACCTGCTGTCACATCTGTCCAATAAGGATAAGAAGAAAAGCCCAATAGATGAACTGACAAAAAGGGAACTCGATGTATTGAAGGAGATAGCGAAAGGGAAAAGCAACAAAGAAATCGCTGCCTCCCTTTTTATCACAGAGAAAACGGTCAAGACACATGTATCCAATCTGCTGTCAAAGCTCGAGATCTCGGACCGGACGCAGGCAGCACTGCTGGCTGTGAGGGAGAAGCTTGTTTAATACGGCTCCATCCAAAGTTGTAGGTGCCTGAATTTTCAGTTAGACTAAATGTGTATGTAACATTAAAACAAAGCGACGATTTCCGCGGTGCAGTCTCTCCCTATAATAAGAACATAGAGAAGCTACAGAAAAGGAGAGAGAACTAGCATGAAAATTGCAGTATTTAGCGGAAGTCCACGAAAAAAGGGCAGAACAGGAATCGCTGCCCGGTATATTGCGAAAAAGTACGGAGCAGACCTGATTGATTTAAGCCTGGGTGAGATTCCCCTTTACAGCGGGGAGCAGCACCAGTACGAGCTGACGGCTGTAAAGGAGCTGCGCCAGAGGGCTGCAGAGGCAGATGGGATCGTTCTTGCTTCGCCTGAATACCATAGCGCCATGAGCGGCGTGCTGAAAAACGCCCTTGATTTTCTGAGCAGTGATCAGTTCGCACATAAGCCGGTTGCACTGCTCGCTGTATCCGGCGGAGGAAAAGGGGGCATTAATGCCCTGAATAATATGAGGACTGTTGGAAGAGGGGTCTATGCAAATGTGATCCCAAAACAGCTTGTGCTTGATCCTCACTGCTTTGATTATGATAATGACGGGCTGAACGAGGAGCCGGCAGCTCTCGTCGATCAGCTGATGGATGAACTGAAACTTTATGTAAATGGCTATGTCCAGATGAAAGGCAAGTAAGGAAAAAGCATGAATGGATTGTACCGCGATCGTCGCTTCTGCTTTATTGTTGCTGCCAATATTCTGTCTTCCATCGGGTCTGGGATTACCATGATTGCGATTCCCTGGCTGCTTGCATCCGGTGAAAACGGCGGGAAGGTTTTCGGTTATGCGGCCATAGCCATGACCATCATCAATTTTGCTGTTACACCGTTTTTTGGCCAGCTGATTGACCGCTTTTCCCGCAAAAGGATACTTTTGTTCGGGGAAGGAGCAGGCTTTATCATAATCGCTGCTTTTTCCGCAGCCGGCTATTTTGGACTCGATTATGAAACAGTTCATCTAATCATTCTGTACGGGGCTGGAAGCCTTTATTATACATTGTTTTATCCCGCCATCTTTGCATTCAACCAGGAAATTTTCGACCCTTCCCACTATAGAAGGCTCAATGGCGCCATGGAGATTCAGGGCCAGCTTTCAAGCGTGGCAGCGGGGGCGCTTGCAGCGGCCATCATATCCACTGTCCCTCTGGAGCGGCTGCTGCTGATTGATGCTTTGACCTATCTGGGAGCATTTGGGCTGTTTTGGCTGATTCCTTATACCTCAGGAGAAAATTCTGTTAAACAGCAGGGGAAAGTGAAAGCTGGAGGCGGTCTGCTGTTTCTTAAAGCAAGTCCGGTGCTGTTTGTCTTCCTTTTTGCTTCAATGATGCCTTTTATTGGCGTCATGGTGACCAATTATCTGTTCCCTGTTTATATCGCGGATATTCTGCAGGCTGATGCTTCGGTATATGGAACCCAAAGCATGATTTATGGGATAGGAGCCGCATTGGCCGGACTCGCTGTTCCGGCCATCACTTCCCGGTGGGGCAATGAAAGGTCGATGATTCTGACGATCGGTGCCTATACAGCAGCCATTTCGGTCATTGTTTTTATAAAAGATGTTCCTGTCTTCTTGTCCTTAGCGATCTTCCTTGCCTTTGGCAATGCTGGAACAAGAGTGGCCAGGAATGCACTGATGATGGAAAGGGTGCCGAATCATCTGATCGGCAGGACAGACAGCCTTTTCCGGTCCATGGGGCTTTTAATCCGGACGCTGCTGCTGCTTGTTTTTACCGGGCTGTCAGGAGCCTCCAGCATAGCTTTCAGTTTTTATATTCTATCCTTCCTGCTTATTTTTTCCTTCGCAGCAGCTGTTATTGCAGGAAAGCTGCTCCAGGAAGGACAGCAGGAGAAAACAATAGGGGAAGCAAAGGAAAACACGGCCTGATTGACCGTGTTTTTTTGGTGGAATTTTTTTTGTTATATTGACAAAGGCTCCTTGAACAGGCTGTCCTCTGAAATTTCATTTGCATGATCGATATATCTCAGCAAAGAATACAAATGCTTTTCGATCATGGAATAGTCTTTTTCAAAGTTATACGCATGCAGGAAATGCTCAATTTTCTTGGAAAGGAACTGGTCCTGGGTTCGGACCATTAATATCAGGAGATTATCCCATTCTGAACGGTGTGTGTAGTATAACGCCCGGTCATAATCGACTTTATTCATCTGGCTCACCCTCCTATGTTGAGGAGATGATATTAGTTTGCGCCCTTCAGTACAGATTTCTCTCAGCAAATCTTGGTCTTCCTGATACAGCGCGTCTTTCATCTTTTACCTGTATAGAACAAGCAGTGCAGGATACTTCTCTGCAGTAAATGACCATGCATAAAGTCTGCAGTTCTGAAGAAAGCTAATGAAAAAGATGGAGGATTGAAAAATGAAAAAACATTTTCTTTCTATGCTGCTTTTTGGATTCTTATTATCAGCACTTGCTTCTCCGGCAGCCCTGGCTGTGCAGAAGCCTGATTATGAAAAATTCGGCCGCATAGCGACTTCCGTGATCAAAGAGGATTATCCCGGGGAAGAAGTCGTCGACTACCAGTACCAGGGGCGCCAGGCATTATCAGAGAATACGGCAGCAGATCTGTTCGAGTTTCAGGTAAAAGAAGGACAGAAAACAAAGACAGTTGTCGTAAGGGTGTCGCATGACACTGTCAATGATAAATTGATCAGCTTGTCGGTGGAAGAGAAAAAGTAGGCACTAAGGGACTCAGGATGCAGAGTCCCTTTTTATTGATTCATCAATCCCGTCCTTCTCTCATAAATTGAGATAAGAAGATGAAGGAGGAGAGATGATGAGAGACACCGACCGCAAAGGCCTTGAGCATGCCATACAGGAAATAACCGAGATTGCCACGGGTTTCGGCTTGGATTTTTATCCGATGCGGTATGAAATATGCCCTGCCGATATCATTTATACATTTGGCGCCTACGGGATGCCCACACGATTTTCCCACTGGAGCTTTGGCAAGCAGTTTTATAAGATGAAGCTTCATTATGACCTTGGCCTATCAAAAATATATGAGCTTGTCATCAATTCAGATCCCTGCTACGCGTTTCTGCTTGACTCGAATTCGCTTATCCAGAATAAACTGATTGTGGCCCACGTCCTGGCCCACTGCGACTTTTTCAAGAACAATATCCGTTTCCAGAATACAAAAAGGGACATGGTGGAGAGCATGTCTGCAACAGCAGAAAGGATCCGCCAGTATGAAATCGAGCATGGGAAGCATGAGGTGGAAACCTTCCTGGATGCTGTGCTAGCCATCGAGGAGCATATTGATCCAAGCCTGATGCGGCCGAAGCTTGCCTGGAGCGCGGAAGACTTTGAATATGAAGAAGAGGAAGCACCGGCTGCGACTCCTTACGATGATCTCTGGAATCTGGACAGCAGAAGCAAAAAGAAGCCTGAGAAGAAAAAGAAGCTGAAGAAAATTCCCCCGCAGCCTGAAAAGGACCTCCTGCTGTTTATTGAATCATACAGCCGGGAGCTTACAGACTGGCAGCGGGATATACTGACGATGATGCGCGAGGAAATGCTGTATTTCTGGCCGCAGCTGGAAACGAAGATCATGAACGAAGGCTGGGCATCCTTCTGGCACCAGAGGATCCTCCGCGAGATGGATCTGACCAGCGATGAATCCATTGAATTTGCGAAGCTTAACGCAGGGGTGGTGCAGCCTTCGAGGACTAATATCAATCCGTATTATCTTGGCCTGAAAATTTTCGAGGATATTGAAGACCGCTATGACAATCCTTCAGAGGAAATGAAAAAGCGCGGCGTCCAAAGCGGATCCGGCAGGGAGAAGATGTTTGAAGTGCGCGAGGTCGAATCAGATATCTCCTTCCTGCGCAATTACCTGACTAAGGATCTTGTCATGCGGGAGGATATGTATCTGTTTCAGAAGCAGGGGAAGGATTATAAGATCGTGGACAAAGGCTGGGAAGAGGTAAGGGATCAGCTTGTCAGCATGAGGGTCAATGGAGGGTTCCCATACTTAACAGTCGCAGACGGAGACTATCTGAAAAACGGGGAGCTGTACTTAAAGCACGGATTTGAAGGAATTGAACTGGATCTGAAGTACCTTGAGAAAGTCCTTCCTTATGTTCATCAGCTCTGGGGGCGCAGCGTCAATCTCGAAACGATCGTTGAGGGCAAGCAGATGCTGTTTACCTATGACGGGAAAGGGATACACAGGAAGTATTTGTAGGGATAAAAAAAACGGGGAGCCGTTCGGCTTCCTTTTCTTTTGGGCAAAATCGTTTAAAAAAAAAGGATTTACAGGGGAATTAAACGAAATGTGCTTCTAAGAAGAAGAATGGAGGTACAGATTCATGAGGAATAGGAGCTTATCTATTTTTGGAGCTGCAGTTCTACTGGCCATTTTATTGATCCTGACCAATCCTTCAAAACAGGACTATCTGGAATTTAGTGAGAAGCAAACTGGAGAACCGCCTCCGGCAATCGTTAAAGCAGAGAGAACGAATTTTCTTTTTTTCTCTTTCTATACGCCAAATGTCCACCATGAACAGGGTATCACACATTTGGGGATCTTCAGCGGTTTTCATCAGGTATCTGATGGTCAATTTGATGATCCATGGTGGATGAAGTTGCTTGATTTTTTCAAGTGAAATCCTTCTGCATGTCATTTCTTTTTTTCTGGCCCTCCATAAGGAAGAGGAAAGCATATTGACCAAAAATCCAACAAAACGAAAAAAGCTTCTATAAGTCCATCACTCATTTCCTCTCATACTGCCGGTTTATTAAAAAGATATGAGAGCAATTGGCTGCTAAATACATCAGGGCCTGCTGGCTTCTTTTTTTTTTTTTTTTTTAAAATTACTTGTAAATTTCAACTAAAAGTATTATAAATTAATTATAAGTATTTTATTTATACATAAATTTACTCAATTTTGTAAACTAAAGGAGAGGTTATTATGTTGGATGTCATCATTATTGGTTCTGGGCCTTATGGAATTTCACTTGCTGCCCATGCATTGGGAAATGGTCTTTCTTATAAAATTTTTGGATATCCTATGGATTTTTGGAAAAATCAAATGCCGCAGGATATGTTTATCCGAACCCCGCATGATTTTGTGAGTTTTTCTGATCCTGAGGATAAGTGGACAGTACATCAATTTGCAGCGGAAACAGGGATACAGCTTGTGACTCCTCTTCCGCGTACGATTTTTACACAATATGCCAGCTGGTTTGCGGAGAAAGCAGGAATCATATTTACTCCTCAATTAATCACTCATGTTTCCTTTAAGGAAGGCATCTATGAAGTTGTTTCAGATTCAGGCGAAAAGCATTTTGCCAGAAATGTAGTTGTTGCAACGGGAGTTGAACATTATAAATACTTGCCGGAAATGGTTAAAAATTTTTCCCCGAAGCTGGTTTCCCATACTTCCGGATACACAGACTTCTCCGCTTTTAAGGATAAAAAGGTTATCGTGCTCGGAAGCGGACAGAGTGCATGGGAAGCAGCCGGTCTATTAAAGCGTGAGGGAGCAGAGGTGGAGCTGGTGTACAGAGCCGCATCACCTAATTATGCCGGAAGCAGAGAAGCTGAGATAGAACTGAGGGATCTGGGTAATGTATTCTTCCATCTCACTGATGATGAAAAGAAAGAAGAATGGGGCCAGTCGCCAGGGAGTATTGCCCATTTCTTAAAACCATATGTCGACGGAATCGTTCCCCAAAGGGCAAATGTACAAATTCAACAGATAAAAGAACAGGATGGCCAGTTGCTGTTAAAGTTGTCTGATGGGACAGAAAAGCTGGCGGACCATCTCCTGTCAGCTTCAGGGTTTCATATCGATTTAGACAAAGCCTATTTTATCAATGCCGAATTGCGTGAGCAAATTGACAGGGAACAAGGTTTTTCCCAGTTCCCAAGATTGAGTGAGTCATTTGAATCGAATATACCTGGACTTTATTTTGCAGGTCCCCTTTCATCCCATAGTCATGGTCCGACATTCAGATTTATATTAGGCCTTAGAAAAACAGCTTGCTCCATCATTTCCGGCATCACGGAAACGAAGGAAAAAAAGATTGCATTGATATAGGGAGGGACTAGCATGAGAGAATCATTTCAATCCATTACCAGAAGCTTTGGACTGCTGAACAAAGTGTGCTGTTCTGTAGATGGAATAGATGTATCCGCGATTCAAAGCCATATCCTTTATGAAATAAGCGTCAATCATAATCCGTCCATGCAGTATGTCGCTGATCTTCTGGGTGTGGAAATTGCCACTTTTTCGAGGCAGATTCAGACATTAAGCAAAATGGGGCTGGTTGAAAAGCTTCCATCCAAAGAAGATAAAAGGGCGAGCATCCTTTCATTGACAGACTCAGGAAAGAAGGTTGCAGATGGCATTGATGAGCAGGTGAATACCTATCTGGAAGATGTCTTTGCCCGTATGAATGATTTTGAGCGGGATATTGTCCAGCGATCCGTCCGCCTTCTGGCGAATGTCATGACAGAATCCCCGGTATGCTGCGGAGACAGGAAAGACAATAAAGGCTGTTAAAAATTTTGCTTAAATAGAGGAGGACATATGATGAAGAGGGTTAATGAGGGGCAATTGCCTGTTGCGATTATTGGAGGAGGTCCGGTCGGTCTTGCAGCAGCAGCCCATTTAGTGAAAAAAGAAGAGCCATTTATATTATTTGAATCCGGTGATGGTGCGGGTTCCAGCATAAAGGAATGGAGCCATGTCAGAATGTTCTCCCCCTGGCAGTACAATGTGGATGCAGCAGCGAAGGAATTGCTGGAGGCATCAGGATGGGAAGCTCCGGATGATCAAGAGCTGCCTGCAGGCAAGGAGCTTATCGAGCGGTATCTGCTTCCTTTAAGCAGCCTTCCGGCCATAAAGAAAAACATTTTATTACAAGCAAAAGTCACCGGTATCGCAAGAAAAGCACACGATAAACTCAAAACGGGAAAGAGGGACAGCGCTCCATTTCAAATCTATGTGGATGTTGAAGATTCCACAGAATTATTCGAAGCGAGAGCCGTAATTGACTGCTCAGGTACATGGACTAATCCCAATCCTATATTATCGAATGGAATCTGGACGAAGTCAGAAAGAACGCTGAGAGACCGCATTCATTATGGTATCCCTGATATTCAAAAGCAGGGAAGCAAATATAAAAATAAAACCATTGCAGTGGTGGGCAGCGGCCATTCTGCCATTAACGGCCTCCTTGAACTGGCGAGGCTTAAAGAAGAATATCCTGATACAGCTATTCACTGGATACTTCGAAAAAAGCATATAGCTGAAGTGTATGGCGGGCAGGAAAACGATGGGCTGCCTGCCCGCGGAGAACTCGGTATCAGAATTCAGCAGCTTGTGGAGTCCGGGGCTGTGGAGGTTTTAACTCCGTTTCATATCAGCAAGGTCCAATCAGTCAACGGTAAACTAGCCTTAATCGGAGAACTGAATGGAGAAGAGATGTCCATTGGGGATATTGATGAAATTGTGGCAGGCACGGGGTTCCGGCCGGATACAGCATTCCTGCATGAAGTGAGGCTGCAGCTGGATGCTGCAGTAGAAAGTGCCGGGGAACTTGCACCGCTGATAGATCCGAATATCCATAGCTGCGGGACCGTCCGGCCGCATGGGGAAAAGGAACTGCGCCAGCCTGAGAAGGACTTCTATATTGCAGGCATGAAGAGCTATGGCAGGGCCCCGACTTTCCTGCTTGCGACAGGCTATGAACAGGTCCGTTCCATAGTAGCGTATCTAACCGGCGATAAAGAAGGCGCAAAAGAAGTGCAGCTTGAGCTGCCCGAGACAGGGGTATGCAGCACGAATATCCAATCAAGCTGCTGTGTGTCTGACACCATGGCTGCGAGCGCCGGCCAGGAATCTTGCTGCGGACCTGCCGTTGTCGCTTCGCTGGAATTAAAAAATTTATAAGTCAGCACAAAGGACCAGCCAAACATGACTGGTCCTTTTGAAAGGGGAGGGCAGAATGCAGACTGACAGGCAGACTATAATAGGCATGGCCCTTTTGACCGCAATCTGTATGGCTGGTGATTCTATGCTTTATATTGTTTTGCCGGTCCATTGGAAAGAAGCGGGGCTTTCATCTTTGATCCAGGTCGGCGTATTACTTTCTGTTAACCGCTTTGTGAGACTGCCGCTGAATCCGCTCATTGGTTTTTTCTTTAAAAAGGTCACATTTCGAAATGCGATGTACATAGCTGTTATTTTTAGCGGCATCACGACCTTAGGATATGGTGTGGTGAAAGATTTTGAATTGTGGATTCTTCTTCGGTCAATCTGGGGGTTCTGCTGGTCCATATTTAAGATTGGAGCTTATTTATTGATATTACAGCTTGCAGCGGACAGCAATCGGGGCCAGCTCATGGGGTTGTATAACGGGCTGTACAGGCTCGGAAGCCTGTTCGGCATGCTTCTAGGGGGTCTGTTTGCTGATTTGTTCGGGATGTCAGCCATCAGTATGATATTAGGGTTTTCTGTTTTCATCATTCTTCCTTTCCTGCATCTATTTCTTCCTGAGGCTCTGCATACAAATACGCCAAAACAAACAGGACCAACCATATATGAAAATGTGAAGCTGCTTAAGGAACCAGAATTAATCAGGATTTTTCTGACAGCCTTCCTGGTGATGATGCTTCTTGATGGGATGCTGACAGCAAGCTTAAGCCATTTGATTGAAATTCAATACTCAGATCAAGTCAATATCCATGGGCTGGCCATAGGGGCAGCTGCTTTAGCTGGCATTATGCAGGCAATCAGATGGGGAATTGCTCCTTTCGTCGTGTCAAAAGTAGGATCTGCATTGGACAGAACAGATGAAAAACACAAGATACTGCTGTCATTTTTAGGTGTGGCTGCGATTCTTCTGGCGGTGATTCCCCTGCATCTGCCGATTGCAGTATGGCTGCCTTTTTTACTTTTGCATCTGCTGACCTCTTCAAGTCTTATTACCGTGATGGATACACTTATGTCTCAATATTGTTCTAAGTCTTCTGGGAAAGTCTTTTTTATGACATCTTATACAATCGTAATTGATCTGGGAGCAGCTGTAGGGCCAATCTTTGGATATTCGTTAGAAAAAGCAATAGGAATGGCAAATGTTTTTTGGCTGGCTTCAGGCATCATGCTGCTAATCATCTTTATGTGGAAATTTTTTAAACCCACAGAATTATCCTATGCCAATTGAGGCAGGTTAACGAAAGGTAGGTAAGCATGTGAGTGATGAGATAGGAGATCGCATCAAGCGGTTCAGCGAAACTGGCGTTTGAGTCAAGCGCAGGTCTTGGTTTAAGTAAGAAATGTGAAAATGAAGGCAGCTCCTGTTAAAATTCAAAAATAGAAAGCACACATCTGCAGTTTCAGATGTGTGCTTTTCCTTTGCCGCCAAAGCTTTTACACTTCAGGCATTGGGGTAGGAGTTGATTCAATCCCTGTCCCTTTATATTTCTCATCGATCATTGTACGGATATCCTTAAGAGGTGTCCCTTTATTAAACTCTGATTTAGCCTCACGGGCTATGTCTACACAGACCCCTCAGCCAAAGCCCATTGTATCAAGGGAAACGGTGCTGCCGCTGACACTGTCAACAAAGCAATTGGTATTGCTTTCGTGGCCATCTTCCTCGTAGCAGCCGCAATAGCATGGCATATAATTAAGTACCTCGGGATGCTCGACTGCAAACTGATAAGCTTCCAGTATTTCCGGGCTGTCTGTGTAAGTGGTCACGGCCGCCCAATCATTGCTTCCCAGGGTATAAGTTAATTCTGGAGCACCCTGATCCTTATGTTCATCTGAATGGCCTGCATGTGAGGAATCCTCCTCTGCAGAAGAACATCCTGCCGCAAGCGTAATAGCAGCAAGAATCGGAAAAATAGATCTCTTCATCGAACCTCCCTCTCTCTTTAAATCTTCTTTTACTATGCTAGCATACAAAAAAACCTCTCAATGAAACAATCCTTATTGAACAAATGTCAGAAAGGATTTTTGCTTTTTCAAAAAATAGACACATACTTCACAGAAATTTTCCCGGAACATTCAAACAATTATTTGACCGTTTGCCAATAATTGCATAAACTAATAATCAAATACATGTTTGAATGTTGAGGTGAAGCTATGAAGCAGAATGACATTTGTGAAGTAAAATGTGTGGATGAAGTAAAAGTTAAACGTATAAAGAAAAGCATTGAAAAAGAAAATACACAGGCAGTTGCGCAAATATTCAAAGCGCTGTCCGATGATACCAGGGTCAAGATTGCTCTTTCCCTTTGCCATGAACAGGAGCTGTGCGTATGTGATGTGGCCAATATTGTCGGCAGTACGACTGCTACAGCCTCCCACCACTTGCGCCTGCTGCGCAATCTTGGTTTGGCAAAATACCGCAAAGAAGGCAAGCTCGTTTATTATTCCCTGGATGATGAGCATGTGAAGCAGCTGATACGGATTGCCTTCGAACATCAAAAGGAGGTGGCCGGCCAATGAGTGAGTCTTTGGGGAAATCTATTGATAAAACGGTCTATAGAGTGCAGGGCTTTTCCTGAGCAGGCTGTGCAGCTAAGTTCGAAAAGAACGTAAAACACCTGGATGGTGTTTCTAATGCAAATGTAAACTTTGGCGCTTCAAAACTGACTGTATACGGAGACGCCACGATTAAGGAACTGGAAAAGGCCGGTGCCTTTGAAAACCTGCGGATCATCCCTGAGAATCAGCGGTTTGAAGAAAAGAAAGAGCCTTTTTGGCAAAAGCATTCTTATGTTATAGCTTCCTTCGTCCTGCTGATTATCGGCTGGGCAGCTGGACACATGAACGGCGAGGAAAGTTTGTTCTCTGCCCTGGCGTACGCAGCTTCAATAGCAATCGGCGGCTGCCGTCTTTTTATTACAGGCTTAAAAAACCTTTTCCGCCTCCAGTTTGATATGAGGACGCTGATGACCATAGCGGTCATTGGTGCAGCATTTATAGGTGAATGGGGGGAAGGGGCCACTGTTGTCATATTATTTGCCATCAGTGAGGCCCTGGAAACCTATTCAATGGATAAAGCACGCCAGTCGATCCGGACGCTGATGGATATATCCCCTAGGGAAGCGCTGATCCGCAGGGGAAATCAGGAACTGATGGTTGAGGTGGAGGATATCCAGCTTGGCGATATCATGATAGTAAAGCCAGGCCAGAAAATTGCGATGGATGGAACAGTGGATAAAGGCTTATCTTCTGTTAATCAAGCTGCCATTACGGGTGAATCTGTCCCTGTGTCAAAAACAAAGGGAGATGAAGTATTCGCTGGGACGATAAATGAAGAAGGTGTCCTTGAAATTAAGGTGACCAAGCGCGTAGAAGATACAACAATTGCCAAAATCATTCATCTTGTTGAAGAAGCCCAGGCCGAAAGAGCCCCTTCACAGGCATTTGTCGACAGATTTGCCAAGTACTACACACCAATTATTATAGTGGTGGCATTCGGTGCGGCAGTTGTTCCGCCTCTATTTTTTGGTGCTGATTGGAGCGAATGGATCTACCAGGGGTTGGCAGTGCTGGTGGTTGGCTGTCCGTGTGCCCTGGTCATTTCAACTCCGGTTGCCATTGTGACGGCGATTGGCAATGCTGCTAAAAATGGAGTACTGATCAAAGGCGGAATCCATCTGGAGGAGATGGGGGGCATAAAAGCCCTGGCATTCGATAAAACAGGGACCCTCACAAAAGGGAGTCCCGCTGTTACAGATTTTATCCCTTCTCCAGGGACTGACTCCAAACAGCTGCTTTCTGCTGTGGCTGCCCTTGAGAACGGCTCCCGGCATCCATTGGCATCAGCCATCATGAAAAAAGCGGAGCAGGAAGGGCTGGACTATCAAAACATTGAAGTGGAGGACTTTGCCTCCATCACGGGAAAAGGAATTAAAGGCAAGATAGGTGGTGAAACCTGCTATGTCGGCAGTCCAAATCTTTTTGATGAAGTACTGCAGAATGGAATTCCTGAAGAATTAAGAACGGTGATACTGGACCTGCAAAACCAGGGCAAGACAGTGATGGCAGCAGGAACTCCTGCTGGAATAATGGGAGTGATTGCTGTTGCAGATGTGCTGAGGGAAAATAGCAGGGATGTCATTCAAAAGCTTCATGCATTAGGAATTGAGAAAACTATTATGCTGACAGGTGATAATCTTGGAACGGCAAAAGCCATTGGAGTCCAAGCGGGGGTAACCGACATCAAAGCCGAATTGCTGCCTGAAGACAAACTTTCCTATATCAAAGACTTGCGGGAGAAATATAAACGTGCCGGCATGGTGGGAGACGGTGTGAATGATGCACCTGCACTGGCTGCTTCAACAGTTGGGATTGCCATGGGAGGCGCTGGTACGGATACAGCTCTTGAAACGGCTGATATTGCACTGATGGCTGATGACCTCGGGAAGCTGCCTTTTACGGTTAAGCTGAGCAGAAAAGCAATGACGATCATCAAGCAGAACATTACATTCTCGCTGGGCATTAAGCTTGTGGCCCTGCTGCTCGTCATTCCCGGCTGGCTTACTTTATGGATTGCCATCTTTGCTGATATGGGCGCAACATTGATTGTCACGCTGAATGGGCTGCGGCTTTTAAGAATAAGGGACAAATAGATCTGCAGGAAGCTTCCCAAGTCATGAGGGAAGCTTCCTTTTTTACAGGGAAGTGTCAAGTGGCCAGTTGCAGCTGCCTGTTATAAATAAGGATGAAAAGGGTACGGAACAATAGAAACTGTTATTGGAGGTTGATCATAATGGAAAAGGTAGTAATTCTTGGAACTGGACCTGCCGGCCTGACTGCAGCAATCTATTTGGCCCGTGCCAATATGAATCCGGTAATCATTGAGGGCGATCAGCCTGGAGGACAGCTGACACTGACGACAGAGGTCGAGAACTTCCCGGGCTTCACCGATGGAATCATGGGTCCTGAGCTGATGGATAATATGAGAAAGCAGGCTGAACGCTTTGGTGCGGTCTTTAAGAGAGGATGGGTGACAGAAGCAGATTTTTCAAAAAAGCCGTTCAGGATGAAGGCAGACGGTATTGGAGAAATAGAAGCAGAATCAGTCATTCTTTCAACCGGCGCCTCTGCCAAGCTTTTAAACATTCCCGGCGAGAAAGACAATATAGGCAAGGGAGTCAGCACCTGTGCCACTTGTGATGGGTTCTTTTTCCGCGGGAAAAAGGTCCTGATCATCGGCGGCGGGGACTCTGCCATGGAAGAAGCCAACTTCCTTACTAAATTTGCTGACAATGTAACCATTGTCCACCGCAGAGATGAGCTGAGGGCTTCAAAGATTATGCAGGACAGGGCCAGGGAAAATCAGAAAATCAGCTGGAAACTGAACAGGACTCCTGTAGAGGTCCTATCAGAATCTGATAAGGTGACCGGCCTTAAAGTGCTGAATAATGAAACCGGAGAGGAAGAAGTCCTGGAAACAGACGGCATTTTTGTTGCCATCGGCCACAGGCCCAACACAGGATTCCTCGGCAGCCAGATCGACCTGGATGAGTCTGGCTATATCACTGTAAAGCCTGGCACGACAGAGACCAATATCAAAGGTGTGTTTGCCTGCGGCGATGTCCAGGATAAAAGGTACAGGCAGGCCATCACAGCTGCAGGAACCGGCTGCATGGCGGCCCTTGACGCCGAAAGATATCTGGAAGGTGACGCCATCCTTGATTGGAGCGAAACCCTCAACCAGGGCCAGTAGAAGATTTTGCCTTTAAAAATGCTGGGAAATCAGCTATAAATCAACAGGGAAAAGGCAGGATAAAAGATGGATGCGTTATTTTATGAACCTGCTATAATGAGTGAAAAATCATTATTAGGGTGGTTTTGCATGGGAAATACAAGCTGCAGATATGTCATTAATGCTTCAGGAAAAAGCGGTGAAATGTATCATACAACATGCGAAAATAAGATGGAAGTCAAAAGATGGATCGAGGAAAACCAGGAAAAGATTCTGGCAGACAGAATAAAAGTGACTGACAAGAAAAAACGTCCTTTTTCCGGGCTTCTGTTTTTTATAAAATAATCATCCAGGGGGTGCCGCGATTGCCGCGGCATTCTTTTTTTGTATAAAGTTTTGTAAACTGGTGAATATAATAGCATGGTGCCTGTAGCTCAATGCAAAGAGCAGCCGGTTTTTACTACTGTGAAAAATTGTGCATTTTGCGGGTTGAAATCCCGCCAGGTCCATTGAAGCCGCATCCCTTTGGGGGTGCGGCTTTTCTGCCGGAAGCTAATCAAATGAAAATTTAAAAATGCTATTTTCAAATTGACATTGAGAATCAATATCAATTGTAATAAACTTAATGATATTGAGAATCAATATCACTTAAAGCGGGACTGACCTGCCAAACCCCCTCTGCAGTCCCGCTTTAATACATATCTTAAAATTTTTGATAGGAGGGACTGATATGAATCATCAGTTTGCGGTATTGGAAGCTTTCAGGCATGAATATCCTGTCTGCAGGGCATGCTGTGCGGCTAAGGCGCCTGGACCGCTCGATTTGAAAAAGGGCGATGTTCTGGCCATAACGTGTGAGAAAAAGTATGTTGACCTTCTGGGATGGTTCTTTTTAATCAATATTAACGGAGAGCGGCAAGTATATATGTCTATATCTGACTTAGAAGATTATTATTTAACCGGAAAGATATGCTCTTTCTTTGACCTGGCATTAAAGATGAACCATTTGAGCTATAAAGTCAATCAGTCCCTGGACTGCAGGAATAAAAAAGAGTTTGGTATGTATTCTGAACAGCTGAGGCAATGGAAGGAATTCCAGGAGTCCGTTTACGAGAAAGATAAAGAAAGGGTATAAAGGCAGGAAAATGCGTCATTGATGCATTCTCCTGCCTTTTTTTATATGAAGCCTTTTCGGGGGGTGAGTCAATGCTCTTACACATCCCTCCCAATCCATCACAAGTTTATATGGAAATGCGCTGCAATCACAGAAATATAGGAATCAAATTCCTGGATTCCCTTGAAGTTGGACAGCATGCCCTGAATGACTGGAACCCTTGGGCTGCTGCTCAATATTTCCGCTTCCAGCACTTCCATGGACACTGCCAGATCTTCTTTATGCCTTCCTGACAACGCTTCCTTTTTCATGCTTTTCACCGCCGAAGTTAAATTACCCTTGTGCCCGGCAAGCATTTTTTTTGCTGCTTCCAGCAGAGCTGCATTTTTTTCCTCAGAGATGATCGGCTCTTCCTCGAGGATGCCGCCGACAATGCTGTCCATCCTTCGCATGATATATTCAGCAACCCCATCTGCTTTAAAGTTTTCAGGATCGTGCATAAGAATTTTAAAGAACGGGTGGAACATACCTTCGATCATCATGGAGAGGTCCCAAAGATATGGAGTGATTTTTTCACCATAGATGGAAGACAGGCCATTTCTGTAAAATTGATGCACCTCTATGATCCGTGCAAATATAAGTTCCTTTAGTGCTTCATCCCTTGGCAGCGCCTGCTCCCGGGTAAGCATGATCATAAAGTCTTTATGAGTGGCAAATGTATTGAAAAGGGAACCCAGCTGGCTGATGAATTTTTCGCGGGGCTCCAGTTCCCTGTTTTCATATACAAAAATTTCTGCATGCAATTCATCGAAGCTATTGTCGAAAATAGCATGAAGGAGTTCTTCCTTTGATTTGAAATAAAGATAGAAGGCTCCCTTTGACATGCCTGTGTCATTGACGATTTCCTGGATGGAGGTTGAGCTGAAGCCCTTTTTTGCAAATAGTTTCTTAGCGGAATCAAGTATCAGTTTTTCTTTTTCCTTCAATTGATCAGAACCTCCCTGTCTGGGTCTCTTAAAGCCATTTATAGATACTGCAGCGTTCTGCTGCCAGTCACAATATCGCCACATTTTAAACCTGTGGTAAAACTTGACGCATGACCGGTCAGTCAGTTATGCTAGGCACTGTAGTGACCAGTCAGTCACATCATAATACAAAAAGTCAATTAAATCAATTATAGCAAGGAGAGGAAGTATGAAAAGCATTATCCAGTTTTCCCTGAAGAACAAATTTGCTGTCTGGCTTCTGACAATTATTATTACGGCAGCAGGCTTGTATTCCGGGCTGAACATGAAAATGGAAACCATCCCGAGCATTTCGACCCCGCTTGTTTCGGTGATGACGGTCTACCCGGGTGCCACTCCGGAACAGGTGGCAGATGAAATTTCAGAACCGATTGAAAAGAGGGTCCAAAACCTTGAAGGAGTATCAGTGGTAAGCTCTTCTTCCTTCCAGAACGCTTCATCGGTTCAGATACAATACAATTTTGACAAAGATATGGATAAAGCACAGGATGAAGTGAAGGAAGCGCTGGACAGCATTGAATTTCCAGACGGTGCCCAGGAGCCCGGTGTTTCCCGCCTCAGCCTTGATGCATTCCCAATCATGTCCCTGAGCATCTCTGATGAGAAAAAATCTCTGCCTGAGCTGACTAAAACGGCTGAAGACCAGATTGTGCCTGCGATTGAGGGGATAGAAGGAGTTTCTTCTGTCCAGATATCCGGCCAGCAGCTTCAGGAAGCACAGCTCACCTTTGACCAGGAAAAGATGGCTGAATTTGGGCTTGATGAAGAAACAGTCAAGAACATCATCAAAGGTTCTGATGTTTCTTTCCCGCTCGGATTGTATACATTTGAAAACACTGAAAAATCGGTTGTTATTGATGGAAATATCGCTACAATAGATGACTTAAAACAGCTGAAGATTCCAGCTGTTCCGCAGGGAGCCGGCCAGCAGGCCCAGGGTGCTCCGGCTGAAAGCGGCCAGCAGGCTGCAGGACAGCAGCAGGGTGCTGCCCCTGGTGCAGGTGCACAGCAGGGCGCTGGCCAGGCTGGTGCAGCTGCAGGAATTCCGACTGTTGAGCTTCAGGATATCGCCACTATTGAAGTGGTCGGCAAAGCCGAATCGATTTCAAGGACTAATGGAGAAACATCAATCGGCGTACAGATTGTTAAAGCCGCCGATGCCAATACGGTTGAAGTTGTCAATGATGTAAAGGCACAGCTTTCAGAGCTTGAAAAAGACATTGATGGCTTGAAGGTAACGCCAATCTTTGACCAGGGAGAGCCGATCGAAGAATCTGTAGAGACGATGCTGAGCAAAGCTGTATTTGGGGCAATTTTTGCGATGATCATCATTCTTCTGTTCCTGCGCAATTTCAGGACGACGATCATATCGGTCATTTCAATCCCATTATCGCTGCTTATTGCGATACTTCTGCTGAAGCAGATGGATATCACGCTGAACATTATGACATTGGGTGCCATGACTGTGGCCATCGGCCGTGTAATCGATGATTCAATTGTCGTCATCGAAAATATTTTCCGCCGCATGAGCCTTAAAGGTGAAGAACTGTCAGGACGGGAACTGATTGTTTCGGCAACAAAGGAAATGTTTATGCCGATCCTGTCTTCGACCATTGTCACCATTGCGGTATTCCTCCCGCTTGGACTGGTTAAAGGCACGGTTGGGGAACTGTTCCTTCCGTTTGCTCTTACCGTGGTATTTGCCCTGCTTGCATCGCTGCTTGTAGCGATTACGATTGTGCCGATGATGGCCCATACGTTCTTTAAGAACGGATTGCCGGCTAAGCATCAGCATCAGGATGAAGAAAAGCCCGGCAAGCTTGCTTCAGGCTACCGGAAGGTCCTTAACTGGGCATTGAACCACAAAATCATCACCTCGGGGATTGCCGTACTGATGCTGGTCGGAAGCTTGTTCCTTGTACCAGTAATCGGCGTCTCTTTCCTGCCTGCCGATGAGCAGAAAATGGTGATTGCCACATACAAACCAGAGCCGGGCCAGACACTTGAAGAGGTAGAGGAAATTGCCGGCCGCGCAGAAGAGATGCTTCTCGACAGAGACGGAGTGAAAAACCTGCAGTTCTCTGTGGGCGGAGAAAATCCGATGAACCCCGGCCAGTCCAATTCCGCTATGTTCTTTGTAGAATATGAGGATAGCAAAGAGAATTTTGATAAAGAAAAAGAAGATGTGATTGAAGAGCTGAAAGGTTTGGCTGATAAAGGGGAATGGGGAAGCCAGGACTTCTCCGGAATGGGTTCAAGCAGTTCGCTTTCCATGCAGGTATACGGAGAGAGCATGGATGATATTGAGCCGGTCATCTCCGAACTTGAAGGCATCTTTAAAGACAATGATTCTTTGACAAATGTTAAAACAAGCATCTCAGATACGTATGACGAATACACGCTCGTAGCTGACCAGGAGAAATTGAGCAGCCTGGGGCTGTCTGCAGCACAGATCGGAATGGGCCTTTCCAACACAGGCCAGCGCCAGGTGCTGACGACGGTTGATTATGATAACGAAGAAGTCAACGTATATGTTGAAATGGAAGCAGAATCTTACCAGGATATCGATGACCTTACAGACCAGACGGTTCAGTCTCCACTGGGAATTGAGGTTCCGATTAAAGATGTGGTCGAAATTCAGGAAGGTACGACTTCCGATACGATTACAAGGCAGGACGGCCGGATTTACGCGAATGTCAGCGGAGAGATTACATCGAAGGATGTTGCAAAAGTTTCTGCAGATGTGAATGCGGAAGCTGATAAGCTTGAGCTGCCTTCAAATGTAGAAATTTCAATGGGCGGTGTAACGGAGGATATCAATGAATCCTTTACACAGCTTGGGCTTGCGATGCTTGCTGCCATCGCGATTGTATATCTCGTTCTGGTCATTACTTTTGGCGGAGGGCTTGCTCCATTTGCCATCCTGTTCTCACTGCCGTTCACGATCATCGGTGCTCTTGTCGGGCTATTGATTGCAGGGGAGACCTTGAGCGTATCTGCCATGATCGGGGCATTGATGCTGATCGGGATTGTCGTGACCAATGCAATCGTTCTGATTGACCGCGTCATCCATAAGGAACAGGAAGGCCTGCCGACACGGGAAGCGCTTCTGGAAGCAGCCGGTACAAGGCTTCGTCCAATCCTGATGACAGCCATCGCAACCATCGGTGCATTGGCGCCGCTGGCTGTAGGACTTGAAGGAAGCGGCCTGATTTCCAAAGGACTGGGAGTAACCGTAATAGGCGGACTCACAAGCTCAACGCTTCTCACATTGCTGATTGTGCCTATTGTGTATGAGAGCTTAATGAAGCTGAAGAGAAGAGGAAAAAAGAAAACAGCCGCTGCTGAATAAGCAGACTGAAGAGGCAACGGGAATCCCCCGCTGCCTCTTTTTTCTGTTCAACTGAAGTATTGCATCTAGAGAAGCCCTAATAAAGCACCGCCGGCTGCCCCGGTTAGTACGACGATCCATGGAGGCAGCTTCCAGTAGGCAAGCATGGCAAAAAGGATGCTTGCGAATGCGAAGTCTGCCGGCGCCAGGATGGAGCTTGTCCAGATTGGATTGTAAAAGGCAGCAATCAGAATGCCTACCACTGCTGCATTGACCCCCATCAAGACACTGGCAGCCTTTGGGTTGCTGCGCAGCCTGGCCCAGAATGGCAGCGCGCCTGAAATCAATAAAAAGGCGGGGAGGAATATAGCGGCAGTCGCCAGGAGACCCCCCTGCCAGCCGCTGATTACGGCTCCGATATAGGAAGCAAAGGTGAAGAGCGGGCCCGGCACCGCCTGGGCAGCGCCATATCCGGCAAGAAAGGCTTCTTCAGTCAGCCAGCCGCCCGGCACAAACTCCCGTTCAAGGAGGGGAAGTACAACATGACCGCCGCCAAATACGAGTGAACCGGAGCGGTAAAAGCTGTCAAACATCGCAATCCAGTTTAAGGAAGTGGCTTCCCGAAGAACCGGAAGGATGATGAGCAGGCCGAAAAATAATGCCAGTGCCGCTGCGCCTGTCTTTTTTGAAATCGGAAATGGCATTGGTGCCTTTTTTTCCTGTGAGTGGTTTCTATAAAGGACAGAACCGGCAATTCCCGCGGCTAAGATAATCGAAATCTGCGAAATTGCAGTTTGCCACAAAAGGGCTGCTGTCAGGGCAAGAAGGACGATGGCCTTCCTTTTCAGATCAGGTGCAAGCTTTGACGCCATTCCCATGATAGCATGCGCCACCACAGCAGTGGCTACAATTTTCAAACCATGGATCCACCCGGAATTGGCTGCGTCCAGGCCATCCATGAGAAGTGCAAAAAGAATCAGCGCTACAACGGAAGGGAGGGTAAAGCCTAAGAAGGCAAGAAAACCGCCAATCAGGCCACCTCTGGCAAAGCCGATTCCCATGCCTACCTGGCTGCTTGCAGGGCCGGGCAGGAACTGGCAAAGAGCTACAAGATCAGCATAGCTTTGCTCATCCATCCACTTCCGCCGTCTTACATACTCTTCATGAAAATAGCCCAAGTGGGCAATAGGACCGCCAAATGATGTCAGGCCAAGCTTGGCCGAAACTAGCAGTATCTCAATAAAAGTATGAATGGTATATTTACTTTCTGTATTCATCTTTTCGTCTCTCCTTCCGTTAATCAATCCTTGATTTCTTTAAAAAGCTCATAAGCCTTTTTCCTGGCTTCTTCCAAAACCGTCTGCCCTTTTGGAGTAGCCGTATAGTACTTCCGGATTTTACCATCCACATTCCGGTTTTCCTTCATAAGCAGGCCATCTGATTCCATCCCGTGAAGAATGGGATACAATGTGCCAGAGCTTATCGAGTAGCCATGCTCTTTCAGCTCTTCCAGCATCCATGCTCCATAGATCGGTTCTTCCAATGCATGGTGGAGGATGTGGATCTGGATAAAGCCCAAGAATAATTTGCGCAGAATTTTATCTTCCACTTCCCAGCCCCCTATCGTTATATCGAAGTTCAATATCGGATTTCGATAACGGTAGTATAACAATATCTGAATGGAATTTAAGTACCTTTACATAATCTTTACAAAAAGAAAGAGGAATGAAAGATTCACTCTAATTTTTTCCATTCATAGATTTGGTTATTTGAGGTAAAAATAAACGAAACATAAAAAAGGAGTGAAGATCATGTTAAAAAAGCTTAGCATCGTGCTTCTATGCGCACTTTTTCTTGGACAGGCTGCTGGAATGGTACAGGCAGAAGGTACGGACAGCGGACAGCGCAAACAGCTGACAGAGGAGCAGGTAAAGGAAATTGAGGCTCTTCAGGCAGATGTCCTGGAGGCGAGGAAAAAGGTCATCATGAAATATGCAGACTTTGGGGCAATCACTGCTGACCAGGCACAGGAAATGGTGAAGCATCTGGAAAAAAGGCACGAAAAAATGAAAGAAGAAGGCTTCATGCCCCACTGGCTGAATCGTAAGCACTGCCCGCATTGCCATTAATAGATGGCTTGTGGAGGCTGTTTGACTTAAACAGCCTTCTTTTGTAAAATAAGTCTATATAAATTGATTTCCTTTTTTAAAAGGGGAGTAGCAGATAAGCACAGTCGTCAATACGGGCAATAGCCCCGGCTATGCTGGCAATCTTCGAATTGTTTGCGAGACCTTTACCACGTTTGTTTGGTATGGGTCTCTTTTGATTATTGAGGCATTATGACCAGGCAAAAGGTCATGATGCCTTTTTTGTCGTTTGAAGGATGCTGTCTGGTTATTAGCATCAGCTAGACTATTGAGAGAAGTTCGGGAATACATCTTTACTAGGAGGGGGCAGGCTCTGCCATTTTGCAGAGTCTGTAAAACAGGAGGAGGAACTTCTATGCCGCAGAAAAAGTATAAAAGGCTCGCTGAAAGCGTCCTTATTGCCGAAAATCCAATCAGATATATACAAAAAGACGAAGCCCTCCTTCATGCTGGAACGGGCAGAAGTGCAGCTGTTTTCAAGATTGCCGGGACAGAAAAGGCACTCAAGGTATTTGCCCCTGCTTTCAGCCACATTGCCCTGGAAGAGGCTGAGATTTATGGGCAGCTCGAAGGAGGCGTATTTTATCCGCGCCTGCATGAAAAAGGGGATAACTATATTGTCATTGACTATATTGAAGGTCAAACCTTTTTTGAATGCCTTACAAACGGAACCAAAATCACACCGGACGATATTGCAAGAGTGGATGCAGCGCTGGAGCTTGCCCGTGCTAAAGGGCTGAATCCTTCTGACATCCACCTCAGGAATTTATTTAAAACGTCAGCTGGGGAAATCATGCTGATTGATGTGGCAAGATTCAGGCAGGCCAGCTTCTGCAGGCAATGGGAAGACCTGAAATATTTTTTCTGCAAGTTCTATTTCAAGCCATTGTTTCCAAAAAGGTTCCCCGAACCTGTATTAAATGGGGCAGCTTATGTGTATAAAAGGTTATTGAAGCGGCGCAGCTGCTGACGGGAATGGGCAACTCTGGTTTAGCCATAGCTTACTGTGTGGTAAAGGCATAAAAAAAGCCAGGAGTTGAGATGATGGAAGAGAAGAAAGATTATTATATTGATATCGAGAATGGCCAAATCCATCCGGGAAAAGCAGAAGGAGAGGACTGGCAATTCAGGGTCTTTGCAGATGATGAGGAAATCCACCAGCTGGCAAAATATTTAAATATCAACTATGATGCGGATTTAAAAACATTCGTACGCTCACATATTCCTTTCCTTGAATATCATAAAGATCCTCAGAATGATGAATATGATGCCACGATTGAACAGGCATATGCACTGATCTACCAGCTTGGAGATGAAGAAGCAAGGGCGCATGTAAAGAGCATGGGCATCTTATCCGAGGAAGAACTGGACAGACGCTGATAACATCCAGGCAGCCGGAATTTGGCTGCCTGTTTGTTTTATTTCTTTTTAAAGTGGTAACAGAGTAGAAAAGAGAATGGAGGGATTCAATTGGAAAACTCAGTTTATGAAGAATGTATACAGGCCTGTCTTGAATGTATGGATGCATGCAATATGTGCTTTGATGCCTGTCTGAAGGAAGAGGATGTAAAGATGATGGCCCGCTGCATCAGGCTTGACAGGGAGTGTGCCGATTTTTGCGCGTTTGCGGCTAAGGCAATGCAATCTGACAGCCCATTTGCAAAACAGATCTGCGCTGTCTGCGCTGATATTTGCGAGGCATGCGGAGAAGAGTGCAAAAAGCACGATCATGAGCATTGCCAGAGATGCGCAGATGCCTGCTTAAAATGTGCTGAAATCTGCCGCAGCATGGCAGCGTAAAAGGAATGTGCAAACTGTTTTCCGGCCTCCGGGCAAAATGCCGGCTGAGCCTGGAACAGGCATTTGAAGTGTAAAAAAAACAGATCTTAAGATCATCTGAAAAAGCCGGGCTGAATGATATTGTCCCCTTTAAGTAGACATTCAAAAAAACCTTCATGTTACCATGGAGGAAAGAATGCTACTTGGAGGGGATTTTTTCATGGCAAAGAAAGGGCAAACTTTTAATAGCTATTCGGAGGAGTTTAAACATAATGCCGTCATGAGATACGTGAATGGGTCTAAAAGTTATAAAGTGTTGGCAGAAGAATTGGGAATCCGTCACTGTAGCCAGCTAAAAGTGTGGGTTAAGAAATGGAAAGAAGGAGTCCCGTTTGATGAGCGTAATGGAGTCTCTAACCCTTTAAAAGGCAGGCCTAGGACTAAATTCAAATCGGTTGAAGAGGAAAGGGATTATCTAAAAGCACAGGTTGACTTTCTAAAAAAGCAGTATCCAAATCTGGTAAAGGAGGAGGAAACATACCCAGAGGAATAAAGTATGAGCTGATCGATGAGCTAAGGGATACCTATCCGGTATCCTGGCTGCTGGAAATAGCCTATATCAAACCGGCTAGTTATTACAAATGGAGAAAAACGAAAGCTATACGGGAAGAAAAGGCTAGGGATGACCATGACATTCGAGAACACATATTAGGGATTCATTTCATACATCCTGAATATGGTCGGCCACGTATTACAGACGAATTACATGAAAACGGGTATGTAGTTAACCACAAGAAGATTAACAGGCTGATGAAGGAAATGGATATACAATCAGTCATCCGGAAGAAAAGAAAACGGCACGGCCATAGTCCTTCTATCATCTTCCCTAATCGCCTTAAAAGGAATTTTAAGGCTGCAGGACCTAATCAAAAAATGGTAACGGATATCACATATGTGTCTGTTGGAGAAGAATTTTATTATTTATCGGTCATACAGGATCTCTTTAATAACGAAATAGTCAGTTGGGAACTATCTAAGAGAAATGACCTGGAACTTGTGTTAGATACGGTAGAAAAATGGACAAAGAAAAAAGATGTAGCTAAAGCCGTTCTCCATTCAGATCAAGGCTTTCAGTACACGTCAAAGTTATACAGCAGCCGATTAGAGAAGAATGGCATCAAGGGCAGCCACTCTCGAAAAGGAAACTGCCTGGACAACGCGTGTGTAGAATCATTCTTCTCACACCTTAAAACCGAGAAGCTGTATATAAATAAATGTAAGTCAGAAAAAGAACTAGAGCAAGCTCTTGAGGATTACATCTACCATTACAACTACAAAAGAAGACAAAAGAAACTAAAGAAACGCGCGCCGATTGAATATCGACACGCGCTCACTGCATAGCTTTTTATATTGTCTACTTGACAGGGACAAGACCATGAACCGGCTTTTTTCATGGAGAAAAAAGTACAGGCAGCTGCAGACATTTGAGTTGATTTTATACCTGAAGGCGTATATGATCGAAGTGCCGATACACAAAAATCTAATGTGAAACTAAGGGAAATATCACCAACTTCAGTGAGGTACAAAAAAGATGATATATATGCTGATCGTTTTCTTGTTTTTGCTAGCGGTTCCTTTCTACAATCGTTATATTCCAGTCCTCAAGGTGCCGTGCCGCAGGGTGGATGAAATCCCCGGGGACCATGTGATCCTTGATATCAGGGATTACAATGAGGGCTATGAAGAACGGATTCCGGGTGCTGTAAATCTTCCTGTCCCTTATATTGTCCGAAATCTTGACGATATCCCTGCAAGAAAGATCCATCTTATCTGCGCCTCCCCGCTGGAGCGGAATATGGGAGTCCGTCTGCTTCAAAAAAATGGCTTTCAAGTGGCCGGATTCACTTTGTCCAATAAAAAATGTGGCGGGAAGGCGCTGGCCTGCTGCCATAAATATTAAAGAATCCCCCCACTGTGAGAATGGGGGGATATCTTTATGTTTAGGGTATTTTTAAAATATAAGTCTTCGTCTTGAGGCCCAAAAAGGATGTGTGTATGCAGACGCTGGCACAGGACACCGCGTACTTAGTCTGCATGCCTAAAGGGTGATCAAGAAGCTTGCGTTTTAGTTCAGACTAGGAGATGTGCGGAATCTTTATTTTAACTTCAAAAGATTGTCCTTTATGGGTATAATCCAGGAAGCCATTGTAGGAAAGGACAATATCTTTAATGATTTTTGTGCCAAGCCCTTCATGGTCCCCCTCCTTAGTAGACATGCCGAATCTTTCAAACAAGGAGTCTATGATGGACTGTGGGACAGGCAGCGTACTATTGGAGCAGGTCAAAATCATAAGTCCGCTTCTTTTGTAAAACTGGAGCCTTGCGTATGCATCATCAAAGCCGGAAGCTTTATAGTCAGCTGCAGCCTCAATGCTGTTGGACAGGATATTGCCCGCTAATGCCGCAATATCCTCATCTTTCATGGGGAGAGAAGACAGGGGAAGCTCCAGGTCGTAATGGATGCTTATGCCTTCTGCCGAGGCCTTTTTCTGCATATGATGCAGCACACCGGCAACAGGGCCGTTTTCCCCTTTGATGGCCAGATTCACTTCTTCATATCCGGACAAGAGCCCCCCGAAATACGCTTTTGCTTCGCTGAATTGCCCTTTATCCAGCATATATTGGACAGCCGAGACATGCTTCAGGAAATCATGCCGCTGCTTGCGAACAGCGAGATAGGTATCATTGAGCTGCCGCACCTCCATCTCCTTTTCTTTGAGGCGTGCACCTGATGATAAAATGATCTTCCCGCTGTACCATCTGGCTGTTTCTGCCAGCACTGCTGCTCCTGCTGCAGCTGCAATAGCAGCCTTTGAGCCGGACAGGACTGCAGCCAGAAGGACTAGCAGCTGAAAAACCAAAAATAACGCTCCAAGGGCTGGGTGGAAGCTGGAGGAGTTCAGTTTTACCGAAAAGAAAAGGATGGCAGAAAAAATCATGAATGCCAATGCACCTGTCATCAACGGCTTCCACTGCGGTGCCAGGAGTATAAAGCAGCCGGCTCCGGCAGCGGATAATAGCACCGAATACAGGAGGGCAGGCGCTGAGCTGTTTATCTGAGAGCGCAAAATCCATCTTCCCCTTTTCAACTAAAATAAAGGCATAGCCTGTTAAAAATAGTGATCCTGCAAAAAATCTATCTTCTCTTTTGTAATCATTGCCTTCTCTGTTGTCCCATCAAAAAAAACAACATAGGAGTTTTTGGCGTACAAAGAAAAGTTCTTTACATAATGGATATTGATAATGAATGAACGGTGCGAGCGGATAAAATCTCTTTCACGGAGCTCGCCTTCAAGCTCATTCAGCGTTTGGTATGTTTTAATTTGTTCCTGCTTTGTATGTATGGTGGTTGATCGGCCGGAACGCTCAATAAAGATAATATCTTTTTTCTGGATGATATGAATATCGCTTTTTTGCCTGAGAAACAGCCGGCCGGAAATTTCCGGTGTCCGGTTTTTTTCAATATATCGGAGGACGGCTTTTTCAAGCCTGTCTTTTGTGAATGGCTTCATAATATAATCATGGACATTCAGTTCAAAGGCATGGACCGCGTAGCCGCTCGTGCCAGTCACGAAAATGACGGCAATATTGAGGGCATACGTATGGATAATATCGGCCAGTTCGTATCCTGAAAGGCCAGGCATTTCAATATCGGCAATCAGGAGGTCAATTTCTTCCCTTTTGACCCTTTCATAAGCCTCTTCTGCAGAGGTGGTTGAAAACACAATTTCTGTCCCTTCCATCTTGGATATAACTCCGTACAGCTTGTCTAAATCAATCGGCCGGTCATCCACCAATCCCACTCTTATCATAGTTTCGCCTCTCGTCAATTAAATTACGTATCTATTTTACCATCTATTGGACAGAAAACATCCTTTTCACGACATGAAATGGCATTTTCGCGACAGAATCGAAGCGGTGATGCGATCAGACAGGTAAGATTAAGCTACAAAGAGAGCAGGAAAGGAGCAAAAAAGATGATCGAGATAAAGGAAGTAACGAAAAGATTCAAAGATAAAAAGGTGCATGTAACTGCATTGAAGCATATATCATTTTCAGTCAGGGAAGGCCAGGTGGTTGGCCTCCTCGGAGAAAATGGGGCCGGGAAAACAACACTACTGAGGACGATTGCCACACTGTACACGCCGACAGAGGGTGCCGTTTCAGTCGGCGGCTTTGATACCGTTAAACAGCCAGATGAGGTAAAGAAGCGTATGGGCGTTCTGTTTGGCGGGGAAACCGGATTATATGACCGCCTTACGGCCAGGGAAAATCTTGAGTATTTTGCATCTCTTTACGGCCTTGGACGCCATGAAACAAAGGTCAGAATCGATGAGCTTGCAGTGATGTTCGGCATGAAAGACTATCTGAACAGGAAGGTAGGGGGATTCTCCAAAGGGATGAGGCAAAAGGTTGCCATTGCGAGGACCCTTATCCATGACCCGGAAATCATTTTGTTTGATGAACCGACAACCGGCCTTGATATCACTTCTTCAAATGTATTCAGGCAGCTTGTCAGCTCACTTAAAAGGCAGGGGAAAACAATCATCTTTTCCAGCCACATTATGGAGGAAGTGAAGATGCTCTGCGACTCAGTAGTCATGATTCATAAAGGTGAAATGGTCTATAAGGGCGGACTCGAGGATCTATACCGTGAAGAGGGAAGCTCAGATCTGAATTATATTTTTGAATCAAAATTGGTGAGGGGGAACGATTATGCTTCGTAATATTTATATAAAAGAAATGAAGGATATCTTGAGGGACCGGAGGACATTACTTTTGAGCGTCCTGCTCCCGATCCTTCTGCTGACGGGCCTTACCTTATTTTATGAGAAAATGATGTCTGATGATGGTTCAGAAACCTATACCCTAGCCATCAGCGATACTGCAGGCGAAGAAGTTAAGGAGCTTGTGTCAGGCATTCCTAACCTTGAGGTGAGTGAGTATGCCAACCCCGGGAAGGCTGTAAAAGATGGGAAGGCTCATGCAGCCATTGAATTCAGCGGCCAATTCTTTGAAAATCCGGAAGGCGGGGAGCCGGGTACCGCAGTCATTAAAGGTGACTCTCTCAGCCAGAACTCTGCTTATGTGATGTCACAGCTGGAAGGGGCTTTGAATGCGTACAGCGATACACTGGTTTCGGAAAGGCTGACAGCTGCAGGGTTGGATCCACAAGTTACTCAACCGATCGTTGTTCAGGTAACTGAAATCAATAATGAAGATGAAAATGCTGCTTCTGTCGGAATACTTGCGGGCTTCCTGCCAATGGTCATTACGATTGCAATCGCATCCGGTGCATATCCTGCTGCTTCAGATTTATTTGCAGGAGAGAAAGACAGAAAGACAATGGAGGCATTGCTGATGACACCGGTCAGCAGGATCAAGCTTCTGTTTGCCAAATGGCTCGCAATCTCCACAATCGGCATGATTGCAGGCATTGTATCAGTAGCCGCAATTGTACTGGAAACCATTTTCCTGACCGAAAAACTCAAGGCTGCCCTGGAGTTTGGGGACAATACGTTCACGATTATCGCTGTGACAATTGTGATCACCCTGCTGTTCGCCTTGTTCATGGGTGCCCTGCAAATGGTCGTCAGCATCATTGCGAAGACGGTAAAGGAAGCGCAGAATTATATTTCACCGATCATGATGCTTGCAATTGTGCCGACTCTATTCCTGAGCGGCGTAGGCATCAATGAATTGACTATGAAACATTTTCTGATCCCGTTTGTGAACATCCATGCGCTGATCAATGAACTGCTCCACGGGAGTGTCAATATGGAGAATATCCTTCTGACGCTTGCAAGTACGGCTTTCTCCATTGTCCTTGTATTCATCATCTCCCGCTCATTATTCCTTAAAGATAAATGGGTGCTGAACTGATATAGTTACAGAAAGGGCGCTGCAGCTGCAGCGTCCTTTTGTTTGTTTTTCAGGCATTGTGGAAAATAATATGAAAATCTGTTTTCAATATCAGATTATTTCGGTATGATAATATTTAGTATAGCGAAATATTCAAAAGACGAAAGAAGTGGAGTGGATGAATCAGGAACAGGCAGCAAAGAGAAATTTAATGATTATGTGGTTTGCCAACTTTTTTGTGGCAGCCAGCATGACAATGGTTTTGCCATTTATCTCTTTATATATAGAAACCTTCGGGGACTTTTCAGAGGAATATGTCCAGCAATGGTCAGGATGGACATTTGCAATCACTTTTGTGACTGCTTTTCTCTTTTCGCCGATTTGGGGAAGGATCGGGGATAAATACGGGCGAAAAAAAATCCTGCTTATCTCCGGCTTTGGCATGGCTGTCTCTATCTTTATGATGGGATATGTCACCAGTGTATGGCAGCTTTTCATGCTTCGATTGTTTATGGGGATGTTTACAGGCTTTATTTCCCTTTCCCAGGCGTTCATTTCTACCCAGACGCCGCAGCGGATTGCAGGGAGGGTCCTCGGCACCCTGCAGACAGGAAGCATTACCGGATCGCTGCTAGGCCCGATGCTCGGTGGGGTCCTTGCTGACTCGCTCGGATACGCGACAACCTTTCAGTGGACCTCGATTTCCATTTTTATCTCAGCAGTTCTCGTTATTTTTACGAAGGAATTCAAGGTTGACCTCAAAAAGGGTTCGAAAACGAGCTATTCCAGCAAAGAGGTCATCAAGCATATAGCGGCAAATCCGGTCCTTTTGACTGTACTCTTTATCAGCATGCTCATTCAGATTGCGCACTTCAGCATCCAGCCGATACTATCATTGTATGTGAATGAGCTTCACGGCCATGAGAACATTGCTTTCTTCTCGGGGATTGCCTTCTCAGCCGCTGGTCTTGGAAACCTGCTCATGGCAAGAAAATGGGGGAAGATCGGTGATCAGTCCGGGTATCTGAAAGTGCTGGTATTTCTGCTGTTCATGGCGGCTATCGTTTATCTGCCAGGAGCTTTTGTAACGAATATCTGGCAGCTCGTGGTCATCCGGTTCCTCCTGGGCATTGCCATTGGCGGAATCATCCCTGTCAGGATTGCCTATATCCGCCAGGAAGCACCTGTCAGCATGCAGGGGGAGGTGCTGGGATATAATACAAGCCTCCGCTTTCTCGGGAATATTATCGGGCCGGTTCTTGGCGGCTTCCTTTCCGGATATTTCGGGTTTTCGTCTGTCTTTTATGTCACAAGCTTTTTATTGCTGATAAGCGGCGTGCTTCTCATAGCAGCGATGAACCGGAACCCTGAATTAGCGAACAACCATTAGACTCTCCTTTCAGGGGAGTTTTATTTTGGTTTTAGAGTAATATTAGAATAATTTACCAATTAACAAAACTTATTAATCATCCTATTATTTCTTATATTTTTAGGGGAAACTAGGTATTTTAAATTATATGAATATATAAATAATAGTGCGAATGATTCATTGTTCGAGCCTCGAAATAAAAGTATACTCGTTATTAGACAATTTCGACTTCTAGATTTGTCAGAATAATTAGAGGGGGCTATCACATTGAAAAGAAGAAAGAAAGCTGCTTCTGCTGTATTGGCTGCAGCCATGGGGCTGAGCGTATTTTCAGCCGGTGCCTTTGCGCCAGTCCAAAAAGCTCAGGCTTATAATGCTGTATCCAGCCCATATGCAGGAGCGCAGGCAGATTTAGGCATCGCCAATGATGAAAGATTAATAGAGCTTTTGAAAAAGCAGGGAAAGATTTCGAACAATGCTACCCATTCAGAAGCTGATAAGGCACTAAAAAAATTCCTGAAGGCCAAAGCAGAGAATGCAGCTAAGGTCCCGGCCGGAAAAGTAGGAAAAGAGCTGGATGTTTCTGAACAGCAGGAAAAAGGCAAATCAGGAAACGGTTTGAAAAACGGCAAGGGCAACAAGCTTGGACAAGCTAAAAAAGCGCATGTTGATCCTGTACAAAAGGAAAATTATGAAGGGGATACAAGAGAAGATAAAGTTCTTGTCCTTGCCATCGAGTTCTCGGATTATAAGCACAGCTCGATTACCAAAGAAGAATCAGACATGTTCTATGAAGATTATCCTTTAGAGCATTTCCAGGATATGATCTTTGGAGAGGAAGGCTATGAAGGGCCTTCAGGCCAGAACCTCGTATCCATGAAGCAGTACTATGAACAGCAGTCCGGCGGAAGCTATACCGTGGATGGGAAGGTTGCCGGCTGGTATACAGCCGATCACCCTGCTAAATATTACGGCGAGAATGTGCCGGCACCGGACGGTAATGATAAAGCCGCCAGAAGCCTTGTAATGGAGGCATTGAATAAAGCGGCTCAGGATCCGAATGTGAACCTGACTGAGTATGATCAGTGGGACCGTGACGATTATGATGGGGACGGCGTTTATAACGAACCGGACGGCCTTATCGACCATCTTATGGTCATCCATGCAGGTGTTGGAGAAGAAGCAGGCGGAGGATCGCTTGGCGGGGATGCCATCTGGTCTCACCGTTCAAAACTTGGATCAGGCCCGGTAGCGGTTAAAGGAGCTAAATCCGACAGCGACCGCTGGGGCGGCGTATTGGGAGCCTGGGACTACACGATTGAACCTGAGGACGGGGCAGCGGGTGTATTTGCTCACGAATATGGACATGATCTCGGCTTGCCTGATGAGTATGACACACAATATACAGGGCAGGGAGAGCCAGTAGCCTACTGGTCAATCATGTCGAGCGGAAGCTGGGCAGGAGATGTTCCTGGAACAGAGCCTACAGGATTCAGTGCCTACGCAAAACTGATGCTTCAGAATTGGCATGGGGGCAACTGGCTGTCTGGTGCGACCATTTCCTCGGAGGATGTAAATTCTAAAGGTGTGGAAGTTCTTCTTGATGAGGCTGTAACGAAAGGAAATAATAATGATGCGGTCAGAATCGATCTTCCGCAGAAAGAAAATATCGTCAATACACCAGCGAGCGGTTCATATGAGTATTTCAGCGGCAGCGGCGACGAGCTGAATAACTCAATGACAGCTTCAATCGATCTTACCGGCGCTTCGGAGGCTGAGCTTTCCTTCAAGGCCTGGTATGACATTGAAGAAGATTGGGACTACGCTTCTGTCCAGGTCCGTGAGCAGGGGACTGAGGAATGGGTATCTATTCAGGGCAATCTTACAACAGATACAGACCCGAATAACCAAAATCCGGGCTTTGGGATTACAGGGAATTCAAATGGCTGGAAGGATGGCAGCTTTGACCTGTCTGCATTTGCAGGAAAGAAAATTGAGGTTAAATTCCATTACTACACAGATGTTGCTGCCACAATGCCAGGTTTCTATGCAGACGATATCCTTATAACAGCCGATGGAAAGGAAGTCCTGAAGGATGATGCAGAAGGAGAATCTGCATTTTCGCTGGAAGGATTCACTAAAGACCAAGGGAAATTTTATTCAGACCATTACTATCTTCTCGAATGGAGATCTCATAATGGAGTGGATGCAGGACTTGCCCATGTGCGCCGCGGCGACAGCCTGATCAGCTATGATAAAGGCCTTGTCGTATGGTATGTCGATGATTCATTCACAGATAACTGGACTGGCATTCATCCAGGCGAGGGGTATCTCGGCGTTGTGGATGCAGATCAGCATGCATTGAAGTGGAACGACGGTTCAGTTGCCAACAACCGCATTCAGATGCATGATGCAGCATTCAGCCTGAACAAATCAAGTAAAATGCTGATAGAGTATTTAAACCAGGGGCTAAGCCTGAAGGACAACCAGACAAAACAAACGCCGTTATTCGACGACAGCGCTGACTACAGCAATCCAGGGCTCGTAGATGTGGGGCGGAAGGTGCCTCAGGAAGGGCTGAAATTCCGTGTTACAGGAGAAAGTGCTGACGGAACAGTCGGAAAGGTCCTGATCTTTAAATAATCATTTTTGAATCCAGCCTGAAGCCAGGCTGGATTTTTTTTTGTTATTAAGGAACTTATGAAATTTGTACAGCTAACACGCGGAATAGTGAATTCCTGAGTATACTGCAGCTGCGCATGGCCTGCAGTTTTTTGCAGAGGGAGGCATAGCGGGGTTCCCTCCAGAGTATTTCTGGTAATACATTGGAATATAAAATAAGGCGGTTAGCGGCCGGCATTAGAGGGAAAAGGACAATAAATCATAATCCCCATTTAAGCGGGCTGGCAGGAGTTGATGAATCACAAATGAAAAAAATGATAGCGTATTTAAAAAAACTTGGAAAGGAAATAAAAGATGACAGGGCAACAGGACTCGCAGCTGAACAGGCATATTATTATATGCTCTCCATATTCCCGATCCTCATTCTGCTGCTGTCCATCGTTCCTTATCTGAATATTGATCCGCAAAAGGCCATTTCCTTTCTGCAGACCGTCATGCCTTCCGAAACCGCAGCTGTGTTTGAAGAAAATGTCGTGAACATAGTGACACAGCCAAGCGGCGGCCTGCTGACTTTCGGTATTATTGGTACATTATGGTCGGCATCCAACGGGATGCAGGCTTTCATACGGGCGATGAATCAGGCATTTGACGTCGAGGAGACCCGTTCCTTCATCAAGGCAAGACTCATTTCGATCGGCCTTACACTCGGCCTTATTTTTTCACTGATCGTTGCCTTGGTTCTCCCGGTATTCGGAAATGTAATTTTGGATCTTGTCCAATCTTTCATCAATATCCCGGATGAAATGCAAATCCTGTTTTCGGTTCTGAGATGGGTTGTCGCCATAATCGTCATAGCGGCTGTACTTTCTGTCCTCTACAAGCTGGCGCCGAATAAGCATTATCCTTTCAAGCATGTTATACCGGGGGCGATTGCAGCAACCGTCATCTGGCAGCTGATCTCCCTTGGACTTTCCATCTATATTGGCAATTTTGCCAATTACTCAGGTACTTATGGAAGCCTAGGGGGAGTCATCGTGCTTATGCTCTGGTTCTATCTGACGGGTCTTACCCTTGTGGTAGGCGGAGAAATCAATGCTATCTATCACCGGGAGCGCGTAAGCCCTACAGTACGGGCAAAGAAGAAGGCTGCCGCTTCCTTCAACTGAAGCATAAAAAAAAGGAACCTTGGAGGTTCCTTTTTTTATGGATTAATTAAACTTGTTCACATAAGGGATGCGTTTCGTCCAAAGCTTTTTAAACAGCTTTGGAGTTTGTTTTGCCTGTACAACAACATGGTTGACTTTTTCCTTTTTCGCCTGGATATCCTGCTGAATTTCCTTTTGGTGAGCCGTGAGCTCAGTTGTCTGAGTTTTAATGTTCTCAGTCTGTTTCTGCAGCCTTGCAGCAGTCTCTGTCAGGTTTTGGATAGCGGGCTTGGAATCCTTATAAATTTTAAAGGCGCTGATGCCGAGATAAATAAGGGCTCCGGCAAAAATGGCTAAACTGATGTAGACGATGATCAAATTCTGCACCTTCCTTTCTTTATAAATTTAGTCCTTATCACTTTAATACCCATTCTGCTCAGGGTTTAACAGTGAATATGCACTGCCGTTCTGTAAAATTCAACCACGGGACGGTGCTGGCCCCGAAAACGATATCAGTAGTCTGAATTTATTTTTAAATTGACGCTTGCGGATTCTGCTTGTTAGAATGGCAACATTATATTCATAAAATATTTATTACTGTATATGTCCGGAAATAAGGTCTGGACGTTTCTACCAAGCTGCCGTAAATGGCTTGTCTACAGGTTAAGCTTTTCCCCGTATTCTTTTTTGGGGCTTCCTGTATATTTGCGCCGCGGCTTCGCTTGTAAAAGCGGGGCTTTTTTTGTTTCAGTTCTGGACAACAATAAGCCTAAAGAGAAACAACTTCAAAAATAATTCCTGCAGGAGGAGCCAAATGTCCAATTTCTTTCAATTCACTTCAAGAGGCACCACATATAGACAGGAGACGGTTGCCGGCATCACTACGTTCTTATCCATGGCTTATATCCTGATCGTCAATCCTATTATCCTGAGCCAATCCGGGATGGATAAAGGAGCTGTTTTCACAGCTACAGCTCTTTCTGCCATCATTGGTTCGCTTTTGATCGGCCTGCTTGCCAATTATCCTATCGGGATAGCGCCAAGCATGGGACTGAATTCGTTCTTTACTTTTTCTGTATGCATCGGGATGGGAATTCCTTGGCAGACAGCCTTGACAGGCGTATTTGTATCTGGTGTGCTGTTTGTTATCTTAAGTCTCCTGAAAATCCGCGAAAAAATCATTAATGTCATTCCCGGGGACTTGAAGCATGCCATTGCTGCGGGAATCGGCTTCTTCATCGCTTTTATCGGGCTGAAAAACGCCGGACTGATTGTGGGAAATGAAGCAACATTTGTATCGATCGGCAATCTGAAATCACCTGCTGTCCTTCTGGCAGTTTTCTGTTTCATCCTTACTGTTATCCTGCTTGTAAAGGGCATAAAAGGCGCAATCTTTTATGGAATGGTCGTTTCTGCTGCTGCGGGTATGATTTTTGGGGTGATTGAGTCCCCAACGCAAGTGGTTGGGCCTATCCCAAGCCTCGGACCGACCTTCGGGGAAGTGTTCTTGCATTTGGATCAGGTGTTTACGCCGGAAATGCTTGCCGTCATCTTCACATTCCTGTTCGTTGCTTTCTTTGATACCGCAGGAGCCCTGATTGCCATCGCAAGCCAGGCGGGACTGATGAAAAATAACGAAATCCCAAATGCCGGCCGGGCGCTTCTGGCTGATTCTGCTTCTACGGTTGTTGGTTCCGTCCTCGGAACTTCCACGACAGCATCCATGATTGAATCCAGCTCAGGTATTGCGGCAGGGGGCAGGACCGGATTCACTTCTGTCATCATTTCCGGGTGTTTTGCCATTGCTTTGTTCTTTTCGCCGCTGCTCGGTGTCATTACGGCTGAAGTAACCTCTCCGGCCCTTATCATTGTGGGGGCCCTTATGGCATCCGAAGTGCGGCTGATTGACTGGACCAGGCTTGAAATCGCCATACCTGCGTTTGTAACGATCCTTATGATGCCGCTCACCTTCAGTGTTGCAACAGGGATTGCATTAGGCTTCATATTATATCCGGCCGCCATGCTTGCCCTGAAAAAAGGAAAAGAAATCCACCCAATCATGTACGGGCTGTTCGTGGCCTTTCTGGCATATTTCGTCTATCTTGCCTGATGGGAATAGGGAGCATGCTGCCTGGATATAGTAAGGGGGCCGCTGTGAGCGGCCTCTATTGCTATATTTTGCCGCTGTCTGAAGTGGAGTTGCTTGACGGTGAATATTTTCTCATTATAATATCGAGGTTGTATGAACTCGATTCTTTTTTAGGAGTGGAACTTAATGGCACAGCAGACAGCAGATTTTTTTGAAATAGCAGCCGGGCGCAGGTCCGTTAAAAATTATGACCCAGAAAGCAAGCTTACGAAGGGTGAAGTGGAAGAGCTTATTGAATTGGCGGCAAAAGCGCCGTCAGCATGGAATCTGCAGCATTGGAAATTCCTTGTTTTTCATGGTGGGGAGGCACAGCAGCGCCTGCTGCCGATCGCTTACAACCAGCAGCAAATCGTGGAGGCCTCAGCTGTTTTTGCCGTGCTGGGGGATTTGGAGGCCAATAAAAACGCTGAACCGGTCTTCAGCCAGGATGTTTCTGACGGCCTTATGACGGAAGAAATCAAGCAGATTCTCATCAAGCAGGTTGAGGGAGCTTATAAAGATAAAAGTAAAGCCAGAGATGCAGCATTCAGCAATGCTTCACTGGCGGCCATGCAGCTGATGCTGGCAGCAAAAGCAAAGGGCCTGGATACGTGCCCAATCGGCGGCTTTAATGTGCCGGCATTTATTGAGGAGTTCAGTGTGTCAGACCGTTATGTCCCGATCATGCTGATCACTGTCGGAAAAGCAGCAAAGCCGGGACGGCCAACCAACCGTCTTGCCGTAGAACAAATATCAGAGTGGATTTAAGGGCCGCATGCAGAAGGACGACGCTTTTTGAGCATCGTCCTTTTTATGTATCGGCGTCTGTCGAGGAGATTCCTGTGGAGGCGGTGGCTGCACCGATAATTTTGCCTTCACCGTTCAGTAAAGGGCGGGCAAAAACGACATAGGTCAATTCTCCATCTGAGAGGGGAAATGTAATCTCCTCACGAAAACTCTTTCCGGTCTCAATCACTTTCTGCTTAAGCTGCATAAGCGCCCGGGTCCCGCTGTTGTCGGCCAGCTCATCATCGCGCATCCCAATCGACTCTTCTGAAGAAAAGTCAGCATGAGGATTGAATAGCCAGGTATATCTTAAATCAAGATCGCAGTGGGCAATGACCATGGGGGCCTGCTCCATAGCAAAACGGAAGGGACTCTCGTCTGCAAGAATGAAAGTGGAAGGGTGAAAGTCAAGGATGCCGGCTATTTTCTGTCTGATTTCTTCACTGGGATTTCTGTCGCCATTCTCAATCTGTGCATAGTACGCCCTGTCAATGAAGGATTTAGAAGCAATCTCCTCCTGTGTCATTTTTTTTCTTTTTCTCAGTGTAGTCAGCCATGTCCGGGCCTTTGATTTCTGCTTTTTCATAAGTTAACACACCATTTCCTAGGTTAGCAGTAATGTTGAGAGGAGGGCCTCACTGAGGTCCTCCTCTAATTTTTCCTTATAGTCCTTTTCTTATAGCTTTATGAAGACTATTGATATATTTGGCTTCAAGCCCAGGGAAATTATTGTGGATGATTTTTGCCTGCTCAGGGCTGATGCCTATCAGGACGGATTCTGCACCCAGCAGACTGAATTGGGAAAGGAGCTGCTGGAAAAGGATCAGTCCGTCACGCGAGATGCTGCCGACACCGTTGAAGTCAATTAAAATACGATTCACATTTGAATCATGCAGCATGTCAAGCAGCCGATCTTTATTCTGGTTGATCAGCTGTTCCGAGAGCTCTCCAAAGAGCGGGATGAGCACAAGTTCGTCTGATATATGGATGAAAGGGCTGGAAAGCTCAAGCACCTTTCTGTATGATCTTTCAGCGCTTTCCTTGCTCTCAAGCAGGTCCAGGTTAGTTTCAGCAAGCCGCTGCCTGTGCTTCTCCACTTGGCCGGCAAGAATATTTATCTTATCATCTTCCTCAATCAGCAGAAGGTGGGCAGTATCCCCGTTCCAGCTGATATGCACTGTAACTAAAGCAAAAGGGGAAGAGTGGGTTTTCATATTCAGCTCTGTCCGCTTCTTCTTTTTATTCAGGAGGACATTCTTCGCTTTTTCTGCACTTTCATCATCAATCAGCTCCAGCAGATTTCCGGCAGGCAGAAACAAGCTGGCTGTCTCAGCAGAGCTTTCGAGTATATCAAGTTTTTCATTTATTTTAAAATAGGGCAGGGGCAATAGCTTATTATCTTGCATTCAATTCCTCTCCAAAAGGTAAAGTTGGAATCCACTGCTCAATGTCTATGAGCTCTTTCAACAGCGTTGTTTTGCTGGAGCAATGGCTGGTAAAATCGTAATATTTGAGCAGCCGGCCCCCGACAAATACCGCAGGCGAGTGCGTAAGGCTTTCAAGTTCTTTTACATAAAAGGAAAGCTTCTCGGCATGGTTGATCATGGTGAAGGACAGTCCTATTACATCAGGCTGCCACTCTTCTGCCGACTCTTTTCCTTTCTCTAAAGGAACGTTCGGGCCCAGCAGCTTTGTTTCCCATCCTTTTTCCTCAAAGATGATGGCTGCCATCTTCAAGCCGAGAAAGTGCTGTTCATTTTCAAGGCAGAAAAACATCGCTTTCCTTCCTTTTTTCGGATGGACTTCCCTGGAAACCTGATGCCTGTACCGCGAAAGCACAAAATCACATGTTGTGGTGGCTAAATGTTCATCGGCAACGGAGATTTCGTCATTCTGCCAAAGCTCGCCGACACGCTGCATGGATTTGGTAATCAGCTTTTCAAAAATTTCAAGTGTATTGGCTGAATGTTTGTGCTGGCCATATATAATCTCCCATGCTTCATCCTGGTCTCCTGACAGCAGGGCATCAGTAAGCTGTTTTGCGTATTGTTCCATTATGACCACCTTCTTCGATAAATATTGGTCGCGTGGCAAGGAAGTTCTGTCGGCTGTTCCTTCGCTGGTGCTCCTGTGCCAAATCTGTGGAAGGTGGGAGTTCAGCGTTGAAAATGTGTTAATATAATTATATTTTAAGGGCTTTATAAAGGAAACAAATAAAAGTATTGAAAGTCTGGGTTCTTAATGTTAATCAGTGTAACATATTTCTGTTCTTAATGCGGGATGCAGGATTTTACAGCAATACATTTATTTTATCTAATTGGCGAAGCTGGAAACAACTCTGATACATTCTCCAGGTGTGGCTCTCCTGCACCATAATGGAAGGCGAAAGATTCCACACGGGCTGAGGAATTGGATATGGAGAATTTTTTGGTTTAATATGAGTATAAAAGCCCGGAAGTACAGGGAGGATGTCCAGCATTGAAAGCATCCTGATTTCTATCGTTTTATCAGAGATTCGGCTGCAGTCTGTACTGATGTGCTGCAGAGTCTCATTATATTAACGGGCGGTTGTCCGGGGATGGTGTTTGAAGATGAAAATATTGGTAGTTGAAGATAATGAAAGTGTCTGCTCGATGCTTGAAATGTTTTTTATGAAAGAAGGCTATACAGGCAGGTTTGTCCACAGCGGCCAGGAGGGCTTTGATGCATTCAATAAAGAATCATGGGATCTTGTCATCGTCGATTGGATGCTGCCTGTCATGGATGGTGTTACACTCTGCCGGAAAATCAGGGAATTGAGCACAGTCCCCATTATCATGCTGACAGCGAAAGACAGTGAATCAGACCAGGTGCTCGGCCTTGAGATGGGAGCGGATGACTATGTGACAAAGCCATTCAGTCCGCTTGCCCTTATGGCCAGGATCAAGGCTGTTACAAGAAGATATCAGGCTGATTCCTCCAAGCAGGAAGAAGCAAACTATATCTCAAGCCAGTTTTTCAAAATCAGCAAGGATACGAGAGAAGTGCTCTACAAAGGCCAGCCTTTGAATAATCTTACGCCAAAGGAATTTGACCTGCTTTATTATTTTGTCAAAAACCCGCGGCAGGTTTTTTCCAGGGAGCAGCTCCTCGACCGGGTATGGGGATATCAATTTTATGGGGATGAAAGGACAGTCGATGTGCATATCAAGCGCCTGCGCAAAAAAATCGGCACCACATCCCAGCCGTTCATCCATACGGTATGGGGAATAGGCTATAAATTTGATGAATCGGAGGCCGCAGGTGAAAATTAAATATTTCTATCAGCTTCTGATCAGCCATATCAGCATCCTGATCATGGCTTTCCTGTTATTGAGCCTGCTTTTTACCCAGTTCGTCCAAAATTATGTTTTTCAAAACAAGACGGAGGAGCTGAATGCATATGGCGAACAGGTGCTGAAGGAGCTTTCTGTCAGGCCGGTGGGCAATGAGCGGTTTCTGGAAGAGTACAGTCAGCTGCTGAGGGCGCGCAATATCAATTATTATCTATTTGATGCAAATTACGGTGTCATCTATCCCCAGACGAGGGGGCTCAGTTTATTATTCACAGAAGAGGAGCGGCAAAGGCTTGCCGGCGGTCATTCAATCTCAATCAAGCATGATATCAAACGCTTTGAGCAGGAAGTGACCCTTGTAGCTATACCATATATGCATGACGGCAGAATGACAGGGGGGATTCTCCTCATGTCGCCGATTAGCGGTGCACTCCAGATGGCCAGCCAGCTGAATAAATTCCTGCTGTATACCATTGTCATCAGTCTGACCGCGACAATCCTCCTCAGCTGGGTGCTGTCCAAAAATCTCCTCAAACGCATTAAAGAATTGAGGAACGCGACCTCGATGATTTCCAAGGGGGACTATAATGTTAATATCAAAAACACCCAGTTTGATGAAATAGGGGAGCTTGCAGAAGATTTCAACCATATGGCCGCAAAGCTCAGATCATCCAATGAAGAAATCGAACGGCTTGAAAACAGGCGGAGAACGTTCATTGCAGATGTATCACATGAAATGCGGACGCCTCTCACGACCATCAGCGGCATGGCAGAAGGCCTGAAGAACAATCTCATACCTGAGCAGGAAAAGCAAAAGGGCATGGATTTGATTGACCGTGAAGCGAGAAGGCTGATCAGGCTTGTGAATGAGAATCTTGATTATGAGAAGATCCGCTCCAACCAGATCAAGCTGGACATCGGCAATATCCAGGTACTGGATCTGTTTGAAGTAGTCAAGGAGCAGCTTGATATCCAGGCTGAAGAAAAAGGGATTGAAATCGTGCTTGATGCAGATGAGGAGCTATATGTAAAAGCAGATTATGATCGCATCATCCAAATCATCATCAACATTGTCAAGAACAGCATCCAATTCACCGATGGGGGAACTGTATGGCTGAGAGGGCGGAAAGGGAATGAAGAAACTGTCATTGAGATAGAAGACACTGGGATCGGCATCGATCCAGGGGAAATTGAATCGATCTGGCACCGCTTCTATAAAGCCGATCTGTCAAGGACAAGCAGCACCTTCGGAGAATTCGGGATCGGCCTTTCCATCGTCAAACAGCTCGTCCAGCTTCATAATGGGGAGATTGAGGTAGAAAGCGAAAGAAATCAAGGGACACTCTTTAGGATCAGTTTTCGAAATGAAGTGGTGTGACGTTGACTCCGCGAAGGGTGATAGTGGGCATATTTTGCTGCGGCTTGCATCCGGGAGTCCGGCTGGGGAACAGGAACAGTCGAAGGGAAGCTAAGTCATGCATCCGAGAGACCAGCTGGGATACATGACAAGTTGAAAAAAAGCCCAGTCATGTGCGAGAGCCCGTCTGGGATACATGAGTGGTCGAAAAAAAGCCCAGTCATGTATGCGAAAGTCCAGCTGGGATACATGACCAGCCGGAAAAAAGCCCAGTTATGTATGCGGGAGCCCGTCTGTGGTACATGACAAGTTGAAAAAAAGCCCAGTCATGTATGCGAGAGTCCAGCTGGGATACATGATCAGCCGGAAAAGAGCCCAGTTATGTATGCGGGAGCCCGTCTGTGGTACATGACAAGTTGAAAAAAAGCCCAGTCATGTATGCGAGAGCCCGTCTGGGGTACATGACAAGTTTAAAAAAAGCCCAGTCATGTATGTGAGAGTCCAGCTGGGATACATGATCAGCCATAAAAACCCCAGTCATGTATGTGAAAGACCAGCTGGGATACATGAACAGCCGAAAAAAAGCCTGGGTCATGATCGAGAGACCGGTGGGATACATACCCAGGCAAAAGAAAAGCCAGCTGTGCTCACGTGACCAGCCTTTTTCACAATTTCCCAATAAACCAAACAAAAAACCTTTCCCGCATTGGGAAAGGTTTTTTTCTAGGAAAGGACCTCCGACTTAGCCAGCATAATCTGCTCAGTCTGCTGTTCGACCGGCTCAGCCTGTTCCTGGAGTTTCTTTACTTCGATATACTTGATATGATGTTCTTCCATTTCAAGGATGGTGAAGTCATAGGAGTCAAAATGGATCGTATCGCCCTGCTTCGCTTCATAGTTCTCTGTCAGGATCCATCCGCCCATTGTGTCCACATCTTCATCATTAATTTCTAGTCCAAGGAGATCGTTCACTTCACTCACAAGAACTTTGGAATCAAAGATGAAATGCCCTTCATCCATTTTCCGGACCATGGGGACCTCATCATTGTCAAATTCATCGCGGATGTCGCCGACGATTTCTTCTATTATATCTTCGACGGTCACGAGGCCTGAAGTCCCGCCGTATTCATCCATCAGTATGGCCATATGGATCCGGTCTTTCTGCATTTTCACCAGAAGGTCATGAATCGGAATCGTATCGATGACCCGGATAATCGGCCGTGTATATGCTTCAAGCGTCTTGGAGGTTATTTCCCGGTCTTTGATGAAGTCAGTGATGATTTCCTTTATGTTGACCATCCCGATAATATGGTCTTTATCTCCATCGATAATCGGATACCTTGTGAACTTTTCGTCATGGACGAGCTGCAGGAAGGTTTCGAGCGTATCATCCTTGGCAAGCGAAACGATTTCCGTCCGCGGGACCATGATTTCCTTGGCAATCCTGTTATCAAACTCGAATATCTTGTTTACATACTTAAACTCAGACTGGTTGATTTCACCACTTTTATAGCTTTCGGATAAAATGATGCGCAGCTCCTCTTCAGAATGTGCCAGGTCATGCTCGGAAGCCGGCTTTAATCCAAAGAAGCCAGTGATTAAGCGTGCAGAGCCATTCAGCGCCCAGATGAAAGGGTACATGATTCTGTAGAAACCGATCAGCGGACGGGAAAATGCAAGCGTAATCCATTCAGCTTTTTGAATAGCGAGAGTCTTTGGCGCAAGTTCCCCGATCACAACGTGGAGGAACGTGATGAAGCCAAAAGCAATAGAAAAAGAAAGTATATGTGATACAGATTCCGGGATGCTGAGGTTCGTCAGCACCGGCCTTAAAATATGCTCGACTGTTGGTTCCCCGAGCCACCCAATTCCCAGCGCGGTCACGGTAATGCCAAGCTGGCAGGCGGACAGATAGCCATCCAGGTTTGTAATCACTTTCTTTGCAGCAAGTGCAGAACTGCTGCCTTCTTCTATAAGCTGGTCAATCCTTGAGCTTCTCACCCTGATGATCGCAAATTCCGAAGCGACAAAAAATGCCGTAAAAGCAATTAAAATGGCTATAATAACCAAGTTTAATATGTCCAATAAGTTTCCTTATCCCGCGTGAACGAGTAAGGAGTCACCTCCTGATAATACAAAAATATTTTAGCTTGTTAAGGTTTTAAGAGACTGGATCAAAGCCAACCCTTCCGTACTCAGCTTTTTGGAGATGTTGTTTTTTTCTTCCCCGTCCAGCTTTTGAATGAGCGGAAGGAGGGAGGAAATCTCTGTATGAAGGTGCCTTATCTGCTGTGCAACATCAAGAATCTGCTTCTCGACGGTCCCTGATGCCGCTTTCCCATCTTTCTTCAATTCCAGCTTTCTCTTAATCTCTTCAAGCGGGATGTGCAGTTTTTTGCATTCTTCAATGAATGTAAGGTCAAGGAGCACATCTTCAGAATAAAGCCTGTAATTCGATTTCGATCTTTCAGCCTTTATCAGGCCCAATGCAGTATAATAGTCAATCGTTCTTTTTGATACATTTGCAATCGCTGCTAGTTCACCAATGCGATAGAATGCCCCATCTTATCACCTCGGTATCAGATTTAAATTCTTCATTATGATGGTTTGGCTGTTCAAAAAACAAGATGTATATTTTCATAAAATTAACCATAATTATACGGTAACTTAAACCGTACAGTCAAACGTTGCGGTTGAAATGGAGTGATTACTCTTATTTTATGAGAATATATACAGCTTATGAACAATTATGAATCAATTTATCGGAAAATACAAAAAATTACACCGTAAATTCTCCGGTTTTTTTGTTCCAAAGGCTCGTTAGTCTTCTGTGCTGATTCGGGCCCATTCAGCGGCAGTTCTTAAAAAGAAGGACATCCTGGGAAGCCGCTTGTCTTGTATCAAAGTGAGTATATTCCTAATAAAATCCCGGCTTTATGGCAAAGCCTTTTGCAGAGGGATAAACCATGTGGAAGAGCTTGAAATTTCCAATGAAAAAACAGGCTGCGGATGTTTCCGGCAGCCTGTCCTCCATGATCTATTTTTGCTGGCGCTGAATGACCGGCTGCAGCTGGATCCTCAAGTCTGCCAGCAGGTCGTTCACTGTCAGCTCAGCCTCGCTTTGGCCTTTATCAAAGGCATGCTTAAGCACATCGGCAAAGCCGGGTAATTCTTCCTGTATCATCCGGATATTTTTATCATTCATTATTTTCATGCACCTTTTCTATGGATTTCTCTTTTATTTCCCGCCTGCAGCAAAGGTTAAACTGCTATTCCCTGCAGAAAATTAGACATCGTCCCATTTAAAGTATAAATTTATAGTATAGGAAATGGCAGAAACCAGGATAGTAAGAAATAATCTCTGACTATTCTTGATATGTATTAAAGATAAGGGGTAGAGCAATGAAGTTAAATGAACTGCCGGACAGCAAACCTTCTATTAATGTACATGGCCTCGATTTCCAGTGGGATTTCAATAATGGCCAGTTCATCTTTGAAGGGGAAGACGCCGTATTATTTTGGATCAATTCAGCGATGAAGACTTTCTTTGACACCATTGAGGAAATTTCCGGTGAAGAAGCAGCCAGCGTGGTGCTGGAGACAACAGGCTACCGGATGGGACAGGTGGTCGGAGAGTATTTCGAAAAACTTAAAACTGTATCTGTTGAAGATGCAACAAAGCTGATTCCCAACACCTACGCGTCTGCTGGCTGGGGAAAAACCGTTGTAACAGAGCTTGATGAAGAGGCAAAAACAGTTACGGTGCAATTGCAGGATACGTGGGAACATAAAATCAATCTTGCCCAAAATAAAAAAACGGGCGGAACCTTCCTGCCTGCCCATTATGCCGGGATTTTTACCGGGCTGTTTGGGGAGAATATCTGGTATGAAGTAGCAGCCAGCCAGATAGAAGGCCATGACTATACCGAAGTCAAGTATTTTCCTTCTGATGTAACGGTGTCCCACAACATCCATGAGCTTTCCAGAAGGAAAGAGTCCGAGCAAATACGGAGTCTTGAGGAACTTGTCGCAGAACAGACGATGGAGCTGCATGACCTGGTCAGGCAGCTGTCTTCCCCAATCATTCCGGTTTTGGAAGGCATTGTGGTTGTACCGCTGATCGGAAAATATGATGAGAGCCGTTCAGAAGATCTGCTGACAAAGACCTTGAACAACTTGCCTAAATACCAGGCTAAATATCTTGTCCTCGATCTGACCGGACTTGATAATGATATCAGCAATTTTACAGGTGATTTCATTCATAAGCTTGGATCTGCCGCATCACTCATCGGCACAGATACCATCCTTGTCGGCATATCAGCTGAACTGGGAGTGGCCATCACTCAGTCCGGCATCAAGCTTTCGAAATATGATTGCTTCCAGACCCTTCAGCACGGCATCTATTTTGCGCTGTCCCAGATAGGCCGGAGGATTATTTGATAATGGAAAAAGCCAGCATTGCTGGCTTTTTGTTTTGCCGATTAATATTTCCATTCTTCCGCTAGAAGCCCGTAAACCACCAGATCGTGGTAATGCCCATTAAGGAACTCTCCCTGCCTGATGATTCCCTCCTGTGTGAACCCCAGCCGCTCAGGGACAGCCCTGCTCTTATGGTTCCTGATCCCGCATCTGATCTCAATCCGGTTCAAACGCAGGTCATTAAAAGCATAATTGATCATTGCCTGGACTGTCCTTGTCATGATTCCTTTTCCCTGAAATCCTTCGGCCAGATAATAGCCTATGCTCATTTGCCTGCTTGCCCAGTCAATTTGGTGGATGCCGGCGGCTCCTGCCAGTATCCCCTTATACCTTATACCAGTGTTGAAGCCATTGTTTTCGGCAAATTGCTTCAGCCACAAAGGGATGATGCTGTGATATTGCATGGGAGAGGTCATGCTGTCTACCCAGGGAAGCCATTCCCTTAGATGGTTCCTGCTGCCGTCCACCAAACCATAAAGCTCGTCGGCATGATGCAGCTGAAACAGCTGAAGCCGGATTTCATTATCAACTTCTAGTGTAAACAAATCTTCGCCCCCTCTTTTTCTAAAGTTTGAATTATCCGGTAGCATTGCCTGACAATCCAATCATACACAGGAAAGCGGAGCAGCGTAAATTTTCTTTCATTTATTCGCAGCCGGAATCTGCTGCTCTTTCGCCGGTATGCAGAGGCAGAGTCATGCTGAAAATGGTTTTATCATAGTCTGATTCACAGGAAAGGAAGCCTTTATGCTTTTCAATGATTTCCCGGCAGACAAAAAGTCCCAGCCCGGTTCCCAGTTTTTTGGTCGTAACAAAAGGTTCAAAAATGGAACTTAGCAGATGCTCAGGTATTTGCGGGCCATTATTTCTGATTTCGAGCCGTACATAAGAGTCTGAAGTCATGAATGAGATAATTTCAATGAGCGGATCTTCCCTATAGGGGTTCAAGACATCGATGGCATTAAAGATGATATTGATAAGCACCTGGCGGATTTCATCTTCATAGCCGCAAAGATGGGTGCTCTCATCGACTTCCTTTATAATACGGACTTTGGCATCCAATATGCTTGGATACAGGAAAATCAGTACCTCTTCAACCAAACTGTTCAGGTTGAAGGTAGTTTTTTCCTTTCCGATAAGCTCCTTCTTGGATAATAGCAGGAATTGCGAGATACGGAAATTGAGCTGTTCAAGCTCATTTGAAATGATATCTAAATAATTCATGGGAGGGTTTTCAGCTTTAAGCAATTGAACAAAACCCTGAATGGAAGTCAGCGGATTCCTGAATTCATGTATAAAGCTGGATGTCATTTGTCCCAGAAGAGTAAGGCGGTCTTTATGGGTTGAATTGATGAATTCCGTTTTTTCATCAATGATCTTATTCTTGGCATCTGTATAATGGCTGACAGCATAATAAAGAAATTTGTCAAAACATACATTGATCCTGTCAATCCATTTCTGCAGATCATCCCAGTGGACGTCAACCCGGTTGAGATTTTTATAGATGATGGAACGGCCCATATTTACATTGTAGACAAATTCGCCAATGTTGATATTGGCCTTTACACGCTGAGAGGCAATTTTGATGGCGAGCTGCTGAAGATAGACATCCAGATCCTGTTCTGACTTGGACAAACTGGTCAAGATCAGGCTGAACATGGCTTCACCGTTTTCTCTTATATAATCTTTGAAAGGATCTGTCTCTGTTAAGACAATCTCTTTATTCCATTGCTCCAGAAGAATATGCTTCTCTCTTTCAAGAAAGTCAAGCAGCTTTTGATTTGATAGTGATAACATTTTACCCTCCGCCTATCTTTTTGACTATTAACCTTGCTGTATTAACATTCGCCTATAATGGGATAAATCCTCCGGAATTTTCTTGGGAATTTACAGAAATTTATCGAAAGATCGGGGATTGGATGACAAAGTGTAAAATTATGATAGTTTATGTAAAATACTGGATGGCTGGTGTGTCCTATTAAAAAAGCCTCAGTTTAATCTGAATGGTGAAGGGCATAAAAAAGTACAGGCATTTATCAAATTCATAAATATAAAAGTTATACCTGCTTTTATAATGTGTTAGAATTGGTGTAATATTACACTTGAAAAGGGTGGCGCGAATATTGACACGAGAAGAGATTATCATGAAGGTTTCAGAAAAGCTCCGCCTTATTCGTACAGAGGCAGGATATACCCAGGATAAGATGGCGGAAATTATCGGGATCTCCAAAAAAACACTTGTTCAGATTGAAAAGGGCAGAGCTTATGCGGGCTGGTCCACAGTAGTGGCTGTCTGTGCCCTGTTCCGTGAAACCGAAACCGTGCAATTTCTATTTGGAAACGAACCGCTTGAAGTGCTTGAAACCATTGCAAGGGAAGGTATTGATTATCGTAAAGAAAAAACCCTTGGAGGCAAAATATGGTGGAGAGAGGTCGAAAAAAGAGGCAGATTTATGCTTCAGCAGAATATCATCAGCCAGCATTTCCGGATTATAGATGAAGACCTGTACAGAGTCTACAGCAGTTTTGATGAAGAAGAGTCAAAAGAGCGTTTTTTCGAGATTGCAAGAGGGGCAGATGCGGACAAGTAACCCTGACTGTGCCTGTGAATGGAGAGAGAAAGAAACGCTAAGATACTGGGTATCTTAGCGTTTTTTGTATGAGCCGGAAATGATTATTTCGCAATCAGCACAGGGCACGGAGCCTGTTTGGCGATGTTGCTGCTGACGCTTCCCAGGAACATCCGCTTCAGCCCGCCTTTGCCGGAGTTTCCGACAATGATCAGATCGGCTCCTTCTGCCGAAGCGTAATCACAGATGCTTTCTGCAGGGCTGCCGTCAAGAGAATCATATTTTGCCTGGATATTATGGGGTTCAAGCTCCTGTTTGGCTTTATAGAATGCGTCATCCACGCTGTTTGAGATAATGGCGTGTGTTGGCGGGTTGGGATCATCATGCCTGATCGACATAGGCGGAATCTGGATCCCTTCCAGCATATATCCGTTTGTTCTTACCGGCTCCACTCTCTTTTCATTATCAGTCATTACGTTTTCTACCTTTTCATCATAGACATTTGCAACCAGTACATGTGCCTCCGGGTTTCCTTTTGCCATCTGAACGGCAAGCTGCAGTGCCTTATTGCTGCCTTCGGTATCATCATAGCCGACTACAATCCGATTGAATTGGTTCATTGTCATCATCCTTTCTTAATAGGAGAGTTGTGATTATTTTCTATTTACCCATATTTCCGATAAAAGAATCCTGCCTGTTTGAGCGGCATCAAAATTTTGTACCCCTATAAAAGGGGGAACACTTTCGGATTATATAAAAGTGCCCAAACTGCTAATAAGGATAATTATGGTTTATATCCCATAATTTTTGAGTAAAAGTCTTTAAGAAAATTGTTTACAGTATGATAAGAAGTCACCAAGACAGTTTCAATAAAGGTTGTGATTAAATGAGCAATACAAGAGAAGGCAGAAACAAACAAAATCGAATCTATAGACTAAAACGGATTTTACAAATCGTCCTTTTATTTTCTTCTACATCGATCCTCGGCTTCCTTAGTTTCTTTTACTTTCAAGGCAAGGACGCGGATATCAGCAATCTGGAGGACGGGATGTCACAGCCCACGGTCATTTACGATTACAGCGGGGAAGAGGCAAGCAAAATTTCAGCAAGCAAAAATGAAGGCCTCCGTGCCGACCAGATCCCTGACAGCCTGAAAAATGCCGTGGTCGCAATAGAAGATAAAAGATTTTATGAACATAGCGGCATTGACTACAAAGGCATTATGAGAGCGCTGTTCACTAATATCAAAGCTGGCGGTGTGGTCGAAGGCGGGAGCACCATTACACAGCAGCTGACGAAGAATGCGCTGCTCACCCATGAAAAAACATACAAGCGGAAGATGGAAGAGTTTTTCCTGGCAAGGGAAATAGATAAGAAATATTCAAAGGAAGAAATCCTTCAGATGTATTTGAATCAGATTTATTTCGGGGAAGGGGCATGGGGGGTCAAAAATGCTGCCCTTAAATACTTTGGCAAAGATGCCGAAGATCTGACCATAAGCGAGTCGGCTATTCTGGCGGGAATCATCAAGGCCCCCTCTGCCCTGAATCCAATCGGCCATCCTGAAGAGGCGGTAGAACGGCGGGATACGGTCCTGCTTCAAATGAAGGAGCAGAACTATATTTCTGCCAGTGAATTTGAACAAGCCAAAGCAGAGCCGCTTGCTCTCAATGACAGGGGCGGCGATCCACTGAAAGGAAAGTTCCCTTATTATGTTGATCATGTTCTGGATGAAGCAATCGAATTATATGGACTGACACAGGATGAATTATTGACAGAGGGATACAGGATCTATACTGAACTTGATCCGGAAATGCAGGCAGCCGCAGAAGAAATCTACCAAAGAGATGATCTTTTCCCGCAAGGAAAAGAAGATCAGATCGTCCAGAGCGGAGCTGTGCTGGTGGATCCTGAATCAGGCGGTGTCCGTGCTTTGGTCGGCGGACGCGGCGAGCATGTCTTCAGGGGCTTCAACCGGGCCACCCAGCTGAAGCGCCAGCCCGGCTCAGCTATGAAGCCTTTGGCTGCTTATGCGCCGGCTCTGGAAGAGGGATGGAAGGCAACAGACCAGGTAAAAGATGAGAAAATGAGCTTCGGCGGCTATGAACCAGGCAATTATAATGGACAGTACCGCGGGCAGGTGCCAATGTACGAGGCCGTCAAAGATTCGCTTAATCTTCCGGCGGTATGGATACTTAATGAAATCGGCATTGAAGCGGGGATTGAAGCATCCAAGCGGTTTGGAATCCCTCTGGAGGAGAGCGACAGAGATCTTGGGATTGCTCTTGGGGGATTGTCATCAGGTGTGTCTCCGCTGGAGATGGCCGGTGCTTATGCGGCATTTGCCAATGACGGTGTAAGGGAAGAGGCCCATGCAATCATAAAGATCGAAGATGCCCAAGGAAATGTAATAGCCGAACGGGAAGAAAAGTCTGTGCAGGCAGTTTCTAAAGAAGCAGCAGAACAAATGACAACCATGCTTCTGGGGGTAGTGGAGCAGGGAACCGGGAAGGCAGCAGGCATTCCTGGAAGGGAGACGGCCGGGAAGACAGGCTCGACCCAGGTGCCGATAGAGGGGATAGATGGCGTAAAGGACCAATGGTTCACCGGCTATACACCTCAGCTTGCCGGTGCTGTATGGGTCGGTTATGACCATACAGATGAAAACCACTATTTAACAACGACAAGCAGTGAAGGCGCGGCCCCGATCTTCCGGGAGCTGATGGCGGCTGCTCTTGAAGGGCAGGATGCTGAATCCTTCAATGTTCCGCATATCTCTTATTATATTGAACAAAAAGAGAAAGAAGAAAGATGGAAGAGGGCCAGAGAATGGGAGGAGAATTTAAGGAAGGAAGCCGAGAAGTGGCAGGAAAAGCTGCGTGAAGAAAAAGGGAAATGGGAAGACCGCTTAAAGGGCAGGGATAAGGAAAAAGAGAAAGAGAAAGAGAAAGAGAAAGAGAAAAAGCATGAAGATTAAAATAAAAAAGAGCCGGTCGGCTCTTTTTTTTGCTGTCGTTAGAACAGCCAGCTTACAAGTGCGCCAATCACAACGATGGCGCCGATTATCATAAGAATCGTCCGGATCATTATAGGTTCACTGCCTTTCTGGGAATTAAACGGTTTCCGTCATTAATGGCTGGTCAGCCTTTTTGAATGCAGATACACGGTTTGCGCAAGTTTCCTTGATTTTAGCGAGATGCTTCCTTGCCTGCACCCCTTCGACAATCACTTTAATGGATGTATTCGCCTTTTGGGTCAGCAGGAAGGAAACCAGCTTTGGCATATTGGAAGCATCAACAGACTTCTGATTGCAATAGATGATTGTGTTGCCTTTATATTGCTTAGCGGCCTGATAGATTTCAAGCATATCTTTCATTGTAAAATGTCTATCCAGGTTAATGTTTGTAGAGATGATTTCTTTCATAATGGTTCAGTTCTCCTTTATAGTATATTTATAGTTTTTGTTTGTTTTTTTATCGTTTATTGTTACTTGAGATTTACCCCGGCTCCCGAAGTCTAAACATGTCAAAATGATGACAGGGCTTCTCTATTTTTCCAGTAGAAGCTGCTGGATAAGGCATAAGATTTGCCGGCTGGTGAAGTCAGGTTTAAGATAAATGCATAATCATTCTGAATAATGAGGCATTTATCACAGAGGGGGACAATAGGTTGCTGACTCTCATCAGAAACGGGAATGTATATGCACCTGATCATATAGGAAAGAAAGATATACTGCTTACAGGGAATAAGATTGGCTATATAAAGGATCATATCGATCTGCCTGAAGGCTTTGCAGATATCAGGATAATAGAGGCAGAGGGAAAGCTGGTAGTACCCGGCTTCATTGATGCCCACGTCCATATCATAGGTGGTGGCGGCGAGGGCGGCTACCGGACAAGGACTCCTGAGCTGCAGCTGACCGATGCCACTCTGGCAGGCATTACCACCATTGTGGGCGTAATCGGAACAGATGGTACCACCAGGACGATGCCCAGCCTGATTGCCAAAGCAAGGGCGCTGGAGGAAGAAGGAATCACCTGCTATGCCCAGACAGGATCCTATCAGGTGCCGGTAAAGACACTCACTGGGAAAATTGAAGATGATATCATCCTGATTGATAAAATAATCGGGGCAGGAGAAATTGCCATCAGCGATCACCGTTCTTCCCAGCCTACCGTAGAGGAGCTCGCCAAAATAGCATCTGCAGCCCGGATCGGGGGAATGCTTTCAGGCAAAGCCGGAATCGTCAACATCCATGTTGGCGACAGCTATGATCATTTGAAGCTGATTGAAGATGTGGTGGAACAGACTGATATTCCGCTTCGCCAATTTTACCCGACACATATCAACCGCAATCCCCACCTCTTTGAAGAGGGCATCCGATATGCCAAAAGGGGGGGCTATGTTGATTTTACAACCAGCTCCATTCCTAAGTTCCAGGAGGAAGGGGAGGTTAAATGCAGCAGGGGATTGAAAAGGATGCTTGCCGCAGGGGTCGGAATATCACAGATTACTTTTACCTCTGACGCCCAGGGCAGCCTGCCGGATTTTAACGAGGCAGGAGAACTGATCGGCATGAAGGTCGGAAAGATATCCTCTTTATATAGTGAAGTCCGTGACAGCATCCTTCTTGAAGATATCCCGCTTGACCAGGCAATCAGGGTCATAACCAAAAATCCGGCAGACATTTTAAAGCTGCCTCATAAAGGGGCGATTGAAGCAGGCAGGGATGCAGACCTGGTCATGCTGGATCCGGACGATTATCAGATTGATACCGTCATAGCCCTTGGCAGGACCATGGTAGAAGGCGGACAGGCTATTGTCAAAGGAACTTTTGAATAAACCTGTAAAGAGCAGACTGAAGATTTTCATTCAGTCTGCTTTTTCTGCTGCAAGCTGTAAGAATAACTGGCCTTTTTTGAGAAACAATAGGTTTGTCACAATGGTGTGCGACAAAGTTAGTTTTCTTCTTCGTTGAACCCTGCCTCCCTGTCATTTACCATAGATAAGTAAATACTATAAATAGAAGGGAAGAGTGCAAATGGCTCAGCCTAATATAAAAATAGCTGTACAAAAATTCGGTAACTTCCTGAGCTCCATGGTCATGCCGAATATCGGTGCGTTTATCGCCTGGGGCCTGATAACTGCACTATTCATACCATCCGGGTTCTGGCCAAATGAAAGCCTTGCCAAAATGGTTGACCCAATGATTACTTATCTTCTTCCGCTGCTGATTGGTTATACAGGCGGAAAATTGATCCATGACCAGCGCGGAGCTGTAGTCGGTGCCATAGCTACTATGGGTGTCATCGTCGGCTCTGATATTCCGATGTTCCTCGGAGCCATGATTGTCGGCCCGATCGCCGGTTATGCAATCAAGCTTTTTGACCGCGCCATTGAAGGTAAGGTCAAGGCAGGCTTTGAAATGCTTGTCAATAACTTCTCTGCCGGAATCATTGGCGGTGTACTCGCGATATTGGCATTTGCGGGTATCGGACCTGCAGTCGATGTATTCACAGGCTGGCTGGTCAGCGGGGTGGAATGGCTTGTAGAAACAAACCTGCTGCCATTAACAAGCATCCTGATTGAACCTGCAAAAATTCTATTCCTTAACAATGCAATCAACCACGGGGTCCTGACTCCGATTGGGACGGAACAGATCAAACAGACAGGCCAGTCCATCCTGCTGCTGCTGGAAGCAAACCCTGGACCTGGTATCGGTGTGCTTCTTGCGTACATCTTCTTCGGAAAAGGAAACGCAAAGCAATCTGCACCCGGAGCTGCACTTATCCATTTCTTTGGGGGAATCCATGAAATTTACTTCCCTTACATCCTGATGCGTCCGCTATTATTCATCGCGGTCATCCTTGGCGGAATGAGCGGTGTGTTCACACTTGTCCTGCTTGGCGGCGGTCTATTCGCACCGGCATCACCGGGAAGCATTCTCGCCATCACGGCAGTGACGCCTCACCATGCGAGTGCCTATATTGCCAACTTTGCTGCTGTCCTTGTAGCCGGTGCTGTTTCGTTCATTGCTTCTGCCTTTATTTTAAAAACAGGCAAGCAGTCAGATGAAAATATTGAAGCCGCAGCACAAAAGATGCAGGAAATGAAAGGGAAGAAAAGCTCAGTTGCTTCTGCATTCACAGCAACAGAAGGCAAGCTTCCTGAAAATGTGAGCAAAATTGTCTTTGCCTGTGATGCCGGAATGGGCTCAAGCGCCATGGGGGCTTCACTTCTCCGCAAAAAAGTGAAGGCTGCCGGCCTTAATGATGTGAATGTAACCAATACGGCAATCAGCAATATTCCTGCTGACGCACAGGTAGTCATTACACAGGAAGAACTGACGCCAAGGGCAAAAAATAAGATCCCTGAAGCCTATCATGTGTCAGTGGATAATTTCCTTTCAAGCCCTGAATACGATAATCTGATCAGCAAGCTGAAAGGAACTGCAGAAGAAGAACTGATTGACATCGCTGAAGATGCGGAAGCTGAAGCGATGGGGGAATCGCCTGCAGAAGAACGCAAGGAATCGCCTGCAGCGGAAGCACAGGAAAACAATGATCTGCTGCTGGAAAAATACGTATTCCTGAACCAGAAATTCAATCATAAAGATGAAGCCATCCGTTTTGCCGGAAGAGCGCTTGTCGATGGCGGATATGTCCGTGAAAATTATATTGAAGCCATGATTGAGCGGGATGAAATGACTTCAACTTATATGGGCAATGATGTTGCCATCCCTCACGGCACAGAAGCAGCTAAGCAGGAAGTCATCAAATCCGGGTTCACTGTCATCCAGGTTCCGGAGGGAGTAGACTTTAACGGTGAAAAAGTACGATTGATCTTCGGTATTGCCGGTAAAGATGGCACCCATCTTGAAATATTGTCTTCCATTGCCGTCACTTGCTCGGAGATGGAAAACATCGAAAAAATGGTCCAGGCGAAAACAGCCAAAGAGTTAATGGATATCCTTAACGGGTAAGGACCGGTAAGACATGCAGAAAGGCACAGCTTGTGCCTTTTTGCGCTTTTGTTTTTTGGCGGAAAAGAATCTGTCTGCAGATAGGGCTGATAAAGATGTTTATTACCTCAAGGGAGAAAAGCATCATAGAACTGATCATAAAGACGGCCGGCAAGCATACGGCCCTGACCCTTGCTTCTTACTTAAACGTGAGTGCCAGGACTGTCCACCGGGACCTTGCATCTGTTGCAAAGGTTCTTCGGCAATTCGGGCTTGAGCTTGGGCGGACGCCTGATGAAGGCCTCGTGATTTCCGGGCGGAATGAGGATGTTTTCCGGCTTGTTCAGACAATGGCGGAAACCATTCCGACAGACCAGACTCCCCAGGAAAGGAAGCTGCTGATTCTGTTGGAGCTCCTTAAGGGGGAACCCTTTAAACTTCAGCCGGCAGCAAAGGAAGTCGGCATCAGTGTGACGACCTATACTGCATACCTCGATGAATTGGCTGGCTGGCTTGAAAGCTACCGGCTCTCCGTCAGAAGGAAAAGAGGGGTAGGGGTAGAGCTGTCCGGCAAAGAATCTGATATAAGGAAGGCGCTGGCCGACTATTATTTAATCTATTTTAATGAAGAGCTCATAGAAAGCCTGTTCCTCCTTGATGCAGGAAGCTGGAACAAGCCCAGGGTGCTCTACTATTTTCGGTCAAAGTTCCTTTACGCAGCCGACCGCCTTGCCGGCAGAAGAATCAATAAGGGGCAGTCAAGATTGGCTGACAGCGACTATATCGGCATCCTGGTCCATTTATGCATCTCGCTACAAAGAACAGAAGGCGGCTTTTGCATTGAGGATGACCTCATCGAACCTCCGGACATCAAGGAAGAGGCAAATCTGATTGCCAGCCTGGGCAATGAGCTCGCGGATGAATTTTCCGTCAGCCTTGCTGAACAGGATATCCGTTTTCTTGCTATCGTACTGAAAGGATCCAAATTGCAGGCACCTGATTCCGTCCACTATGACAGTGTGATGATCGGGCAGTCTGTCAAAAATATCATCCAGCATGTGTCTGCCCAGCTGAATGCAGATTTAACAGGAGACTTCTCCCTATTTCAGGGCCTGCTCGCCCATATGGAAACATCTATATTCAGGATCAGGCAGAATATGGGGATGCATAATCCACTGACAGAAGACATCAAGAAGAAATATCCAGCCCTTTTTCTCGCCGTTAAAAACAGCCTTGAACAGGAGTTCCGTGATATATCTTTTCCCGATGATGAGGCAGCATTCATTGCCCTCCACTTCGGATCTGTCCTGCTGCTCAGGGAAGAACAGCTTTCAGTCCATGCACTCATCATCTGCCCGACAGGGATTGGAACCTCCAAAATGCTGGCCAGCAGGATCAAAAAAGAATTGCCGGAAATCCGGTCCGTCGAAATTTCCTCTATCAAGGAAATACAGCAAACAGATCTGAACAGCTACGATATCATTTTTTCAACAGTCAGATTGCCTTACACAGATTTGGAGTACATCCTCGTCAATCCGCTTCTGGAAGAGGAGGATATACTGGCAGCAAAGGGCTTTCTGCAAAAACACATAGGTGAGCTGGCAGCCAGCCGCACCTTTTCGCCCGAAAGCAGTTATCCCAAGCAAAAAGAACGGAGCATCGGTCTAGGGCAAATGCTGTCTGACCTTGGTGATGTTCAAAACAGTATCAAAGAAATCCTCCGCAATTTCAGGTTTTACTTTTTTCCTGAAGCAGCTGACCATGAGGAAGTGGTTTCCCAAATGGTACATAGTGCAAAAGAACAGGGAAGCCTTTCCGAAAGCAGTAAGGTCATCACCCGTTTAAGGGAACGGGAGAAATTGGGCGGACTGGGCATACCGAAAACAGGGCTGGCTCTTTTCCATTGCCGCCATGAAGCAGTAAAAGAGCTGATTTTCCAAGTGTCACGGCTCGGCCGCGCAGTCCAGCTGAAAGGGATGGATGGCAGGATGATGGAGGCGGATAATCTGCTCCTTATGCTTGCGCCTGAAAGCTTAAGCCCAAGACAGCAGGAAATCGTCAGCCTGATCAGCACCAGCCTGATTGAAAATGATGAAGCGATGCTGATATTTTCTTCAGGCAGTGAGGAAGCTATAAAGAAGAGACTGGAAGAAATTTTTCTCGACTATATCCAAAACCAATTGATAAAGGGATGATAACTATGAAAAAAGCAGTACATTTTGGTGCAGGGAATATCGGCCGCGGCTTTATTGGCGCGCTGTTCTCTAAATCAGGGTATCATGTAACTTTTGTTGATATTGCAGAAGAAATCATCAATCTATTGAATGAACAAGGCGAATATAAAGTCAATCTGGCTGCCGAGAACGGTTCATCAGAGAAGATCAGCTCTGTTTCAGGACTTAATAATATGACACAGGAAAGCCAGGTCATTGAAGCCATCGGTGAGGCTGAGTATCTTACAACAGCGATCGGTCCGAATATCCTGCCGCGCATTGCCCCGCTCATTGCCAAGGGCATTGCTGAAAGAGTTAAAAAAACTGATGACAAGCTGTATATCATTGCCTGTGAAAACCAGATTTCAGCTACCGACCTCTTGAAAGGCTATATTCTTGAAAACCTTGATGAGGAAACGGCAGGAAAGCTGGAAGGCCGGGTATTCTTCTTTAATTCAGCTGTAGACCGGATTGTTCCGATCCAGAATAACCAAGGGTCCCTTGATGTGCTGGTTGAGCCTTACTATGAGTGGGTTGTCGAAGCACCAACAGATATACCTGCTGTAGAAGGAATGAAAATCGTTCCTGATCTTGCTCCTTTTATTGAAAGAAAATTATTTACCGTCAATACGGGCCATGCTGTCATCGCCTATCTAGGGTACCTTGCAGGCAAGGAAACCATTGATGAAGCCCTGAAGGATGAAGCTGTCTACAAACAGGCTGAAGCGACGCTGAAGGAAACTGGCGCATATCTTGTAAAGGAATATGGGCTTGATGCTGAAGAGCATGCACAGTATATCAAGAAAATTATCGGCCGTTTCCAGAACGGTTTCCTGAACGACGGTGTAACAAGGGTAGGACGTTCACCGATAAGGAAGCTCGGGCCGAATGACAGGCTTGTCCGTCCTGCAGAACAGGCAATGAAGGCAGGTTTGCCGTTCGAAAATCTTGCCAAGGCCATTGCTGCGGCACTGCATTTCGACTTCCAGGGAGATGAGGAAGCCGTTAAAATCCAGGAGATGCTGAAAGAGCACGGGCCATTATATGTGCTCAATGAAGTCAGCGGCCTGGAGGAAGACAATCTTATTGCCAAAGAAGCTGCCCGCCAGTATGAGCAGATGAAAAAATAATAGTGCTAGAACACTCATGCGCCGTTCCTTGAAGGAACGGCGTTTTTATTTGGCTTAGGGCTCCTCCGCCTCGAGGAGGAGCAAGAAACCATCAGAAGGCGCTTATCCCTTTCCTGAAAACGCATTATGATTAAAGCAATTAACCGGAATCGAGGGAGCTTAAATGAAAAAATTCAAAGAAATCTTCCAGAATAAGAATTATGCCAGATTATTTTTTGCCAACTTTACCTCACAAATGGGAAGCACAATAGGCTTGACTGCTTTCATGTTCTACTTGCTGGATCGTTTTTCAGACCAGCCGGTATATGCCTCGATTACAGAGCTAATGTACAGCCTCCCGACGCTCGCGGTATTTTTCCTTGTCGGGGTTTTTGCAGACAGGATGGACCGGCAGAAGATTGCCTATTATTGTGACTGGATCACTGCTGCACTGTCAGTGGCATTGATCGGGACAATCCTGATAGGCTGGATGCCTTTGATTTTCTTTGTACTGTTCCTCAGGAGCGCTGTGCAGAAGTTCTTTTTCCCTGCCGAGCATGCGATGGTCCAGGGGATATTGAAAGAAGATGACTATACGGCTGCAGCCGGCTTGAACCAGCTGATCATGAGTCTTTTCATGCTGTTCGGGAACGGCCTTGGCATTTTGGCCTACTGGACAGTGGGCGTTTACGGCGCCATCCTGGTAGATGCTGTCACATTCGGGCTCAGTGCCCTTTTGATCAGATCATGCCGCATTGCAGAAGAGGTCCGCCTTCCTAATGGAAAGCACACATTGAAGGACCTCAACCTTAAGCTTGTATTCAGGGATTTCAAAGTGGGGATGCAGTATATTTTGAACAATAAGCTGCTGTCGGCCCTGCTAGCCGGTTTCATCGTTTTCGGTGTTGTGAACGGCGGCTTCAGCGTTATGCCGGTTTTTATGCTGAAATACAGGCTTGCGCCAGAAACATATGAGGAATTATCGGTTGTCATCGGGATGGTTTTCGGAGCAGGCATTCTGCTCGGCAGCTTCATCGCCACCTTGCTTTCCCAGAAAATAAAGCTTTATCAGATGATCATTGCCGGAATCACCATCACAGGGGGCTTTGTGATTGCCGCTTCCTTTGCAGAATCTATTATCCTGTTTATGGTATTGATTTTCCTGACATCCCTCGGCCTGCCTCTTGTAAATATCGCAATCGGCGGATGGATGCCCAGCATCATCGACCCAAAAATGATGGGAAGGGTCCAGGGATGGATCAGCCCGCTGATGATGCTTTCACAGTCAGTCACCCTCGGTTTCATCGCCTACAGCTTCCCGGCGATCCTGAAAGTAGAAATGCTTTATTGGCTTGTAGGAGGATGCCTGATACTGGTCGGCCTGTTTTACACAGCTGTCCTGCCTAAATACAGCCGGACCGAAGAAGAATTGGAAAAGGCGGCAGCTGAAACGGCTATATAATTAATTAGGCTCTTTTCGTAAAGATTGCTGCTTTTAATTATAACAAGAATAATTTACATTTTATGGTGTTGGATAATGAGGGGCTTAATCCTTATTCGGGTGACCAGCAAGCCTTAAAATAAGCGGAGATTCTGCGGTTAGGCTCCTGAAAATAGCAGGGGTGGGTACAAATAAGCGGAGAATTTCCGGTTAAGAGGAGCGAAGTTGCCCATTTTCCTGTTTTTTGAGTTGATAGACGGAATTTCTCCGTCTATTTGAGCTGATTTTAGTGTTTTTTTGAAATTAGGGGGAATTCCTACGCTTATTTTTCAGCCTGTCACGGCTTCCGTCATTCAGGTCCGGGAAGTTCCGCTTTTTATGGCTGGGCGGGAAATTACTCTTAATAAGGATAGCAAAATAGCAAAAGTCAACGGGAAAAGAGCCCTTAATTAAGAAGCGGACACTGCCCAGAGTTCTCTTCTTTTATGAGTCTGCCGCCAATTAACAAGGGGTTTGGAAGGATTATAAGCTCTTCATCTAGAAGCATAAGAAATGGGATTCTTTTGCATATGATCGATGCTGCAAAACACTATTTAAAAAAAGGGAGAGTATAATGAATTATTCACCAATCAATTTTCAAGAGAAGTTTTCAAAATTTGCGGATCATTGGTCCCCTAAAGTTATTGCTGAAATGAATGATTATCAATTTAAGCTTGTTAAAGTCCAAGGGGACTTTGTATGGCATAAGCATAATGACACGGACGAAGTCTTTATCGTTCTGGAAGGCAGGCTGACCATTGAGTTCCGTGATGGAAAAGTGGAGCTGGGAGAAGGGGAGCTGTTTGTCATCCCTAAAAATACTGAACATAAACCTTTTGCCGGGAACGAATGCAAAATCATGCTTGTAGAGCCGAAGGGCGTTATAAATACCGGGCAGGAAAGAACAGAGCAGACAGCGGAGAATGATGTTTGGATATAAGTTAACAAAAACCCGCCGCCTGCTAATATAGAAGTTTCCCGGCTATGAAGATAGATAATAAAAACCAGACCAATGGGGGCTTGGATGGATAATGTATAAAACTGGTGTCATTGCCGGTATCATGACATTCCTTTTCTATATAGTATTTTTGCTTCTATACCTTTTAGAAATCATCAATGAATATGCCTTTGTCTTTATGCTGTTTCTCCTGCTGGTGATTCTGCTGAATTTATGGTTTGTTTTCCGCCAAAAACGTAAAAACAGAATACAAATCACAGTTTCAGCCTTTCTCCTCTTCCTCCTGTTCTGCTATGAACTGCCGCTGCTGCTGGTAGCGCTGAGCTCTCCCCCTTCGCATGTCGCTTATGCCTACCAGGAACCGAATGAGGCCTTAAAGGGATCGGGTATTTTTTCGGTAGGCGCAGCTGAATTTACGCTGAAAAACCAGAACAGGGAACAAGATGCCAAAAAGATTTTGGCAGCGCAGGGAGTTGACGTACTGTCCGTTGCTGAAGTGGATCATAAAGTTAGATATGACAGCAAAAACCGGCAGCTGTTAAAATGGCTTCATCTGCAGAAAGAACCTTTGCTGCAAATGGAAGAGAACGCAGCAGAATACCTGGGAAAAGAAGACGATTGGCTCAGGAGATTTATACAGCAGCCAGACATTGCCGGTAATAGTGCCGGACTCAGCCTGGCGCTTTCAGGGCTCGTTAAAGAAGGACTCCTTGAAAACAGGCTGCCTGTTGCAGTTACAGGGGCGATTAATGAGCATGGAGAAGTATCTTATGTAGGATTGATAAAGGAAAAAATCCGGATTGCTGAAAGATCTGGATTCTTATACCTGATCATTCCGAGTGAAAATGCGGAAGAAGCTGCAGCTATACAAAAAGAAAGCAGCAGAAAAATAGAAATTATTGATGTTTCACATGTGGATGAAGCAGTTGAAGCTATTGGGAGATTGAATGATGGAGGATAGCATCAGCACTTTTCATAATGAAAGAGAGGACGAGATACATGGACAGCATTATTTTTGATTTAGATGGGACCATCTGGGATTCAATTGATACAGTTCTGGTTGCCTGGAACAGTGTCATTAAAGAAGATGACCGCAAGGAAGGTAAATTGACACGGAAAGATTTTGAAGGAACAATGGGTCTGCAGATGGATGAAATAAGCCGCAGGCTTTTTCCTGATCTAACAGAAGAACAGCGGCAGCAGCTGGTGGAGGAATGCAGGAAGGCTGAAGCACACTTCCTGGGAATCCATGGTGGAGAACTTTATGAAAATGCTGAAAAAGTCCTGGAGGAACTTTCGCAAAAATATAAGCTCTTCATTGTCAGCAACTGCCAGGAAGGCTACATAGAGGTTTTCTATAAATATCATAAGCTTGAAAAATATTTTCTTGATTTCGAAAACCCTGGCCGGACCGGCCTTTCAAAGGGTGAGAATATCAAATTGATCATAGAAAGAAATCATCTTTCCAGCCCGGTATATGTAGGTGACACAGAAGGCGACAGAAAAGCCGCCAGATTCGCAGGAATCCCTTTCGTTTATGCTCAATACGGCTTCGGGGAAGTGAGTGAATATGATAAGGAGATTAAAAAATTTGAAGATCTCTTAAAGGTTTTCGGCTGAAATGATCACCTATTTGGGAACACCGCTAATGGAGACCGAAAGACTGAATCTCAGGAGGCTGAAACGTTCGGACAGCCAAGCCATCTTCGACCGATGGCTTTCAGATGAGCGCGTAGCAGAAAACAGGGTGAGTGCGGCACACAGGACGGTTTCTGAAACCAATGCGAGAGTGGCGGATATAGCAGCCAGATATGAAAGGAAAGACTTTTGCTGGTGGGGAATCGAATTGAAAGCCACGGGGGAATTAGTCGGAGAAATTGACTTGTATGATTGGGATCTGACCACCGGAAACAGCAGCGTCAGCTATTCCCTGGGCTATGCCTGGTGGAATAAAGGATATGCTACAGAAGCATTAAAGGCGGTCATGGAGTTTGGGTTCTCTGAAATGAATCTTCATAAAATTTCTGCCGCTCATAATACGGATAATCCTGCTTCCGGGAAAGTGATGAAGAAAGCGGGAATGAAGCAAGAAGGAATTGTCAGGCATATGATACGTAATGCCAAAGGACAGTATAAGGATTGCGTTCTTTACGGCATCCTGCAGGAAGATTTTCTAAAAATGAATTTTCAGAAGGATTGATTGCTTTTCAAGCCTCTCCCTCAGATTGATTGCTGAGACAGAACCTTTTTTTTGCCGAAAAAATTTTTATAACCTAAGTTTTAAACGATCATAAGGAGGCATCGTCCATTGTAAATTTCCCTTTTTATCATTAAATTCTAAGATAAAGAGGGGCAGGTTATATGAAAAGCAAATCTTTCCGGTCTCTTTGGATTGGGCAGTCACTCGCCAATTTAGGAGATGTGTTTTATATAGTGGGTTTGATATCCATTTTATATTCTGTTACTGGGTCTCCGGTGTACCTGGCACTGCTGCCGTTTTTGAATATGGCAGGCCGGGCTGTTAGCGGAGCAATTTCGCCATTAATGCTCAATAAATACAAACTTAAATCCATGCTTGTCAGCTCCCAGGTGAGCAAGACGCTGGCGCTTTTTATTCTTTCTGGCTGGCTTTGGCTGCAAAGCTCTCCGGAGATACTGTTCGTATTAGTATTGATATTTGTTATTGCTTTTTTCGACGGCTGGGCACTCCCGGCTTCAGACGCCATGCTGCCAAGGCTGGTGGAGAAAGAAGAACTGATGAAAGCCAACAGCTTTTTAGCTTTATTAAATGAATCTATCCAATTAGGCGGCTGGGCACTTGGCGGCATTTTGACTGCAGCGGCAGGAGGGCAGAATGTCATCTGGCTTACGCTGGCTTTCTATGCCGTGTCTTCCCTGATGATGCAGTTAATCAATGATAAGACTCCATTCCAGTCCAATACTGAAAAGCAAAGTACGGTGAACGTTCTGCTGGAAGGCTGGATCTCTATTTGGACGCAGCCTGTTTTGCGCAGCTTTCATGTGGTGATTCTAATAGAAGCCATTGCTAACGTAGTCTGGATAGCTGCCATTCTTTATGTATTTGTTGCGGAAGTTTTAAAGGCAGGGGAAGCCTGGTGGGGTTATATCAACACTTCTTTTTTCATGGGCTTAATATTGGGCGGGGTCATATGCAAGAAGTTCTCTTCTATTTTTGAAAAAAATATGAAACTCACCTTGATATCCGCCTCTTTCGGAGTGGCCATAGTGACATTGCTGTTTGGCGCCAATTCACTGGCCTGGGCTGCATTACTATTAGTATTTCTCAGCGGGCTTATCCATCAGATCAAAGGCATCATTCTGTACACCTATATACAAAAAGAGGTCGCGGCAGAAGAGCTGCCAAAGGTGTTCAGTGCCCAGCATACGCTGGTCTCCATGGCGTTTGCCCTTTCAACAGTATTGTTTGGGGCGATGGCGGAGAACAACAGTGCGGAGATTACTTTCGTAATTGCGGGAATACTGCTGCTGTTTAACGGAATCTACCTGCTGGCGGTCAGAAAGAGATTCTCCTGAGATTATTTAAAAGATGAATAACTGAAGGCTGCATTTTTGCAAATGCAGCCTTCAGTTTGTGCAGCCGGCACTATCTAAAATTTTTTCGAAAAAAAATGAACGATTTTCGTGGCCCAGCCGTCATATGAATGAAAAGAAAATGAACAGCAGCGGAATAGAGCAGGATAAGAGGTAACCTATCATAAAAGGGCATTGGAAGGAAAGATGTCAAAAATGGAAGACAAAGAGCTCGTCAAGGCAGCCAAAAAAGGTGACAAAAGGGCACTGGCCATGCTTTTTAAGCAAAATTACCCTTTTCTGGTCAAGTATTTGGTCAAGGCAGCCATGGATAAGGATCTGGCAGAGGAGCTTGCCCAGGAAACCATGGCAAAATCCCTCGAAAAAATCAATTTGTATAATGGCCAATCGAAGTTCTCTTCCTGGCTCATTTCCATTGCGACCAATTTATATATAGACCATCTGCGCAGGAAGAAAAGGGAGAAACACTGGCAAGGGCAGGAGCAGTCATGGAGGAAGCTGAAATGGCAGATGGAGAGCCGGAATGAAGAGTGGAATGATGCTCTTGCCGCTCTTGGCAAATTGAAAGATGATATACGTGTAGCAATCGTTTTAAAGCATTATTACGGCTATTCCTACGACGAAATAGGAAACATGATGAAAATATCCCCCGGAACAGCCAAATCAAGGATCCATAATGGACTTGCAGCTGTCAGAAAGGAGCTGGGCCTGCATGAAAAAGGAACAGAAAATCATACCGCTGGAAAGTAAATACGAAAATAAACAGGATAGATTGGCAGCTGATGAAATCGAAAAAGGGCTTGAGATCCTTGACCAGTCATTTTCTATTCATACTCCGGAGCTTGAATGGTTCGAGGAGATGGTTGCAGAAAAGCAGGAGCAGCTGCGGAAAAGCTGGATAAGGGATATTGGCCTGTTCTTTGTGATGGCAGCGGTGATATTAACGGTCCTGCTTACTACCCTGCACCAGCTTCCAGCTGTCTTCATAGCCATCCAGGCAGCAGCCGGGATATTCATTACAGGGGCAGGCACCTACTATTTTGTCAGGCAAAGGGTGAATGAAGCATGAATGAGGAAATTTCCCTGCCGCTCCTGCTGCTTGTTGCCGTTATACTAATCAGCCAAAGTGTTTTTCTCTTTCTTCATGCGAGAAAAAGGGGGCATCATTATTGGCTGTGGGGTCTGATCGGCCTTATCCAGGCGCCGATGCCCCTCTTGGTTTATTTTATTTTTGTCGAGAAGAGCTGGAGGAAAAACAAGGGAGATAAAGAATGGAGAAATTAAAGCAGCTTCTCTTATTTACGGCTCTCGGCGGGCAGCTCCTTGGGCTCGCGATGATTTTCATCAATTTAAAGGCGGCTGTCATATTTTATGCCTCCTATGCCATATTAATCATTGCTTTGCTTATCATGGTGGGCTGGGAAAGGAATAAAGAAAAAAAGGAGGAAAATGAGCATGATTATCGTCACTACTGAATTTGTTCCAGGTATGGAAGTGAAAGAATTGAAAGGATTCGTCAGGGGAAGCACAGTCCAGTCCAAGCATATCGGAAAGGATATTCTGGCAGGGTTCAAAACCATTGTCGGAGGAGAAATCAAAGAGTATACAGAAATGATGGATGAAGCAAGGCAGCTGGCAATCGGGAGGATGGTGGAAGATGCCAGGAAAAAAGGGGCGAATGCTGTGATCTGCATGCGCCTGGAGTCTTCTGCTGTTATGCAGAATGCTTCAGAAATCATTGCCTATGGAACAGCTGTTGTGGCAGAGTAATAAAGTTCAGAAAAATAACAAAAATGCCAATTGACTTTTAATAAGACAGATGATAATCTTACAAAGTGGAAAAATTTGAAAAGGGGGCGCATGATCATGATTGTACGAAATGATGCTATTTTAATAACTGAATATATGCCGGCCTGTCCTTTCCCTGACTTTTCCCAGTAATCATTCATTTTATTATTGATTCAGCACAGGCAGCTTTTTGCGCAGCCTGTGCTTTTGTCTTTTTTCGGGACATATCGCCATGACGCGGTATGTCTTTTTTTGTTTTTGTCTTTATATGATGGGAATACCAGGCATCAGCCTGTTTTCTATATAACTTTTAAAAAGGAGGAAGTTGGTTATGCTGTTTTATCAACAAGAAAGGATTGCTATTTCGCCTGGAGATCTCGAGGGAGGCTAGCAGAGCGGCTGTTAATAGAAAGGGGAGGAATGAATGTTTTCGATTTTGAAGAAATTGAGCTGGTTTTTTAAGGAACAATGGAAAAGATATACGGTTGCCATTATCCTGCTTGCGATTGTGGGGGTTCTGGATGTGATGCCGCCAAGGCTCGTCGGGCAGGCAATCGATGACATCCATCTGGGATCGCTCGACAGCGGCAAGATCCTTCAGTATTTGCTGCTGCTCGGGGTGATTACAGTAGTGTCTTATGGGATCACTTATGTGTGGATGTATCAGCTTTTCGGAGGGGCTTTTCTTGTTGAGAGAAAGCTGAGGAGCAGATTTATGAACCATCTGCTGAAGATGACCCCGTCATTTTTTGAGAAGAACAGGACCGGGGACCTGATGGCGCGGGCGACAAATGATTTAAAGGCTATATCTGTAACGGCCGGATTCGGGATTCTCACGCTTGTTGACAGCAGCATCTTCATGCTGACGATCCTTTTGACTATGGGATTCCTGGTCAGCTGGAAGCTGACAATCGCAGCAGTCCTGCCGCTGCCGCTTATGGCTTTATTAATGAAAATATACGGAAAAAGAATCCATGTCCGTTTCATGGAGGCCCAGGATGCTTTCGGGAACCTGAATGACAAAGTCCTTGAATCAGTATCCGGTGTCCGGGTCATCCGCGCATATGTGCAGGAGCGTGCAGATGAAGACCGGTTCCACGATATGACAGAGGATGTCTATGAAAAAAATATCAAGGTCGCCAGGATTGATTCCCTTTTTGATCCAACGATTAAAATCATCGTCGGCCTCAGTTATCTGATCGGGCTTGGCTATGGAGCCAACCTGGTCTTCAATCAGGCGATCACACTAGGAGATCTTGTCGCTTTCAATGTGTATCTTGGAATGCTGATCTGGCCAATGTTTGCAATCGGCGAGCTGATCAATATCATGCAAAGGGGCAATGCCTCCCTTGACCGGGTCCAGGAAACGCTCTCCTACGAGGAGGATGTAAAGGATCCCGGCAAGCCTGCCGATGCCGAGAGACCGGAGAATATTGTTTTCGATGATGTTACTTTCAGGTATCCGTCGAGCAGCACTGATAATCTGAAGAGCATCAAGGTTAGGCTGGATAGGGGCCAGACTTTAGGGATAGTCGGCAAAACGGGCAGCGGAAAGACGACCTTCATCAAGCAGCTGCTCAGGGAATATCCCGCCGGAACAGGAACCCTGGCCGTTGCTGGAATCCCGATCAGGGAACAGTCACTGCAAAATACAAGGAGCTGGATTGGCTATGTGCCTCAGGATCATGTTCTTTTTTCCCGTTCGGTTAGGGAGAATATCCTGTTCGGAAACGAAAAGGCAGATGAAAGTGATCTGCAGAAGGCCATTGACCTGTCAGCCTTCCGCAAGGATCTTGAAATGCTTCCTGAAGGTCTGGAGACCCTTGTTGGTGAAAAGGGGGTTGCCCTATCAGGAGGACAGAAGCAGAGGATCTCGATTGCCAGGGCGCTGATCAAGGATCCTGAAATACTGATACTGGATGACTCACTTTCGGCTGTTGACGCGAAAACAGAGAAAAAGATTATCGGCAATATCCGCTCAGAAAGGGAAGGAAAAACCACCATCATTACCACACACCGCATGACGGCGGTCCAGCATGCGGACCATATTATAGTCCTGGACAATGGCGTGATAGCCGAGGAAGGGACACATCGAGAGCTGATGAAAGGGTCAGGCTGGTATAAAGAGCAGTATATCAGACAGCAGGCCCAGGCAGCTGCAGAAGAGGAGGTGCTGTCATGAAAACAGGAAAACGCCTTTTTTCATATGCGCTTATTTATAAAAAGATCATTCTGGCCGCGCTTGCCATGCTTACTGTCGCCGTTGCCGCAGACCTTGCGGGTCCGTTCATTGCCAAGAGGCTGATTGACCAGCATATACTCGGGATTGAATCCGTCTGGTATCAGACAGGAGAAAACGATGATTCTGTTTCATATAAAGGCCATTATTATACAAGAGAGCAGTATATGGATGAAGGCTCTCCCATGATCGGTCAGGCCCGCATCCTCCAGGCTGGAAAAGATTTTATCTTTGTGGAGGGCGACATACAATTTGATGGAGAACGAAGCTTTCAGGATGGTCTGCTGACCATCTCAAAAGGAGAAGAAAAAGAGGTGTATGAAGGTTCGAGGCTCCAGGGGGAAGAGCTGATGGGTTTTTATAAACCTGAAATCCCGCGCATCATCAGGCTTCTCTCCTTTTACTTCGGATTGATTGTCATTGCTGCCATTTTCCAGTATGGACAAAGATACTATCTGCAAAAGTCTGCTAACCGGATCATCCAGAAAATGCGGAAGGATGTTTTCGGGCAGATTCAGAAACTGCCTGTCCAATATTTTGACAATCTCCCGGCAGGAAAGGTAGTTGCCAGGATTACGAATGATACGGAAGCGATCCGCGAGCTTTACGTGACCGTGCTTTCAACCTTCTTTACAAGCTTCATCTATATTGCCGGCATCTACACCGCGCTCTTTATATTAAATGCCAAGCTGGCAGCAATCTGCCTGATTCTTCTGCCGATCCTGTACATTTGGATGATTGTCTATAGAAAGTACGCATCCAAATATAATAAGGTCATCAGGACCAGAGTGAGCGATATCAATGGAATGGTTAACGAGTCAATACAGGGGATGAACATCATCCAGGCCTTCGGGCGCGAGGGAGACACAAGGAAAGATTTCGAAAAGCTGAACACAGAGCATTTTACCTATCAGAACAAACTGCTCAACTTAAACTCATTAACCTCCCATAATCTAGTCGGTGTACTCCGAAATATCGTCTTCGTTGCGTTTATCTGGTATTTCGGGGGTGAGTCCCTTAATGCATCTGCAGTCATTTCACTTGGAATGCTCTATGCCTTTGTTGACTATATCAACCGTCTGTTCCAGCCTGTGCAGGGAATTGTCAACCAGCTTGCCAATCTGGAGCAGGCACTGGTGGCAGGTGAGCGGGTATTTGAACTCCTCGATGAGGAAGGAATCGAAGTGGATGACAGCAAGGTTCCGCGCTATAAAGGAAATGTAGAATTCAATGGGGTCCATTTTGGCTATAAGGAAAGCGAATATGTCCTCAAGGACATTACCTTCAAAGCTTCCCACGGTGAAACCGTTGCTCTTGTCGGGCATACCGGCTCAGGCAAAAGCTCCATCATGAATCTGCTGTTCCGTTTCTACGATTGCCAGAAAGGGAGCATCACTATTGATGGAAAGGACATCACCGGCATGTCGCGGCAGAATCTCAGGAAGCATATGGGGATTGTCCTCCAGGATCCTTTCCTGTTCACCGGGACGATAGCAGAGAATGTGAGCCTCAATGACCCGGCTGTCACAAGGGAGAATGTCGAAAAAGCCTTAAGGGATGTAGGTGCTGACAAAGTACTGGAAAATCTCGAAAAAGGATTTGATGAACCGGTCATTGAAAAAGGAAGCACTCTCTCAAGCGGGCAGAGGCAGCTCATTTCATTCGCAAGGGCGCTGGCTTTTGATCCGGCCATCCTGATTCTTGACGAAGCAACATCAAGCATCGATACCGAAACAGAGACAGTGATCCAGAATGCGATGGAGGTGCTGAAAGAGGGCAGGACGACCTTTATTATTGCCCACCGCCTTTCCACCATCCGCAATGCTGACCAAATTCTTGTCCTCGACCGGGGACGAATTGCCGAAAAAGGCAACCATGAGGAGCTTATGAAGCTGAAGGGGAAATATTATCAGATGTACCAGCTTCAGCAGGGATCCATGGCCGGCTGACAGAAAAGCACCCTTAATTGGGTGCTTTTCTGGTTGGCCAGGCCTCGGCAGAGGTACCCTGAAGCCATTCCAGCCCGCGTTCACCGATTATTCACCTTTATGCCACAAAATCGTGCAGGCAGCTTTTAAGCAGCATGGCCGAAATATGATAACTTTTAAGTAGGGGATATATCTGGCCATCCGGCAGGAATGGAGGGGAAATCATGGAGGTTTTCGCGGTTACTCTCAGCATAGCAAGCATCATGGTCATCGGCTATTTTATCGGCTGTGCGCTTGTCCACAATTGAGATACGGTTAAAGCCGGTCCTCAAACAGGCCGGCTTTATGCTTTCCGGAATTCAAATTACTGGAACTGCCAAAATTTTAACATTAAAATGAAGAAATAAGGGAAAAGGCTATAAGGATGAATACAGGAGGGATAAAGTATGTCAGATTTCAGGATTGAAAAAGATACCCTTGGCGAGGTAAGAGTGCCGAGTGATAAGTATTGGGGCGCACAGACGCAGAGGAGCAAGGACAATTTCAAAATCGGCACCGAAAAAATGCCTCTTGAGATGATCTATGCCTTTGCCCATTTAAAGCAGGCGGCAGCCAAAGCGAATCATAAGCTTGGAAAACTTTCAGATGATAAGAAGGAAGCAATTGCGGCTGCGTGCACGGAAATATTGGATGGGAAGCTGGATGGGCACTTCCCTCTGGCTGTCTGGCAGACGGGGAGCGGCACCCAGTCCAATATGAATGTGAATGAAGTCGTTGCAAGAAGAGCGAATGAGATGCTCTCGGAAAAAGGCTCAGAGGAAAAGGTGCATCCAAATGATGATGTAAATATGTCCCAAAGCTCAAATGATACATTTCCGACGGCCATGCATATCGCAGCTGTCATCGAGCTGACAGAAAGGCTGCTTCCTTCACTGAACGAGCTGAAGAAGACAATTAAAATCAAGGAAGAATCCTTCAAGGGGATCGTCAAAATCGGCAGAACACATCTCCAGGACGCCACGCCATTGACACTGGGCCAGGAAATCAGCGGCTGGAGGGCCATGCTTGAGAAAAATGAAAAAATGCTGATAGATGCTATCAAATATCTGGATGATCTGGCGATCGGCGGAACAGCGGTTGGCACAGGCATCAATGCCCATCCGGACTTTGGGCCGATTACGGCAGAGTGGATATCCGAACAGACTGGCCATCCTTTCCGTTCGGCGGATAATAAATTCCACGCCCTGACAAGCCATGACGAGATCGTCCATGTGCATGGCAGTCTCAAAGCGCTCGCTGCCGATCTGATGAAGATCGCCAATGATGTACGCTGGCTTTCCAGCGGGCCGCGCAGCGGGATCGGCGAGCTTTCCATTCCTGCTAATGAACCGGGAAGCTCCATCATGCCAGGCAAAGTGAACCCGACGCAAAGTGAAGCCTTGACCATGGTCGTGACACAGGTATTCGGCAATGATGCAGCAATCGGGTTTGCTGCAAGCCAGGGGAATTTCGAGTTGAATGTCTTCAAGCCGGTCATTATTTACAACTTCCTGCAAAGCATCAGGCTTCTTGCAGACAGCATGCAGTCTTTCAATGAAAAATGCCTTGTTGGCCTTGAAGCGAATGAGGAAGTCATCAAAGGGCATGTAGATAGATCACTTATGCTTGTCACTGCCTTGAATCCTCATATCGGCTATGAAAAGGCCGCAGAGATTGCGAAGCTTGCCTTTAATGAAAATTCCACGCTGAAAGAGGCGGCGCTGAAAACCGGCCATGTAACAGAGGAAGAATATGATCAGTGGGTTGACCCGGATAAAATGATTTAATAGCAGCACAAGAGAAAGGACACCATAAGTTTGGTGTCCTTTCAGCCATTATCTATTCAATTGTTTTAGCTTAGATTAAAATTGAGATCCGCCAAGCTGCTGTTCAGCCATTTGAACAAGACGCTTAGTGATTTCTCCACCAACAGATCCGTTAGCGCGGGCAGTTGTTTCTGCACCAAGGTTTACTCCGAATTCGTTAGCGATTTCGTATTTCATTTGGTCTAGAGCTTGTGATACGCCTGGTACTAAAAGCTGGTTTGAAGAATTGTTGTTTGCCATGATGAGCACTCTCCTTCGAATAATTTTTTGGTTGGACTATTTTGGACTTGAACCAAACGGAGCACCATGCATAGTCCGCAGTGGGAAGGGAAGCTGTGCCTGCCGGCTGTTTGCTGTTTGTACTCTCTATTATGGTTGATTCCTGCCTGTTTATTCGGCAGGAAATGATGCAATTATTTCCTTTTTTGAATGGTTTCTTATGACTCTGAAAAGGCTATTCTACATACATAGCGGAAAAGGATGCAGACTAATGATATTAGACTGATGGAATAGGAAGGAGGAGCAGCTATGTCAGTATGCCCGGCATGCAACGGGCTTGAAAATATCAGCAAAAGCTGCCCGAAATGCGGTAACGGAATGGAAGACAGCGGGAAAATCATGGATTTTTATGATGATTACAGCGCCTATATGCCAGCTGACCAGTTGAAACTCGAGGATGGGTATCCTGATGATTATAAAAATAAAGAATGCCCCCATCTGCTTTCATGTCCGCACTGCGGAGACGATGAGGTGGCATTTGTGAAAGAAAAAGAAAACTCCGTCTGATTAGACGGAGTTTTTTTCTATTATTCATTCTTTGAGCGGATGCGGTCTTCTGTTTCAGCATCGAAGAAGTGGGCTTTATTCATGTCGAACGCCAGGTCAACCTGCTGTCCAGGCATGATGTCTGTCCGTGAATCAACACGGGCGACAAAATCCTGGCCATTGATGCTGGAGTAAATCATGGTTTCTGCACCAGTAAGCTCGGATACATCGATTTTGGCAGAGATTTTGGATCCCTGGGAAGCATCGATGAATACAGGCTCATCGTGGATATCCTCAGGACGGATTCCGAAAATGATGTCTTTGCCGACATATCCCTGGTCGCGGAGAACTTTCATTTTTCCTTCTGGAACGGCTACAGATGTATCACCGAGGACCAGCTTTCCATCCTGGAGCTTGCCGTTGAAGAAGTTCATGGCAGGAGATCCGATGAATCCGCCGACAAATACATTTTCAGGTTTTTCGTAAACTTCTTTTGGAGCTCCAACCTGCTGGATGACTCCGTCTTTCATGACCACAAGGCGTGTAGCCATTGTCATGGCTTCTGTCTGGTCATGTGTTACATAAATCGTTGTCGTCTGCAGGCGCTGGTGAAGCTTGGCAATTTCCGCACGCATCTGAACGCGGAGCTTGGCATCCAGGTTGGAAAGCGGCTCATCCATCAGGAAGACTTTGGCATCGCGGACGATGGCGCGGCCAAGTGCAACACGCTGGCGCTGACCGCCGGACAATGCTTTTGGCTTACGGTCCAGATAAGGCTCAAGTCCAAGGATCTTGGCAGCTTCGTTTACACGGCGGGCAATTTCATCTTTTGGAAATTTGCGGAGCTTCAGTCCAAAAGCCATATTATCATAAACCGTCATATGCGGGTAAAGGGCATAGTTCTGGAAAACCATCGCGATATCGCGGTCTTTTGGAGGCACATCATTGACGCGTTTGCCGTCAATTGAGAAATCCCCCTGTGAAATTTCTTCAAGTCCTGCAATCATTCGCAGTGTTGTCGATTTACCGCAGCCTGAAGGGCCGACAAAAACGATGAATTCCTTGTCCTGGATATGAAGATTGAAGTTATCCACTGCTGTCACTTTGTTATCATAAATTTTATATATATTATCCAGTTTTAATTCTGCCATCCTAATTCCTCCCCGGTTGTTTTCCTTCTGCTTCTAATAATAAAGGAAATTTCAGAAATCAGCATTAGGAGGTGTGCACAAAAGATGGGCAGGCTTTTTAGTCACATTGTACAGTCCGGTCTTAATGCTGCTGATCCTTTAACAGACAGGCAAGGTAAACGGTTACAGCATTATTGAAATCCTTCAGGTTTACTCCTGTTTTTTCCGAGAATTTATCCAATCTGTATTGCAGGGTATTTCTGTGGATGTACAGTTTTTTTGCCGACAGGGTTGCGTTGGATCCGTTCTCAAGAAAAGCTTTGATTGTGGCCAGCAGTTCCGAATCCTCTGCAGCCGGTCCAAGAAGCTGGGTGTCAAGGCTCTCGCGGAGGCTTGGCTTCATTTCAGCAACCAGGCAGGACGGGAATGCCTTTTCAAAGGTTAGGACTCTTTCATGGGGCATCAGCCTGAGGGCTCTGCCGAAGAAATCCTTCTCCTCTTCAAAGCCGCCCCGCAGTTGATCGCCTGCGGGAAAAAACTTGCCCAGGTATACATACATTTTTACGTAAAAATCGGTTTCGAACGCCTGGATGATGGATCGGAATTCATCTTCGCCAACATCGTTACCTTCCGGAATAACAAGATAGCAGCGGGTTTTCTTTTCCCACAGGAGAATAATATCCTCTGACAAAAAGGCCCGCAGCGCCGTTTCGGCATCTTCCTGCTCAAACTCGCTGCCGCTCAATTCGATTTGGGCGATTCTGCAGCGCGCCGGTTCAGCCACGGGCAGGGGGCCGCTGCGGAACAGCCAGTCATGCCATCCTTTTGAGTGCTGATCCAGCCTGCCGGGAAGGCGTGCAGAATGAAAAAGAGTGCGGAGGAGCCTTAATTCTTCTTCGGAAATATCTTTTGCAGGCACTCCGAACCATTGAGTTTCATCATTGTCTGTGAACCAATAAAAATCATGAAAAAAGAAAAAGTCTGGTTCTTCCTGCTGAAGCCTGGAATTCCGGTATAAAGCATGCAATTTAGTAAACATAGATCATTCTCCATACTTTCTTTTATTCGTCAAAAGAGATAATATTTTATTCAAACCTTTATTTTGGTGGCTGTGTTAAAGATTTCTGCTGATATCCAGCTGTCTTAATTATAGCAGGAATAAGGCATCAGCAGCCATCAGTCTGCCGCTGCATATGGTAATATAGCATTAATCAGTTTGTCCGCAATTAAGGGGTGAAAAATAGATGGAATATTCACAGGAAATGAAGAATCGCCTGAAGCGCCTGGAGGGACAGGTCCGCGGAGTCATCCGGATGATGGAGGAAGAGAAGCACTGCAAAGATGTGGTAACCCAGCTTTCTGCCGTAAGATCCGCCGTTGACCGGGCGATGGGGTATATTGTCGCCAAAAATCTAGAAAGCTGCATAAGAGAAGCCAATGAAGAGGGCAGAAATGCAGAAGAAGCCATCCAGGAAGCAGTCAATATGATTGTAAAAAGCAGATAATCAAAAAAACCGCAGACAAAAGGTCTGCGGTTTTTTTGCCTTATTTGGATGTGGTCCTTGCCGGCGGCTCCTCGCGTACCAGGGGACGTGCCTCTTCAATATTGGCGGAGCTTCTGCCTTCATGTACAGATCCCCCTGAGAGCCCTTCGCCTATCATGCGCTCAACATCCTGGTATGTATCCTCCCTGCCTTCAAAAAGAGCATCAGGCGCAGATTTCTTTGATTCTGGATCATTTTTTTTCATGGTACAGACCTCCATGGCTAAGTATTATTACTTTTCCATCAAGAGAGCTGATTATGCACAGGATTCTTCCTCAGCGGCTGTCATACACATGAAAGAGCATCAATTCATGGATGCCCGATTTAAGGCGGTCCTCCTCGTCTGCAGGGGGAGAGGCGCCCGTCCATTCAATGCTGCCGTCGGGGTTGTAAATGCCGTTGTACTTTTTATTTTTAAAATAAAAGGAAATACGCCAGCCGGGCATCTGGTTGTTTTCATAAAGCGGCTGATATTGAAAATGTGTTAGCATATCATTCCTCCTCTTTCTCCATTGTAATCGTTTTCTGTCCATACCCCAACGAAAAAGTAAAAGGGCACCTGCCAGGATGCCCGTTTCAATAGACCGCCTTATCAAATAGTATGTCAGCAAGCCTTCTGATCCTTTCAGCTTCAATATTCTCTTCATCAAACTTCATCGGCTTGGAATTGATTTCATAAATAACATAGCGTCCATTGCCGTCATAGCCTGCGTCCATGGAGAATTCCCCGAACCATCCCATTTCGCGGGACAGGGATTTACCAGCCAATTGGACTGCCTTCTTAATGAATTCATCATGTGCTGGTGTGCGGTAATCATTATAAGGAATCAGCCTGCCGCCATTGGGGATATGAGTCGTTATATCTTCCACTGCAGCCTGCCGTATGCCTATGCCTGTCACCTCATACTTGCCTGCCTGGCCATGGGCGAGTATCCGGAAATCATTCCGCTGCCCGTCCGCTGTGGCAGCATAAACGGCCTCTTGTGCAATAAATGCCTGTTCCTCAAAGACAGATCTCCAATCTTCCCAAAAATGTCCGAAGTCAGAATGCCGGGTCTGTCCGTTCAAGTCCTTCGCCAGGACCATTCCATCATGATCCATTCCGGCTCTTATAATCCCCTTTCCCTTAAAGCTGCTGTTTGGCTTAATATAAATATCATTATGCTTTATAAGGAATGACTCCAGCTCCCGGCCGCTGCCAATAAGGATGGTATCCGGCAAAAAGCCTGTTAATCCAGGTTCTTGTTTTAATTTTGAATAGCATTCGAATTTTTCTAGAAAACATGGATTAAAGAAAGGGATCTTCTTAGCCTGGAAAAAGGCAGCAGCTTTGCGGAAGCTCCCGGTCTGTTCACTTTTTCTGAAAGGGATGCGGTTGTAGATGATATCAGGAAGGGGGGCAGACACAAGGGACCATGCATCCTGGCCAGGCAGGTAGACGATTCCTTCGGCTGCATCACCTGATATATCTTCCGGTGCAAATACAACTGAGATGCCGCCCCGTGACAGCATCTCTCTTTGTATGTCCTTGAATAGCCGGCTGTTGCCTGCCAGTGTGCTTTCCGATTTTCTGCTGGCAAGGATCCCGGCAATGGGCCCGCCTGATTCCGGCCTCTTCAGCTGGAAGGCGGTTCTTTCTCCTCCTTCAGGGGAGCTTAGCCACCGTTTAAGTTCCTGGCTTAACGGGGCTGTCATTTAAAGATTTCCTCAGGGCGGGATATCGCCTGTTCTGTTAAAAACACGGCAAAATCAAGGGACATTTTTCTTGTTAAATAATCAAATTCCTTCAGCTCCGGATGCTTGAAGATACTCCTGCCCGGCTTGGAGTTGGCTTCAAACAGCCACACATTCCCTTTTCGGTCAATTCCGAGATCAAAGCCGATTTCGGCAATAATTCCTTCAAGCTGCGTCTCAAGCACCCTGCTGAGTCCCAGAGCAGCCTTTGACAGCTTTTCTGTAAACTCCTGCTCCATCATGCGGCTTGTGCAGACCTCAGAAAGGGTTTTAATTTCCCCGCCGTTTTTAACATGTGTCGTTACACTGCCAAGACCCGCCACTTTTGCGGCAATGGCTGTTACCTTCCACTCTCCGCTTTCATCTTTATTTGTATGGACACGGAAATCGATCGAGCGCTGCTCATGCCGAAGCAGATGGATGCCCTGCTGGACAATCATGCTGTTCAGATTGCTGCGCCGGAAAACATGGTGCATGAGCGATTCCAGGGTATGGAATTTTCTCAGCCTGTTTTCGTCTTCATTGTCGCGGTAACGGCAATAATAAAAGCCTTCCTCCCGGTCATAGATCACCTGGCGGATCCCGAGGCCAAGGCTTCCGTTTGCCGGTTTGATATAGACATGGCCATAGTCGCCCAGCATCCGTTCAATCACAGAAAAGGAAGAGAAGGCATGGGTTTCCGGCAGATAGGGAACTGCCGCTTCCTCCTGCTGAAGCCGCTCGAATACGTCAAGCTTATTGAAAAAGCCGGGGTTATACCAGGGGATCAGGTAGTCCTTTTGCAGCCGGTCTTTGATTCGCTTCAGTTCTGCCAGCCTTTCGGATTTCCTGTTGGGCAGCCGGTCATACACGACATTTGGGAAAGGAAGCTCAACAGTTGCCCATCCTTCTTTATGATAGATATGGCCTTTGATTGTGCCTGCATCCCAGTCGATATGCTGCTCGCCAAATAAGAACGGCAATGCGCCGACGGCTTTATTGACGGAAAGGAGCTTGGAAAAAAATATTGTCCTTTCTCCGATCGGCCTGAGCGGAAAGGGGGTGAACCCTGATGTGAATATGCCGACCAGCGGTCCGATGAAAAGTGTCTCTCCTTCTGAAAATAAATGCAGCGGGATGCCGAGATCAGGCAGCTTCAATTTGGCTGCGAGATCGCTGCTGATGCTTACAATATATTTATCGCCGGGAGTCGGGAGAAATTCCGCCTCCTCTGTGCAGGCGCCGAAGGCAATTTTTTCAAGGGACTGTTGTTCAATCACCTCACGCGGGCACCAGACTGTATTCTCTCTTCCTTCCTTGATTTCAATGGGATACTGTTTTCTCACTGTTTTTCCTCCTCTCAGCCTGCCCGGCAGATGTTAAAAGCTTTCCATATAAAAGCGGGGCTCTGTACAGGGCTTCTTTTTTATCTGGATCTGTTTCGAGGATGACCTTCCGGCCCGGCTTGGAATTGACATCGAGGATCCAGATGGCCCCATCCCTGGCGATTCCAATATCCAAACCAATTTCAAAAAGGGGAGGGAGAGCATGCTCAAGGATTTCAGGCAGCGCTTTGGATATCTCGCTCAATTCTGCGCGCAGAAAGCGGCTTGAACTGACGCTGCTGTTTTCCAGCCATGTCTCAAAAGAGGAGACTGCTGATCCTGCACTCAAATTGGAGATGATTCCATTTTCCCTCCCGACCCTTACACCCCTGCCCATTTCACGCCACTTTCCAGCTTCATTTTTCTGCAGAAGGATCCTGATATCAAACGGCTGATTGTCCTCGTTTGAGAGCGGCAGATAGGGCTGAAGCAGATAGCTGTTTCCGGACAGAAGCTGTCCAAGCCACACGGCAGCCTTCTTCTGATCAGCGAATAGGCGGGAAATCTGCTTTTCTGGTGTATCGGTTTTGACGAGAAGGCCATCCTTCTGCATCTCAAGATAATAAATGCCCGCTCCCTGCGAACCATTGGCAGGCTTTAAGATCATTGGGCTGACCAGGGATGATGGCTGAAGGACCTGGCCGGCGGACTGGGCATGTATGCTTTTGGGGATATATGGGGCCAGCGTCGACTGGGCAAGGATTTTGTACAGTTCCAATTTATTGGGCAGCCCGTGGCCAAGAAACAGGATATCACTGCGGTTTTTTAAGTAATGGACGATTGAACGGCATTGCCGGGAATGCGGATCATTTCCGTAAAAGCACCGGTCATACAGCACATCCGGCAGGGGAAAAGATGCTGTTTCCCAGTCTTCTTTATCAGGGTCGTATTTTTCGCCTGAAATGAGCTCTGTTCTCGGATCGATCGCTGAGGGGATAAAACGGAAGCATTCGATCCCGCAGCTCCGGGCCCTTTTGGCAATTTCGGTTGCATAAGCTTTTTCGCTTGTTGAGCGAAGGGACATGAATCCCAATGAGCGCATCTTTTTTCCTCCTCAGCTTTTGGCTGCCTGAAAGGACAGCCAAATAAAATATTCTATAAGTGCCTTGGCTGAAGGCCTGATTCTTTGGTCGGCTTCCTCGAAATTCTTGGAGGGCTTGGAATTGGCTTCAATGATCCAAAGCTTTCCTTGCCGGTCAATGCCAAGATCCATGCCAAGCTCCCCTACAATCCCTTCTGAAGCATTACTGATGATCCCTGCCGCTTCAACAGCTAATTCCTTCATTAATGCTGCCTGCTGAACGGCAGTGGCCTTGTCTGCTATAAGGGTAAGGGCTTTGACCGGATTCATTGTTTCTCCGCCCCGGGCAATATTGCTGACGAATTGCTGCTCAGCGGAAATCCTTGCAACCGCAGAAGTGGCACGCCAGCTGTTCTGCGGGCCTTTATGGCATAAAACACGAAAATCCAGCTGCCTCCCATTCAGGCTCGCCAGCTGGATCGGTTCCTGGACCAGATACATCCTCGTCCTGAGCTGGGGTTCAAACCATTTGAAGAAAGCAGCACAGTCTGGAAAGGATTTTCCTGCATCTTTCGCGCCGGCAGAAGAGAACGATGCAGATAGCTTATTCTCAGCCAGGGAGAGCCGGACAATGTTCCTGCCCTGGCTCCCGTTCACCGGCTTGATAAAAACTTCATGATAGCGGCTGAGCATTTTTTCCAGTGTCCGGGCGCCAAGCAGGCGGGTCTCGGGGAGATATGGCTTCATATGCTCCTCCCCGGCGAGGATATCATAGACCAGATCTTTTGAAAGAAAGCAGTCATTGAACATCGGGATGCCCAGCTCCTGCAATTTATATTTAAAATTCCCGAAATACTTGCCGGACTCAAGCTTCCGGGAATGGATTCGATTATAAATCACTGTGGGGAAGGGGACCTGCTCCTTCACCCAGCGGCCATCCCGCCAGCAATAGCCGGAAAGGCCGCTTTCTCGAAAGTCTTTTATATGAAACACATAAAATATGCCGCCAAATTCCTCTATTCCAGCCTGCAGTTCTCCGCAAAAGGAATGGACAGACCGGAAGCTGACTTCTTCATGGTCTTCACTGGCCTCTGTCATCAGGCCGATGATGGGGCCGGCGGCAAGCCGTCTGTCCCCTCCGGCATACTGGACAATCAGGCGGATGTCTTCTTCCGCAAGCTGAAAATAACTGAACAGCCCTGAATCCATATGAATCTCATCTTTTGGAATGGAAGCAGGCTCTATCGCAACCAGGCGTTCCTTTTTGCCTATTTTTAAAGTTAAATCCCGGTCCGCATCAAGGCTCCAGTAATGATAAAGGGAATGGCTGACTTTAATCACGTCTTTATCCTGAAACATTTTCCCAGGAACAAACGTAATAGTAAGAAAAGACAAAGACATGGAAATTCCCCATTTATAAAATTTTAAAAGCGCCGGCATCCAACATTCCCGCAGGCATCCCGCCCGCTTCGGATTTGTAAAAAACCGGGGAATTAGCCTATTATAAGGAGTAGGCCTGTTTTTGGATTTCTGATTCGGGAATGGCGGGCTGGTTTATGGTATGATGAATGTTGTTTTAGGCGGCTGCTGATAGGCTATCATATGTAAAATGGGCAGAGATGTGATTATTGCGGCCATTTTCAATACATCTTAAAACGTGAAGGAAGGCAGTTGAATACAAACTTATGCAAACTGGATTAACGATATTATTGATGGTCGTCATAGGGGCTGTGATAGGAGGACTTACCAATTCACTTGCCATCATGATGCTTTTTAGGCCCTACAAGCCGCTGTATCTTGGTAAACGCCAAATCCCCTTTACCCCTGGATTGATTCCCAAACGCAGAAGCGAACTCGCAGAGCAGATGGGCAAAATAGTTGTAAACCACTTGCTGACGCCAGAGAGCATCAAGAGGAAATTCGTTAATGGCGATTTCCAGAAAGAAGCTGAAAATCTGGCGAAGAAGGAAATTGCCCGTCTTTTGAATACAGAGAAAACGCCTGCTGAGCTCCTTGGCAAGCTCGGTTTTGAAGATGGCAAAGCGAAGGCAGAAGAGCAGCTTGATGCTTTCATTGAAAAGAAATACGAAACGCTGATGGATAAATACCGCCATAAGCCCATAAAAGAGGTATTGGCCCCTGAGCTCCTAGCCAAGGCGGAATCCCGCATCCCTGTTATCAGTGACTATATAGCACAGAAGGGTGAAGATTATTTTTCAAGCATTGAAGGAAAAATGAGAATCCAGCGTCTTGTTGATGATTTTGTCAAGGGACGGAGCGGGGTGCTTGGAAATATGCTTCAGATGGTTATGGGCAATGTCAATCTTGCTGACAAAATCCAGCCTGAAATCATTAAGTTCCTAAGAAGTGAAGGCACAAAGGATATGATTGCAGCCCTTCTTCAAAAAGAATGGATGAAGGTGCTTGACTGGGAAGCGGCAAGAATCGAAGAACAGTTCGAACGGAAAAATATCATAAAATCGATCAAGCTGTATGTGCGCAAAATCATCAAAGCAGATGATCTGATGGATACCCCGCTCAGCAAGCTGGCAGAGCCTTTCACAGAGACGCTTGTCGAGAAAGCTGTGCCGGGATTGGTAGGCATGGCCGGAGAGTGGCTTTCAAACAGGATGGACATCATTATGGAAAGGCTGCACCTTGCAGACATCATCAAGCAGCAGGTCGAAAGCTTCTCTGTGGAAAGGCTGGAGGAGATGGTGCTGTCCATCAGCCGGAGAGAGCTGAAGATGATCACTTACCTTGGGGCGCTCCTTGGCGGAATAATCGGTCTCCTGCAGGGCTTCCTGGTTTTATTCATCTGAGGACTATAAAGTGGCTTCCTCGCATTCTGATTTATAGTTTGTTATAGTGGAGTGGATTGTTCAAACCGAAAAGGAGTTGTTAGGCAAAATGGCAGTAAACTTACACGATTCAGCGTATGAACTTGAGAAAGCAATTCGTCAGAGCGATGAATATACGAATTTGAAAAAAATCTATGATGAAGTCAATTCTGATGAATCTGCAAGAACCATGTTCGAAAACTTCCGCAACATCCAAATGGAGCTTCAGCAGAAACAGATGTCCGGCCAGGAAATCTCTCAGGAAGAAGTGGAGCAGGCCCAAAAAACGGTAGCACTCGTGCAGCAGCATGAAACCATTTCTAAACTGATGGAAGCAGAACAGCGCATGAGCATGTCCATCACTGAACTTAACCAAATCATCATGAAGCCTTTGGAAGAGCTTTACGGCTCAATGGAAAACAACTAGGCTGATATTCAAAGGGGCGCCCATGGCGCTCCTTTTTCAATAGATAAGAAAGTATATCTTTTCAATTTCTGATAACTGTCTAGCAGCTGCGCCTACCCCCTCGAGGTCACAAGCCAATCCCGCCAAGAAGGCAAAAAACGCTTTTCGGCAGGATCGTCTTTAGGTCCCAGGTGGGGGTCATGCAGACGCTGCGACAGGACGTGGCGTTTGGCTGAGTCGCAAATATATTGAGAAACTCGCAAATAAAATCGGAAAGTCGCAAATAAACCGGAAAAGTCGCAAATAAGAGCAGCGGACCGGTTTTTAAAGAGTTGCTAATAAAAGCTGAAAGTTGCTAATATACTGGAAAAGTTGCTAATAAAATGAAAAAGTTGCTAATAAAAGCTGGAAGTTGCTAATAAAATGAAAAACTTGCTAATTACCCCAAAATGAAGCTGCGAATGAACACGTAAGGGCGCACATCAACCAAAAAACCCGCAAATAAACGCCCAAATTCCTTCCGCAAACACAAAAACAGGACCTCCAGCCGGGGGTCCTGTTCAATATCACATAGAAATGTTCACTTCTGATGGCATTTCTTCTTTGTCTGCTGATTTTTTCCATGAAGGATATAATAAATCCTAAGTCCGATCAGCGCCAAGGGATTCATTTTGCTCATGCTCATCATATCAATATCAGCACTTTGGAATCTGTTTTTCAACAATTAAATTTTACCGGCGAGCGGCGTTTATATCTCCCTCAGCATCGGATACATTATAAATAGAGGAAAACGATAGGAGGGATGACAAGATGAAGAAGGCTATTTTCCTGGACAGGGATGGTGTATTGAATGAGGTTCTTTCCCACCGGGTTAAGTTTGTCAACAAACCGGAGCAGCTGTATTTGCTCGAGGGGGCTGCCGAGGCGGTGGCTTTATTCAATGAAGCAGGCTATGAAGTATTCGGTGTGACCAACCAGGGCGGCGTCGGGCTGGGATTCATGAAGGAAAAAGATCTCCATAGAGTCCATGAACGGCTCCAGAAGCTTGTCAGGGAAAAGGGCGGCCATATTACAGAAGTCGCTTATTGCCCGCATAAACCAAAGGCAGGCTGTGAGTGCCGGAAGCCGAATGCGGGGATGATACTGGAGCTGGCGGAAAGATATGATATCAATCTGTCAGAAAGCTATATGGTGGGAGACCATGAGCGTGATATCGAAGCAGGGATCAAGGCCGGGTGCAAAACGGCTTTCATCGGTCCTGGCCCGACCAAAGCAGATATCCAGGCAGATACTTTATGGGAGGCAGCAAAGCCGATTCTTGAAATGCAGTAGAAAAGCCGCTTAGGGGCAAGCGGCTTTTTACATTTTATCTTCTAGTGCCGCCAAGCTGCTGTTCAGCCATCTGCACAAGACGCTTGGTGATTTCTCCGCCGACAGAGCCGTTTGCTCTTGAAGTTGTTTCTGCTCCAAGGTTTACTCCGAACTCAGACGCGATTTCCTGTTTCATTTGCTGAACAGCTGCTTCAAAACCTGGTACAAGTAATTGATTGGAATTATTGCTTCTTGCCATGTTGAGTCATCTCCTTGGTGTAATTTTATTGTTTGGAACATTTATAGTTTAAGTTCTTGCAAAGCAATTATTCATAGAGGCAACTGGTAATTAATGGCTTTAAAGGGCGGGGTGTTTCCTGCTATACTTTTCTTAACGATATTTGTGGATTTAGGGAGGCGCTGCCATTATGTCTAAAAGAGTAATCCTGGCCGGGGGAAGCGGTTTTCTTGGGGAAAGCCTGACTAATTTTCTGCTTGGGCGCGGCTATGAAGTCACCGTTCTTTCCAGGGGAAAAGAAGGCTTTAAGGATGGGGCGGAATTTATCCGCTGGGATGGGAAAAATATGGATGCACGCTGGGTGGACCGGATTGACGGAAGCTGTGCAGTTGTTAATTTTACCGGAAAGAGCGTCAACTGCATTTATACTGAAAAAAATAAACGGGAGATCATTGAGTCCAGGCTTGATTCTGTGAGAGTGCTGAAGGAAGCTGTATTGAAAGCAGAACAGCCTCCGCAGGTGTTCGTGCAGGCGGGTTCACTGGCCATTTTTGGGGATACCGAGGAAGTATGTGATGAAGAGTCGCCTCTTGCTGATGGTTTTTCGCCGGAAGTGTGCAAGCTTTGGGAAGGTGAGTTTTTCTCGGGGGACAGGCTTCCCCATACAAGGCAGGTTCTCTTGAGGATCGGGTTTGCGCTTGGCAGGGATGGAGGCGCACTGGAACCATTGGTAAAGCTTGCCCGGATGGGACTTGGAGGCACGATCGGCTCCGGGAGGCAGTATATCAGCTGGCTTCATATAGACGATTTGAACTCTATGTTTCTAAATGCGATCGAAGACCCGGAGTACAGCGGGGTGTATAATGCCACAGGGCCGCATCCAGTGAGAAATAAAGAGTTCATGCAAACTCTCCGCAAGGTTCTGAACAAAGGCTGGTCGCCCCCTGCTCCGTCTCCTTTCGTAAAGGCCGGCGCCTATCTCTTTATGCGGGCAGAGCCTGAACTCGCCCTGACCGGAAGGAATTGTGTGCCGAAACGGCTGCTGGACAATGGATTTGCCTTTCAATATACCGATCTGGAAAAAGCACTTCGAGACCTGGTTTAAGCGAGGAATCCCGCTTTGAGGGGCTGGACATTTCTTTCCCTGGCCCTGTTCTATTCCTGCTCTCCTTTTCATAAAAGTGAATAAGGACAGAATTACATCGAGAATAGGGGGCAATGGGATGATATATAAGCTTCTTGCTTTAAACATAGAGGGCACGCTGCTTCAGTCCAATGGGAAACTGCACAGATCAACAAGGGAAGCGATTGATTATGTACAGCAGAAAGGAATTTATGTCACGCTCGTTACGTCAAGAAGTTTTCCTTCTGCAAAAAAAGTGGCAAAAGCACTGAAGATCAATTCTTATCTGGTAACGCACAGGGGTGCATTCATCGGCAATACTGTCAAAATGCCGATCTTTTCAAAAAAACTGCCGGAAACGATTACGTATGAGATTGTCAGGCTGCTTGAAGGATTCCCTTGCCAGATCAGGCTGCTGCATGAGCAATTCTCACTCGCGAATAAAACAAAGCTCAACCATAATATACTTGCGAAAACCGTATTCACGGCCGGGGATCCCATCTTTTATTCACAGCAGTTTGTTGAATCGGTCAGTGATATCCTTCTTGATGATCCGGCTTCGGTTCCGAAAATCGAGGTGTTCTTTGAATCCAAGAAAGATCTTGAAGACGCTCAAAAGGCAATCTCAAATATGTATTCTGAGGCTGACACCGTCAGGCTGAGCGACCAGAGGCTCGATATCGTCCCTGCAGGGATTTCCAAGCTGAGCGGCCTGCTCCATATCGGCAACCAGCTTGGGGTGGACTTAAGCGAAATGGTCGTCATCGGCGATGGAATCGACGATGTGGACATGGTAAAGGCAGCAGGCCTCGGCGTTGCCATGGGCAATGCCCCGGCAGAATTGAAGCTTGCGGCCGACTGGCTGACCAGATCCAATAATGAAAACGGGGTCGCCTATATGGTAAAAGAACACTTCCGCAAACAGCACCCTATCGAATTCCTCAAAAAAATGAATCTGCTGAAATGAAAGAGGGTGACAGGCACCTATACCAGTGAAGGCTGCTGGTATAGGTGCCTGTCACTATTTGAACCTGTTGACCTCCCCTCCCCCTTTTTGTACACTTATGGGAGGTTTTTGTTTTTATGTTGAGATTCTTTTAGACCACAAAAAAAAGGTGATGAATGTGCGTATTTATATAGAAGGGCTGGATCATGAGAGATTTGACCGCCCGATGGGCAATATAGCAAACCTCTTTTTCGAAGAATGTGAAGTGAGCAGGAAGCCGGTTGGGGATGAGGACCTCCATATTGCGTTTAAAGTGGAAGTTGATGAAATGGTGAAAGTACGGGCCGTCCTGAGTGACCGAAGCGGAAATAGCGAAGAAGCTTCCTATGAGAAAGAGCTTGAGGGATGGAGTACGGAAAAAGAGTATTTCAGACAGCTGATCAAGGCTGTTTCCCGCGTGTATTTGATGGTGCTCCAGGATTATACCGGCATCACACAGAAGTGGGGAATTCTCACAGGTGTACGGCCCACCAAGCTCCTGCACCGCCATGTCCAGAAGGGGACACATCTGGCGGAAGCCCATCGCCAGCTGAAAGAGGAGTATCTGATCACCGATGAAAAGATCGAGCTGATGCAGAAGATCGTGGACCGCCAGCTGGCCGTCATCCCTGACTTATATGAGCTGAAGAAGGAAGTAAGCATCTATATCGGCATTCCTTTCTGCCCAACGAAATGTGCATATTGCACGTTCCCGGCATATGCGATCAATGGCCGCCAGGGCTCTGTCGATTCTTTCCTGGGCGGGCTCCATTATGAAATGCGCGAGGTCGGCAAATGGCTGAAGGAAAACGGGATCAAGATTACGACCGTATACTACGGCGGAGGAACACCAACAAGCATTACTGCCGAGGAAATGGATATGCTTTATGAGGAAATGTACGAATCCTTCCCGGATGTAAAAGATATCAGGGAAATCACGGTGGAAGCAGGCCGACCGGATACGATTACCCCTGAAAAACTTGAGGTTCTGAAAAAGTGGAACATCGACCGTATCAGCATCAATCCTCAGTCTTACATCCAGGAAACGCTTAAAGCGATCGGCCGCCATCATACCGTAGAAGAGACGATTGATAAGTTCCACCTGGCCCGCGGCATGGGCATGAACAATATCAATATGGACCTGATCATCGGCCTTCCAGGCGAAGAAGTCCCTGAGTTCCAGCACACACTGGATGAAACAGAAAAGCTGATGCCGGAGTCCTTGACGGTCCATACGCTTTCATTTAAAAGGGCGTCTGAAATGACCCGGAATAAACAGCGGTATAAAGTAGCAGACAGAGATGAAATCGTGCGGATGATGGATCTTGCAGAAGAATGGACAGAAAAGCATGACTATGCGCCGTATTATCTGTACCGTCAGAAAAACATCCTTGGCAATCTTGAAAATGTCGGCTATGCCCTGAAAAACCAGGAAAGCCTTTATAATATCATGATCATGGAAGAGCAGCAGACGATCATCGGTCTTGGCTGCGGGGCATCAAGCAAATTTGTGCACCCTGTGACAGGCACGATCTCCCAGCTCGCTAATCCAAAGGATCCAAAATCCTATAATGACAGCTTTAAGCATTATACCGAAGAGAAAATCAAGATTCTTGAAGATTTGTTCAGCAGGGAGCAAGCCTGAGCTGGACACTGAATGGCAGGTGCCCCGGCTCCTGTCATTTGTTTGTTCTCCTGGATTATATGCCTTTGAACTTGCGGCATATTTGTGAAAAAGAGAGGGAAAGCATATAATGGAAAAAGGCGATTCTCTTCTGAGAGTCGTTTTTTATTGGCTGCGCCAAGCGCCGTTCCAATTGACACAATCTATACACAAAGCAAGCCTGGGCAAGGCTTATTCTTGATTTGAATTATAGTAAAATAAGCATATGGCGCCAGATCATCGATCCGTTTGAGGAGTGAATATAATGAAGACAGCAGTGGTAATCGGCGGAGGCATCACCGGGCTTTCTGCCATGTATTATCTGCAAAAGCTGAAGCGGGAAAAGAACCTGCCGCTTAACCTGATACTCGCAGAAAAAGGCGGGGAACTGGGAGGCAAGATTGCGACTGTAAAAAGAGGCGAATATATCATGGAAACAGGGGCGGATTCGGTTGTTGCCCGAAATGAAAGCATCCTCCAGTTGCTGGACGAGCTGAAGCTGCATGAAGAAGTGGTCTACAATGCAACCGGCACATCCTATCTATATTCGAAAAACCGGCTGGTGAAAATCCCCGAAGACACTGTTTTCGGCATCCCGACAAGTGTGCAGTCATTATTCAGCAGCCCGCTGATTTCCTTTAAAGGAAAAGTGCGTGCCCTGAAGGACCTTGTCAGCAAAAATAAGGAATTCACAAAGGACAGCTCAATCGGCCTTTTCCTTGAAAGCTTTCTGGGCAGGGAGGTGGTCGAATACCAGGTTTCTCCTGTTCTGTCAGGCGTCTATTCAGGGAAGCTGAACGAGCTGACGATGGCCACGACGCTTCCTTACCTGCTTGAATATAAAAATAAATACGGTAGCATTATCCGCGGGCTGTCCGAAAATAAAAAGAAGTTTCAATCCTCCGGCAGCAAGAAGTTCATTTCCTTTAAAGGCGGACTATCTGCCCTCATCGACAGGCTGGAGGAAGCATTGACAGAAGCTGAAATTCTTAAAGGGGCGGCGGTCGAAAAAATAGAGAAACATGGCGGGCAATACACGATTGCTTTTTCCAACAGGGAAAGCATTACCGCAGACTATGTGATCCTGAGCACTCCCCATGATGCAGCCGAAAAGCTGCTTCGGGATGACCGCTTGGATCCTGCATTTGCCGAGCTGAAGAACTCTTCTCTCACAAGCATCTATCTTGGTTTCGATATCCCGGACAGCGAGCTGCCCGCAGATGGCACAGGCTTCATTGTTTCTGAAGGAAGCGATCTTAAGTGCAATGCCTGCACATGGACGAGCCGAAAGTGGAGTCACACTTCAGAGAGGCACCAGCTTCTGCTCCGGCTTTTCTACAAAAGCTCCAATCCAAATTATGCATACCTGAACGGGCTGGACAGGGACGGGTTTGTAGAAGAAGCATTGAATGATGTGAAAAAGAGCCTCGGTATTTCTGGACAGCCGGCCATGGTGGAAGTGACACGCTGGAATAATCTAATGCCGAACTATTCGCTCAAGCATGGGGAAGTTGTGGAATCGCTCACTGACAGTCTGACAGAACATTATCCTAATGTCCTAATCGCCGGCTGTTCTTATTATGGTGTAGGCATTGCTGCCTGCATCGCCAACGGCCAGAAAACCGCTGAAATGATTGCGGAAAAAATATAGTAAGAGAGAGGCGGCTTTCCATAAGGAGGCCGCCTGAATTTTAGTGTTAGATGACAGAAATTTCTGTTAAAATAAAGGAGATTCAGGAAGTATAGAGAATGTTATAGGCAGAAGGAATCATAAGCTTTAAATAATTATGTAAGCGTTTACTATGGGGAGGTAGATTATATTGATGATGCAGACGCCTTTAACGATGACGCAAATGATTAAAAGAGCAGAAAAGTATTTTCCGAAGAAAGAAGTAGTATCTAGAACAGGCTCAGGCTTTCACCGTTTCACTTACAGGCAAATCGCCGAAAGGACGAAGAAGCTGGCAGCAGCCCTTGAATCAATCGGGGTGGAAAGGGGCGATAAGGTCGGTACCCTGGCCTGGAACCACCACCGGCATCTAGAGGCCTATTTTGCTATTCCCTGCAGCGGCGCTGTGCTGCATACCATCAATATCAGACTCTCCCCACAGCATATTTCCTATATTATCAATCATGCAGAAGACAAAGTATTACTGATAGATCCTGATATTGTCCCGCTCATCGAGAAATGCCAGCAGGAGCTGTCTACGGTGAAGGCCTATATCATCATGGGGGATGAAGGCCAGCTGCCGGAAACCACGCTTTCCCCGGTTTATCATTACGAAGAGTTTCTTGAAACAGGCAGAAGCGATTATGAGTATCCTGATGACCTTGATGAGAACAGCCCGGCCGGAATGTGCTATACCTCTGCGACGACCGGTAATCCGAAAGGGGTCATCTATTCCCACAGGGGCATTGTCCTGCATAGCATGGCATTAGGGATGGCAGACAGTGCAGCAGTAAGCGAGAAGGATATTGCCATGCCTGTTGTGCCGATGTTCCATGTCAATGCATGGGGACTTCCGTTCGCGGCCGTGTGGTTCGGAACCTCGCTTGTTATGCCTGGACCATATTTTACGCCAAAGCTTTTGGCAGAACTGGTACAAAGTGAAAAAGTAACCATCACAGCCGGTGTGCCGACCATCTGGCTTGGACTGCTGAAGGAGCTTGATGAGAATGAATATGACATGTCAAGCCTCAGATCTATCCTTTGCGGAGGGTCTGCAGCGCCGAAAGGGATGATTAAAGCATTTGAGCAAAAGCATAAGATTCCGTTCATGCATGCATATGGGATGACAGAAACAAGCCCGCTAGTAGTCATTTCGACCTTAAAAAGCTATCAGGAGGAATTGTCTGTTGAAGAAAAGCTCGATATCAAAGCGAAGCAGGGAATCCTTGTGCCAGGCCTGGAAATGAAGGCAGTCGGAAAAGACGGTGAGGTCGAATGGGACGGCAAGGAAATGGGGGAGCTTGCGATCCGCGGACCGTGGATTGCCTCGGAATATTATAAAGATGACCGGACTGACGAAGCCTTCAAGGATGGCTGGCTTTATACAGGGGACGTGGTCACCCTTGATGAAGAAGGCTTTATGAAGATCGTCGACAGGACAAAGGACCTGATCAAAAGCGGCGGTGAATGGATCAGCTCGGTTGATCTTGAAAATGCTTTGATGGCACACGAAGCCGTTTTTGAAGCGGCTGTTGTAGCAGTCCCGCATGAACAATGGCAGGAACGGCCTGTGGCCTGTGTGGTGCTGAAAGACAGCCATAAAGGTTTGGATAAACAGGAGCTCTATGATTTCCTTCAGCCTCAGTTTGCAAAATGGTGGCTGCCTGATGAAATCTTATTCATGGAGGAAATCCCGAAAACGTCTGTAGGAAAATTCCTTAAAATGGCCCTGCGGGATCAAGTCCAGCAGCAGCTGGCCGCAAATTAGAGGAAGCAAGGCAGAGTGAACCACCTCTGCCTTTTCTTACGGCTAAATATGACAATATTTCAAATTATTCGATAAAAACTTTATAATGGTTCCGCCTATCTTTATAATAGAGATAACTATGACCAAGGAGGCTGCGGATATGGCAATAGAATGCAATACAGAAACTGTGAAGGTATCCATCAAAAACAGGGTGGCAGTGGTTGAGATGAACAGGCCGGAATCCCTGAACGCACTGGATGAGGAAATGATCAGAGGACTGGCTGCAAACCTGAAGCAGATCAGTACAGATGAAAATGTCGACATCGTCGTGCTTAAAGGAAGCGGAAGAGCCTTTTCCTCCGGCGGCGATATTAAAACGATGCTTTCGTCCACAAATGAAAGCGATTTCTACACAGTGATGGACTGCATCAGCGATCTTGTCATCACACTCTATACCATGCCGAAGCTGACAATCAGCTCTGTGACTGGGGCAGCCGCCGGGCTTGGATTCAGCCTGGCGCTGGCTACAGACTATATATTGGCCGACAAATCAAGCAAGCTTGCCATGAACTTTATCGGCATCGGGCTGATTCCTGATGGAGGCTCGCATTTCTTCCTTGAGCGCAAGCTTGGTGAGGACAAAGCAAAGCATCTGATCTGGGAAGGAAAAGCAATGCCGGCCGAAGAGGCCTTTCAGAATGGCCTCATCCATGAAATTGCTGTTGGCAATATTGAAGAAGCCCTTAACGCAAAAATTGAAAATTGGCTTTCAAAGCCCGTGTCTGCCATGATCAAGACCAAAAAGATCCTCGCAGAAAAAAATCGGCCGCAGCTTCTTAAAATGCTTGAGCTTGAAAAACATGGACAATACAAAATGCGCAGCACAGAAGATCATCAGGAAGGCATTAAAGCTTTCATAGAAAAAAGAAAGCCGGTATTTAAAGGAAAATAAGCTGCAGTCTGATTCTGGAATTAATAAAACTGTTCAGGTTCCTAAAAATAAGAGCCGGACAAAAGGGGATGCTCCTTTCGTCCGGCTCTTATTATTTTGATGTGCCGCAGGCGCCTTTAGCCTGGGTTCCTTAACCTGGTCAAGTACCTTCCGCTTCCTATGGATGAAATAATAACAGCTTCCCGAGAGGGGAGGTGCAGCGGTGGGTTTTGCCGCTGAGTCCTTTCTCGTTCAGGAGGTTTCCGCCGATTTCTTTTGCTTCGTCATCGCTGCCGGCCTGGAAGCTTTCATCCAGGATTTTTTCTCCGTCGTTTTCGAATGCGGTGAGTTTATAAGTCTTCATCATTTTTTCTCCTTTTATGAAAAATTCTGATAGTTACTATTATTCTTGCATAATTTCTATTTTTCTGTAAAGAGATTTTTCCTGTATTTTGAACCTTTTTGGAGGTTAAATCGTATAAGTTATAGAGAAGGAGGAGTTACGATGGTACTCGAGCTTGAACATGTGACAAAAAGATTTGGAAAGTTCACGGCGGTGGATGATCTGTCCCTGACCATCCCGGAAAAGGAAATGTTCGGATTTCTGGGGGCAAATGGTGCAGGTAAAACAACAACATTCCGGATGGTGCTCGGCCTGCTGGAGCCGACTAGCGGGCGCATTTCCTGGGACGGGAACACAATTGATTACTCGACAAGCCCAATCATAGGCTATCTCCCGGAAGAGCGCGGCCTTTATCCGAAGCTGAAGGTCAGGGATCAGGTTGTATACCTGGCAAGGCTGAGAGGGATGAAGAAGCCGGATATTCTGAAAGAGCTGGACTATTGGCTTAATAGGTTCAAGGTGCCGGAATACGCAAACAAAAAGGTGGAGGAACTTTCCAAGGGGAATCAGCAGAAGATCCAGTTTATTGCCAGCGTTATACATAAACCCAAGCTATTAATCCTTGATGAGCCTTTCAGCGGATTGGATCCGGTAAATGTCGAGCTATTGAAAAGCGCTGTGCTTGAACTAAAGGAGAAAGGCACGACCATTGTGTTTTCCAGCCACCGGATGGAGCATGTGGAGGAAATGTGCGAGCATTTATGCATCATGCATAAGGGACGCCCTGTTGTCCACGGAGCACTTAAGGAAATTAAAAGGGCGTTCGGGCGGAAGAACCTTGTGATCCATGCGGACTTCAAACTGGATTTCTTAAGCGGATTCCCTGGAGTGGAAAAGGTAAAGCAGACTGCGGAGGGCGTGCATCTGCAGATTGAAGGGGAAAAGGCTGCGGAGGCAATTTTAAAAGAAATTGCCGGCAGGGGATTTGTCAGGAAGTTTGTTCTTGAGGAGCCTTCGCTGAACGATATTTTCATAGAAAAGGTGGGTGCTTCTTATGAATAATTTCTGGATTATCCTATTCCACACATACTGGAGCAAACTGAAGACGAAATCATTCATTATTACAACGATTGTCACGCTGCTGCTGATCATCGGCCTTACAAATATGCAGCAGATCATTGAAACGTTCGACAGTGGAGATGATGAGGTAAAGGTGGCTGTAATCGATGAAACAGGCAATCTCCTGAATCCTCTCCAGCAGCAGCTGAATACAGCAGGCAGCACCCTGAAGCTTGAAGAGTTCAGCGGTTCGGCAGACGATGGCGAGGCAAAAGTGAAGGATGGCGATTATGCAGGGCTGCTTACTCTCTCAGCCGATTCCGAAGAGCTTCCTGCTGCCGAATACAAATCCCTCAGCCTGGCGGATACATCGGTATCAGGTGAGCTGGAGGGAGTCCTTCAGCAGGTAAAGACCGGGATCGCAGCCTCAAAAATCAATCTTTCTGAGGCAGAGCTTGCCAGTCTCTATGAGCCTGTCCAGTTCCAAAGGGACGCGCTGGAGGAGAATGCCAAAACAGAGGAAGAGCTGACACAGGCAAGGGGCCTTGTTTATGTGCTGCTGTTCATCATCTATTTTGCTGTCATCATGTATTCAAGCATGATTGCGATGGAAGTAGCTACGGAAAAATCTTCGCGTGTGATGGAAATCCTGATTTCAAGCGTTTCACCCATCAAGCAGATGTTCGCCAAAATTCTCGGGATCGCCTTGCTTAGCCTGACGCAGCTGTCGGTGCTGCTGCTGGTAGGCTACTTTTTCGTCAAGCGGAACCTTGAGTCGATGCAGGGAGGCTTCTTTGAATTCTTCGGATTCGGCGATATTCCGGCAGCCACTATCATGTATGCTGTAGTGTTCTTTATTCTCGGCTATCTCCTGTATGCCACACTTGCAGCTTTCCTGGGCTCGCTTGTCAGCAGGATCGAGGATGTCCAGCAGATGATCATGCCGATGACCATGCTCGTTGTAGCCGGCTTTATGATCGCGATCATCGGGCTGTCACAGCCGGAAAAAGCATTTGTGACCATCAGCTCCTATATCCCGTTCTTTACCCCGATGCTGATGTTCATGAGAGTAGGAATGCTCACCCTGCCGGTCTGGGAGCCGATAGCGGGGATTGGGATCCTGGTTGTGTCCATCCTGCTGCTCTCAATATTTGGAGCTAGGGTATACAAGGGCGGAGTGCTCATGTACGGAAAATCCAATTCCTTCAAGGATATAAAAAAAGCTTTGCAGCTGTCTAAAAATAAATAGGCGGTCAATCAGCCCTGGCAAGCTTAATGAATAATTTCCGCCTATAAATGGGGCTGTTGATTTGCGTTCCAGGCACTCCGCTTTCCGCGGGGCGACGCTGAGCCTCCTCAGAGCAAGCTCTTGCGGGGTCTCAGCCTTGCCGCTATCTCCCGCAGGAGTCTGCGTGCCTTGCACTCCAATCAACAGGCTTAAATACTTAATGCCGCTGTTCCAATGTTCTAAAAAATAATGACTGCAGACAAACCCGATTTATATCAGGTTTGTCTGTTTTTTTATCCAAACAAAGAAGCAATCCCCTGATATCCAAAATAGATTCCGAAAAGAATAAGCGACAGTCCGGAAAGCATGCTGATGATGATGATCGCTTTTGAGGTCAGGAACCGCCTGAATCCGCTCGTCAGGCCTGCCACAAAAATGTCCCAAAGGCCCAGTCCGATAAAAATCATGAGGCTGTAGACAAGAAGCTGGCCTGTCCCAAAGGAGGACGCAGTTTTGGCCAAAACCGATCCGTAAATCCCCAGCCAAAACAAAATCGACAGCGGGCTTGAAACCGACATGATGAATCCGGTGAAAAAGCATTTGAACAGCGATTCTTTGCTCCGTATGTAAGTGACAGATATTTTATTGGCATTCATCATGCCTTCGATTCCGGAATAAAGAAGAATAAAACCGCCGAACAGCCACAGGAAGGTTTGAATCATAGGGGAGTCAAGGAATTGCACGAGTCCGAGATAGACGATCAGCATATAAACCCCGTCAGCGATCATCGATCCCGCGCCGACAATCCATGCGTGCCAAAATCCGTTTTTCAGCCCCTTTTCCAGCCTGACAGCATTGACAGGGCCGATCGGCGCCGCCAGTGAAAGTCCTAAAACGATATAGCTGATGTATATTCCAATGCTCAATGATATCACTCGCCTATTCAAGGATTAGCCCGGAAGGACTTGTACAATTTTATGCAGCAAACACAGAGGGTAGGACCGCAAATCTTAAAATCTCCAGCTTTGTGTTTTTGGAATAATATGAAATTAGTCTGTTCTCTTCCTGGTCGGCATATGGTATAGTAGCTTATGAAAATAGCATATTTTGGCACTGGGGGTGCCGGTAGAGGCCGGCTGAGAGTAAGACCCGTTTTTAGTCTTTGACCCTTTTATACCTGATCTGGTTCGTACCAGCGGAGGGAAGTGTAGATGGCTTTTATTTGTCATACATACGCGGACTCCTTTTGCAGGAGTCCGCTTTTTAGCTTCTGCAGAAGAAAGATGCGGCAGCTGTATGCCATTTTTTGGCCTGGCATGCCCCCGGTGCAATATGCAAGGGGGGTTTTTGCTGTGAAAAAATAAACGCATGAAAAAATAGTGTGCAGATAACTTGATGTTTTTATTTTGAAAAATGCAAGAAAGTTTCTATTAGATTTTATTCACTGCTGGGGGAGCTTTACAGGCTGAGAAAGGAAAATCCTAAACCCTTGGAACCTGATCTGATTAATGTCAGCGTAGGGAAGCAGCCGGCATGGCCTGCTTCCTCCGTAAAAAACTGCCCTGAGGCACAAAGATGGAGGAGGAAGAAGTATGAAAGATTTATATCAAATGAATAGACTGTTTTTTTCAGGAAGCCGGAAAGTATATGTAAACGGCATCAGGGACGATATAAAGGTCCCGGTCAGGGAAATAATCCAGGAAAGCACGAGGACTGATATTGGAACAGAGGACAATCCGCCTGTTTGTGTATATGACACGAGCGGCCCTTATTCTGATCCTGATTTTGAGATAGATATAACGAAAGGTTTGCCCCGGGTAAGGGAAGGCTGGATTGAGGAGCGGAAGGATGCGGAAGCTTATCAAGGCAGAGTGCAGAAGCCGGAGGATAACGGGCTTCGGGCCGGGACCGAAGTTTCTTATGCAGACATTTTTCCGAATAAAGCCCCCTTCCCTCTCAAGGCAAAAGAGGGCAGGAATGTGACTCAGCTGCATTATGCCCGGAAAGGGGTCATTACACCTGAAATGGAGTTCATCGCCATCAGGGAAAATCTGGATCCTGAATTCGTCAGGAGCGAGGTGGCAAGCGGAAGGGCGATCATTCCTGCCAATATCAATCACCCGGAGGCGGAACCGATGATCATCGGTCGCCATTTTCATGTGAAGGTCAATGCAAATATCGGCAATTCGGCTGTTTCTTCCTCCATAGCGGAAGAAGTGGAAAAAATGACCTGGGCAGTGCACTGGGGGGCAGATACGATTATGGATCTTTCCACCGGGAAGAACATCCATGAAACCCGTGAATGGGTCATCCGCAATTCTCCAGTTCCTGTTGGGACTGTACCGATTTATCAGGCACTTGAAAAGGTGAAGGGGATTGCCGGGGATCTGACCTGGGACATATACAGGGATACCTTGATAGAGCAGGCTGAACAGGGAGTGGATTATTTTACAATCCATGCAGGGGTGCTGCTCCGCTATATTCAGCTGACTGCCGAAAGGACGACAGGTATTGTATCCAGGGGAGGGTCGATCATGGCCCAATGGTGCCTCCAGCATCATAAAGAGAATTTCCTGTATACGCATTTTGAGGAAATCTGTGAAATTTTAAAAGCTTACGATATTTCCATCTCTCTCGGAGATGGGCTGCGTCCGGGTTCTATAGCAGATGCGAATGATGAGGCTCAATTTGCGGAGCTAGAAACGCTCGGAGAGTTAACTGAAATAGCCTGGAAGCATGATGTCCAGGTGATGATCGAGGGGCCGGGGCATGTTCCGATGCATAAGATCAAAGAAAATGTAGATAAGCAGATGGAAATTTGCAAGGAGGCGCCATTTTATACGCTTGGCCCACTGACGACAGATATAGCCCCGGGATATGATCATATTACATCCGCAATAGGAGCTGCGATGATCGGATGGTTTGGCACTAGTATGCTTTGCTATGTAACGCCAAAGGAGCATCTTGGGCTTCCGGATAAAAACGATGTCAGGGAAGGGGTCATTGCTTATAAAATTGCAGCTCATGCCGCAGATCTAGCCAAAGGCCATCCCGGTGCCCAGGTTCGGGACGATGCATTGTCAAAGGCCAGGTTCGATTTCAGGTGGAACGACCAGTTCAATTTATCCCTGGATCCTGAACGGGCGCGGGCATACCATGATGAAACCCTGCCGGCCGAGGGGGCAAAAACCGCCCATTTCTGTTCTATGTGCGGCCCTAAATTTTGTTCTATGCGCATTTCCAAGGATATCCGCCAGATGGCCAAAGGTCAGGGGAAAACCGTTTCAGAGGCAATTGAGGATGCAATGGAGCAAAAAGCCGGGGAGTTTGCCAGCCGTGGCTCATCCATCTATTGAACATAGAAGAAATACTGAAGTTTGGAAAATGGAAGAGCAGATCATCTATATGCAGCAAAAGATCCGGGGGCTGGAAAAGCAAATTTCAGAGATACAGAGAAGCTGCTCCCATATCTATTATGAGGCAGATGGATACAGGACCTGCACAAAATGCCGCAAGAGCGAATCGGTCCACTATTGAATAAGACAAAGGCTTGCCAGGATATCCCGGCAGGCCTTTGTCTATTCGCTGGACTGTTTTTCCATTTGCCTTTGTATGCTGCCGTAAGTAGGCAGATAAACAATGCCGATGCTCCATGCAGCAGCAGCCGTGAACTTCCAGCTGCCTGTCAGAGCCGAAATGATGATGAACAAAAGAAACAGGCCGGCAGAAATATATTTGAGTCTAATAAGTGCTGATTGAGGATTTTTATACAAGGGTAATCACTCCTAATGTTATTTGCTTCTTATACTCTTCGAAGATGCAAAAGGTTCAAAGCTTGATAACTTTTGTAGAGGAACGTGCATTCGCTTTTTCCAGGTGATAAAATAGGAGAAAAGCGCTGAAAGGGAACATTATGAAGGAAATTACATTTATTCATGCAGCAGACCTGCATCTGGACAGCCCTATGCTCGGGCTTTCCAGCCTGCAGGATGATTTATTCGATAAAATTAAAGAAAGCACATTTGCCGCTCTGAAAAATATAGTGGATGCTGCCCTTGCAAGGAAGGTGGACTTTGTCATTCTGGCAGGAGATCTGTTTGACGGTGAAGACAGGAGCATAAAGGCACAGGCAAGGCTGCGAAAGGAAATGAACCGCCTTGCGGAAAAGAATATACCTGTTTACGCAGTCCATGGAAATCATGACCATTTTGAGGGCACCTGGTCCCACATCAGTCTGCCGGACAATGTACATATTTTCCCTCACCAGCCAAGTGAGGAAAGCTATACAGCACCAAATGGGACAACGGTCAGCCTGCATGGCTTCAGCTACCCGAGGAGGCATGTTTCCGAGAGGATGATCAGCCAGTATCCGGTTCGGGGAATGTCGGACTTCCATATCGGCATCCTGCATGGCAGCCTTGAAGGGGAGACCGGCCATGGCCGCTATGCCCCGTTTATTTTAAAAGAGCTGCTGGATAAGGAATACGACTACTGGGCTCTGGGCCATATCCATAAAAGAATGGTTCTGAATGCTGAGCCGCCGGTCATCTATCCGGGAAATACTCAGGGGCGCAGCCGGAAGGAAAGCGGGGCGAAAGGCTGCTACCATGTCACACTGAATGAAGCAGGGGCAGATTTTGAATTTCTTCAATGCCACAGCTTCCGCTGGGAGCAGAGAACAGTCGATATCAGCGGACTATCAGCATTTGATGAGGTCTACAGCAGGTGCCTTCAAGCTGTTGAAGAAGAGCGGAAGAATGGCGGTGTCATTCTTGAACTTTTCCTGGAGGGGGCATCACTCAGTCCGCAGGATATGAATGCTGTGGCCGGGGGTGAACTGCTCTCACTCCTTCAAGAGGAAGAGGTAGGGAATATGCCATTTGTATGGGTGAGCGCAGTTATAGCCGAAGAGCAGCAGAGCTGGGACAGAAATCAGCTGAGGGAAAAAGCAGATTTTTTCAGCGGGCTGTTTGCTGCTGCGGACGGGTTTGAAGATTTTGAAGAAAGCTTGGGAAGCCTTTACAGCCACCCGCTGGCAAGAAGGTATGCAGAAAGTATGGAGGAGGGGGAAAAGGCAGTGCTTTTAAAAGAAGCGGAAGAGATGCTGCTGGGGCTCCTTTACAAAAATGACTGAAAGGCAGCGCAGGGAAGGGGAACAGCTCTATGAAAATACTTGAAATCCATATATACGGCTACGGCAAACTTGAAGATGCTGTCTATTCCGGCATTGGAGATTTCCAGGTCTTCTTTGGCGAAAATGAAGCAGGCAAATCTACCATCATGTCTTTTATACACAGCATCCTGTTTGGCTTTCCCTCCAGGCAGCAGGCTGAGCTCAGATATGAACCGAAATTTGGGGCGAAATACGGAGGCAGGATCACAGCTTCCTTCCCTGGAAGGGGAAAAGCAGTCATCGAGCGGGTAAAAGGAAAATCAGCAGGAGATGTAAGTGTGGTGATGGAGACTGGGGAACGAGGAGGGGAAGAGCTCCTTGGCGAACTCCTTTCACATGTAGATAAAACGCTTTTCCAGGCCATTTTTTCATTCAATCTCCATGGGCTGCAGAATGTCCACTCCATGAAAAATGAAGAGCTGAGCAAATTCCTTTTTTCCGCCGGTGCTATAGGGTCTGATCGTCTGGCAGCTGCAGAAAACAAAATACAGAAAGAAATGGAAGGGCTTTTTAGGCCGGGCGGGAAAATCCCTGTTTTGAATGACCAGCTGAAAAAACTGAAGCAGCTGCATGCTGATCTTAAAAAAGCAGAACAGAAAAACGGACAATATTGGGCCATGGCGGCTGAGCGGAAGGCTGCTGCCGCGAGGATTGAAAGCCTGCGCAATGAAGCAGATGCATTAGGGGTCCGGCTCTATCAGCTGGAAGAGTGGATGCGTATGGGCCCGGTCCATAAAAAGGTGCAGCTTTTAAGGCAGGAAGCAGAAGCCGGTACAGGGGGGCGTTTTCCTCCGGGAGGGCTGGAGAAACTGGAGCAGCTGAACCAAAATGAAATCCCGCTGAAGGGAAGGGATGCGAGCCTTTCAGCCAGGCTTGCTGCCCTTAGGGAAGAGGCAGGGAAGATCAGCCCGGATCAGCTGGTCCTTGATCATGAAAAAGAGATCCTGTCACTTCACGAAAAGATGCCTGCATACGGACAGCTTGTCCAGCAGGCTAAGCAGGCTTCCTATAAAATCAGGAAGCTGGAGGAAGAGTCGGATCAATTGAAGGACAGGCTTCATCTGCGCTTGTCAGATGAAGAGCTGGAACAGGCAGATACAAGCATCTTCATGCAGGAAAAAACTGCTGAGGCACAGCGCAAAAAGCAGAGGCTTGCAGAAAAGCGTGCGGAGCTTGATGAACGCTTCTCGGAAGAAAAGGACAGGCTAGTCAGCTTGGAAGAGGAATTAAATCAGGTGAATGCCGCTCTCCTGCCCGATGAAGAGCTGGGAGAAATCCGCCGCCGGCTCGCGGGGGAATCTGATCCCGAGAGTCTTCTGAGAAAAAGGGAAGACCTTGAGGGAAGGTCAGCCTTCCTGAAGAATGCAATCCGGCATGACAAAGCATCGCAGCAAAAACAGCGTGCAGCAGTAAAGATTCAGGCGCTGATGGTTGCGCTCATCTGTGCCGGGCTGATTGCCTGGGGCCTGGCAGATAGCCAATGGGAGTTTATGCTTGCAGCTATACCAGGATTTGCTTTTATTGCCTGGCTTTTATTGAAAAAAGAAGACAACAGCCCATCGAGATTTCTAAAGGAAGAGCTTATTTCCATTGAGAAAAGCATGGAAGAACTGGATGAACGCATAAAAAGTCCGCAGGCGGAAGGGGCGTTTTACCTGAAAGAGCGGATTGAAAAGGACAGGCAGCTTAGGGAACGCCAGCTGCAGCTGAATGTCAGGCTGCAGCAGCAGAATGAGCAATATGATAAAGTCATTGCTGCTTTTGAAATATGGGAGGAAGAATCCGCCCTTGCAGACAGCCTTCTTGCAGAACTCGGCAGGCAGCTGTTCATTCCTGCTTCCTTGGCACAGTCCCATGTCCATGATGCTTTCATGCTGCTGGAAAAGCTGAAATCGGTCAGGCGTGAGCTCCGCCATGAAAAAGCGGAGGCAGCTGCTGCTGAGAAAGCTGCTGCTGAAATTGCTGGACTCGCCAATAGGCTTGCAGAGCTCATCCTAGAAGAAGCAGGAGGCAGTGTGCAGGAGACAGCCTTTACTTTGAAAAAACGGCTGCTGGAGGCTCAGGGCAAATGGAATGAGCTTAAATCAAAGGAAGCAGCCATACAGGAGCTGAAAGAAGAGAAAGAGCAATGTGTTCGAGAGCTGGCTTACATCAGTGAAGAAAAAGAAAAGCTGTTCTTGACTGCTGAGGCAGGCACAGAGGGGGATTTCATTGAAAAAGGGATTCATGCAGTAAAGCAGGAAGAGCTGCAGGAAGAAATCAGGCATCTGGACAGGCAGCTGAAGCTTTCTTCCTTAACGGAAAAGGAAAGGGTTGAGTTCTCTGCCATTCCTGCTCCTGAAGCGGAAATTGCACGCTGCAGAGAAACCCTGGACGATATCAAAAAAGAACTCCCTCAGCTTCAGGATAAAGTGGCATCGCTGAACCATGAAATTGCCATGATCGAGGAAGGCGGCTTATACAGCGACCTGCTGCATAGATTTTCCCTTGCAAAGAGCGAGTTCAATGAAGGGGCGAGAAAGTGGGCCAAATATGCATTGGCCAGAAAGCTCCTTGAGAATACCGCTGAAGCGTACAAGCAAGAATATATGCCGGAGATGCTGGGAAAGGCGGAAGAATTTCTTTCCGTACTGACAGGCGGGCACTATGTCCGCATCACTCCAAAAGAAGAGGGGGCAGGACTTCTCGTGGAGAAAGGCGATGGCACCCTTTTCGAAGCCAATGAACTCAGCCAGGCAACGGCTGAGCAGGTGTATGTTTCCATCAGGCTGGCCTTGGCGGCAGCCATCTATAAAAGATACTCATTCCCTATCATCATCGATGACAGCTTCGTCAATTTCGATCATGTAAGAACCAGGAGGATGATTGAGCTCCTGAGGGGTCTGAGGGGCCATCAGATATTGTTTTTTACCTGCCAAAGGCATCTGCTTGAACACTTTCATCCAGATGAGGCGGCAGACCTTCAGGGCAGGAAAGTACAGCTCGCTGATAATTGAAATCAGGCTCTCTTCTTATCAGTCACATCGGCATCAGTCCCTTGCACGCAAGGGGCTTTTTGCTGTGTTCCAATTCTGGACAGCGGATGCTGCATAAAATCCGGAGAGGGATTGCCCCTGCTCATAAATTGCCAGGGGAGACGAATCGTTCAGCCTGCTATACTGAATGCCTGGTATGTTATAATATTTTCATAGAAGGGAGCGTCGGTAGACCTATGAATAAGGGGATTATGAATTACGAGGTTGGAGAGCAGGCAGAGCTGTTCATGCTGATTAAAAGCTCGACGAAAGGAATTGCCAGCAATGGCAAACCATTCTTATCGCTCGTCTTCCAGGATCAGAGCGGCGATATAGAAGCAAAGCTCTGGGATGCTTCTGAAGAAGATGTTAAAAGCTACTCTCCTGAAACGATTGTTAAAGTTGCAGGCGATATCCAGAATTACCGGGGCCGGAGCCAATTGCGGATCCGCCAGATCCGGACGGCCTCACCATCTGATTCTGTCAAACTGGCAGACTTCTTGGAGACAGCACCGATCGGCACAGATGAAATGACCAGCAAAATTACACAGTATATATTCGAGATGAAGAATCCGAATATCCAGCGTATCACAAGGCATCTGATCAAAAAGCATAATGAGGCATTCCTTCATTATCCGGCAGCAACAAAGAACCATCATGAATTTGTTTCCGGACTGGCTTACCATGTCGTGAGCATGCTGGATCTGGCCAAGGCGATTTCAGGCCTTTATCCAAGCCTTGATAAGGATCTTTTGTATGCCGGGGTTATTCTCCATGATCTTGGAAAGGTAATTGAGCTTTCCGGGCCGATTTCGACTTCTTATACGGTGGAAGGAAATCTGCTAGGCCATATTACGATCATGGTGACTGAAATCGGCAAGGCTGCAGATGAACTGGGTATCTCAGGTGAAGAGGTGCTTGTGCTCCAGCATCTGGTCCTTTCCCATCATGGCAAAGCAGAATGGGGCAGCCCGAAGCCGCCGCTGATCAAAGAGGCGGAAATCCTCCATTATATAGATAATCTGGATGCAAAGATGAATATGATGGACAGGGCCTTGGAGAGAGTGAAGCCGGGAGAATATACAGAACGTGTATTTGCACTTGATAACCGTGCCTTCTATAAGCCGGTATTCCATAAATGATATCTGCAGTAAAATACCCCGTGCCAAAATGGCCGGGGTATTTTGATTGTGGTGCAATTTACCAAAAAAATAGGCGGAGTCCGGAAATCCTGTCATGCCGGCAATTGGAAAGTCCGGAAAAAATAAATCATTTTTTTAGAAATTATTACCATGTCATTATTGAACCAAATAATCCATAATATAACCATTATAGATAAAGGGGGAAATGTGAATGTTTAAAGCTGAAAGAGGATCAATGGAAGAGGCTTTGTATATTTTGCAGAATATTGGACTGCAGCTTAATGAATATGAAAAAACGAACTCAAACATTCCAGTGAAAAATTACAAGGAATTATTGGAATTCAGCATTTCCATTGCGAGGAAAACAACAGAAGTTTCTGAAACCATTGATGAAATGATCGGGGACATTGAATCCCAACTATAAAACTGCAGGCGGATTGAATTATGGACACTTTATTAGTATACAGTTAAGCAGCTGAACCTCAAATATGACGGTCAGCTGTTTTTTTGTATAAAAAGCAGCTTCGTATTTATATACCCTTAAGGGGAAAGGTTAAACCTGCAAATAGGATTTTATTTAAGCATATTTTAATTCTGACAGCCATATACATAAGCTACAAAGAAAAGATGGGACAGCCCTTCATGGAAAGGAGACAATAAAGCAATGATTCCAATTTGGGTATACCTGGTTGCAGCAGGGATTATCATAAGCGCCATAATGGCTGTAAAGACCGGGAAAGAAGAGCGCAGGGAAGAAAGGGAGGGAATAGAAAGTGAAGGTGAAATATACATGAAAAGGCTCGAGAGGGAGAAGGAAGAGCGGAAATCAGCTTCACGTTCTCTTTCGTGAAAAAAAGGCAGATCCATGGGATCTGCCTTTTCATCTGGATTATTATTGTGCAGCTGCCTCATTATCCAGGCTGCCTTCAAGGTCTTCATCCTTGAATTTCACGTTTGCATCTTTCAGTTCACGGTCCATTGCCGCTTGGATTTTTTCACCATCAAGCTTGGACACTTTTACTTCGTATTCCATTTTTTCCTTCATTTCCTCGAAGGATTTCTTTTCTTTTTTCTCGGTAGTCTGGATGATATGGTAGCCATGCTCAGTTTTAACCGGCTCGCTTATTTCATTTACATCCAGTGCGTAGGCTGCTTCTTCGAACTCAGGCACCATCTTGCCGGCACCGAACCAGCCAAGATCTCCTCCGTTTGCTGCAGAGCCTGGATCTTGTGAATATTCAGTAGCCAGGTCTTCAAATTTTGCACCTTCATCAAGCTTTTTCTTTACTTCCTTGGCCGTTTTTTCATCTTCCACAAGAATGTGGCGGGCCTTGATTTCAGGCTTATAGTTATCATAGTATTCTTTCACTTCTTTTTCAGTTGCCTCTACATCCTTGATGGCAGCCTTTTCCTGAAGAAGGCCGGTCTTGAATGTTTCCTTCAGATCTTCTTCATCTTCATAGCCATACTGGGCCAATGCCATTTCAAAGTTTGCGCCAAGCTGCTGTTTAAGCTCATCGATTTTTTCATTAAGCTCTTCATCTGAAACTTTATACTTTTCAGACAATACCTTTTTATAAACAAGCTCCTGGATGGCCTGTTCGCCCACCTTGTCCTTCATTGCATTATATAGCTCGTCCTTTGTAATATCGCCTGCTTTTGTTTCAACTACAACTTCTGAGCTGTCTTCTGCATTGGAGCTGCATGCACTCAGACCGATAACCCCTGCAGCTATGGAAAGGGATAGCATCCATTTTTTCATGTTGAACACTCCTAAAGTTTTTTGAATTTGCTGTAATACACAACCATTACTATAACACATATTCCAATTAGAGCAAAAACAATATCTGAATCCTTTTAGAAATTCTTTCAAAAAATGGGTGTTTTGCCTATGCCGGATATTTCTCTCCGGACATAAGATATGGAGTAGAAAGGGAAAGTAAAAATCAAAATACATCAGCCCTTTCTTTCTATTAACAAGATCTTGGGGACTCCCGGTATAAGCCTGATGGGCCCCAATGTTCGTTGAATAGCATGAAGTAACAGCCTTAAAGGAGGTGTTACCGTGGGATACGCATATGGCGGTGGTTTCGCGTTGATTGTTGTTCTGTTCATCTTGTTAATTATTGTAGGTGCAGCCTGGCTGTAAGACTGCCTTAGTCCTTAAGGCATTTACGGTGAGCAATGCACTGTCCAATTATTGAAAGGGGGATTAATTATGTCCGGTGGAGCAGGTTACGGCGGAGGTTTCGCGTTGATTGTAGTCCTATTTATTCTCCTGATTATTATCGGGGCTTCCTGGCTGTAATAGCAGGCCTTCGTTTAAGCAAGAATATAAAATTAAAAGCGGTGGGGGAATCCCTCACCGCTTTTAACCATTGTTTATTTTGCTGAAATCCTTGATCTGCAGGGCATGCCCCCGCCTGGCAATCTTCGCAGCATATGAAAGCTATATGTAGAATTATGCAAACAGCAGCTCCACGAAAGAGGATACCAAAAGGATCGTGATCAGGATATTGATGGTCCTGAACACCTTTGGCTGTTTCTCTTCAGGGATTTCCTTCTGCAGACAAAGGGAATTCGTCATCTTGTTGATATAGAACAATATGAAAATAGCAAACAGGATAAAAACGGAGATCATCTGACTATTCCCTCCTTGATGACAGACTTTTATATGATACATACAATAACAAAAAAAAGGCAAAAAAGATAGTAATAAGGACGGCCTGATCTGCTCATTATATTCAGCCGGGCCAGCTTATATGAAGGCTGTGTTAGTGTACCTTGCTGATTTTGGGCTCATGCGTGTGAAGCTTTATTTCGCGAAGCATGAGCCCAAAATCAACAGCAATGAGGGGATGCTTCCGTGAAATTAAAGAGGCAGCCTCTGCAGCTGCCTGTCTAATGCGCCCTGTAGATCAGGATCTCGATTCCCTCTTCATTTTCTTCTATATAGGCCTGCTGCGGAGCAGTGCATATATTTTTCATGCAGAGCATATCTGAGAAGCAAAGTCCTGCATGATATGCGAGCAGCATGGTAATATAATGTACATAATGAGGAAAGTGCCAGCAGGCCGCAAGCAGAATTCCGTTGATGATGACAAAAGGGGCCAATAAAGCGACGATGAATACCGTCTTTGAAATTGGTTCAGTCACCCTGACATGAATCAGCGGAATGCCGAGCCTGAATGAAACCTTCTTTTGCACCCTTTTTCCAAGATGGGCAACAGGGAGGAAGTGCAGCAGCTTATGAATGGGATATATCAGCCAAAAGCAGGCAATAAAAACAAAGAAATAATTATCGTAAAAAGAAGATTGCTCAAAATAATAAGATGCAGGCACGTATAGGAATATAAACGTTATGATCATGGTAATGGAAGACAGGATAAATATTCTCTGGGATCCATAGTCTTTTGTGTAATTGATCGTCTTCCAGCAGTTCATCGTATCAGCCTCCGAAGAGTATTCATGCGGTTTTTCTAAAAAACTCACAAGGGATACTTTACGATGATTAGAATAAAAAATCAATAATAAAAAAACGACATTTTTCACCAATTTGATTGTATAATTAGCTATGCGAAGAAAATGCATAAAATAGAACGGGCTATTCAAAGCGGGGACTCTTTCATGAATATCGGGGAACTATTAGAACGAATTGAAAAACTGGAATATCATCAGAAGCTTTTATTGATGATGGCTTCCGGGCAGACATTGCCATTCTACAGAATGGTTGTCGAAAAATCGCTGGATCAAAAAGAGGTAACACAATTCTTCTACCTTTGTGATAAACTGAGCAAAGAACTGGAAGAGCAAAAAGCGGAAGGGTTTGTTTACTTTCATCCGCTTTATACAGAATTTAAGCATAAGCTCCATCCATCTCTTAAACCTGAGATGGTGATCCCGGCCTGCCTCAGGCAGAACCTGTTCATGGATCTTATGTCCGAACTCAAAAAGTATCTGTAGTCTAAACGATTTCTTTCTCTGCGGTCTCTTTTTTCTTCAGCTTGCCTTCTTCATCCACAAATTCGCCTTCTATATTGGCAAAGGACTTTTCAAATATCTCCATAAAGTCATCTCCATAAATATTGCGGACGATCGCCATGACTTCAACAAAATCCGGAAACTTCCCGTACAGATCCCTCAAAGGCATTGCACCTGAAAAGACGGCGTTGGTTTCAGGCTCATAACTCTCCATCAGTTCAAGTAAAACGCTTTCACCCTTTTCAGTCAGCTGAATATACGTATTTCTTTTGTCCGTTTCTTTTTTTGAGAATTTCAGAAGGCCCCTTTCTTCGAGTTTTTTAGAGAAATTAAAGGCTGTTGACACATGCATAACACCGAACTTGGCCACATCAGAGATGGAGGCGCCGTTCAAATGGTACGCAATCCAGATGATATGGTGCTCGTTGATATTCAGGTCAAACGGCTTGATCCATTGCTGCCAGTCTTTCTCAATCGATTTCCATAAAGCCTTGCTGATTTGAGCTATCCGTTGGCTAAAAAGCATCGCTTCCTTCATTGAATAATGTTTTTCCGTCATCTATAAATCCACCTACTTTTTTATTCTCTATTATCATTATGCCAATAAAACAAAAATTAATAAAGGTATAAATATACAAAATTTTTAGAAAATCAGCCTAATAAATATTATATTAGGTGTTAAGGGGCATTACAGCAAGGGTTTATTATAAGAACGGCTAAAATAACAATTTTTATAATATATTACTTTTCTGCCTAAAATGAAAAAATCCTTCTTAAATTGAAGGATTTTTCTTCAAAAAAGAAGGATTTTTTATTATCTTTACTGAGACCCGGATTTTGAGCTTCCGATTGAATTTTCCAGCTCTGTCAATGACTGCTCGATTGATTGAAGATCTCTTTGCAGTTCCAGCTTTTGCGGGCGGATTGCGTTCTGCCAGTCAGAAACTGAGTGCTTTATATCAGATACAAATTCACCCAGGTGTGATTTCCCCTGGATCGAAGCATAGGAAGCGGATCTTTTCAGTTCCATGAAATCTGTCTTGAGCTCCGCCAGCTGGCTGCCGACTGCTTCTTTATTGTCTTTGATCATCTTCCGGGTGTCCTTGCCTGAGGCTGGAGCAGACAGCAATGTGCTGATGCCGGCCGCCGTTCCTCCGATCAGGAATCCCAGCAATAAGGATTTGGCTTTCATCAATTATCACCTCTGAGTTTCTTTTTATATCAATTCTGCATTTTACAACATATTCCTCTATGGTCAGGCTATTATGTTACTTTTCCTTTATCACAACTTCTCATTGTTTAAACATGGCCGGGGCATTTGTTCATAGGGATCTCTTATCCTGAATAAAGATAAAATAGCGGGTATTTCACCGGAAGGGGCGGTTGTATGAACGGAGCGGCATCACTGTTATTTGCCTTGTGCGGGGTTTTGTTCCTTGGGGCGGTGTATTATATGCTGGCTTCCAAAAAGCCTGGCGTATATCCTCCTAAATCGATTCAAAAGAAAAGGGCAGGGGCGCTTGCGGGGGCGGGAGCTGTTTTCTTTCTGCTGGCTTTTATTTTGACTGGATTTTCCTAATGAAAAATCCACACTTAACTGCATCCAATCTTAAGATTAAATTCTAAGGCTACTGGTTGGAACGTGGCTGTTAATTTCCGTTCCAGGCACTTCGCTTTCCGCGGGGCGGAGTTGAGCCCCCTCACCGCAAGCGGCTGCGGGGTCTCAACTCTTCCGCTATTTCCCGCAGGAGTCTACGTGCCCTGCACTCCAATTAACAGGGGTTTTAAAATTTTATTGTATCTGTAATATTCATGGTAGGTAATTAAATTGACTGCGCGTGTGTAAACACATCAAAAAGAAAAAGGGAAACGGAAGATAAAACATCGTCCATAACCCTTTTTCTTTTCTCTATTTCAAGAGAGGTTTTATGTGTGGCTTGCTGTCAGTTTTGTTCTTTTGATGATGCTCATGGCAACCGGGTAAAGGATGATCATCGCAACTGTATTGACAGCCGCTGCAGGAAGGACCACAGCCACGAACAATGCGGCAAAGGTTCCCGGCAATCCTGCAATCAAAAGAGCGGAAGTCAGGAACACTGCTCCTGAAATAATGGTGCCGGCAGCAGTCAGGACCGCTGCTGAAACTACTGAACCATTAAACTTCTTGACTGCTAAAAACAAACCGAAAAATACAAAAGCAGTGATAGGCTTATCGATGATGTTTGGGATCTGTCCTGCAGGAAAAGTAGTCGTCAGGGCGGAAATCAGTCCTGTCGCAAGGCCCAGCAAAAGCACACTTTTCTTTTCAGGAAAAAGGATAATCCCGAGGAACATCATGGTGAGCATCATGTCAGGTTTCATTCCCAGGAAAAATCCCGGAACAACGGCATGAAGGACGGCACCCATTCCGATAAGCAATGATAAAGCAACTAAATTCTTTGTATTCAATTCTAACCTCTCCTCTTCTCAGCTATTCTCGCTCTTTCTCTTCCTGCAGTGCACTCTTGCCTGCAGCGAAAAGTTACTCGTATTATACCACACTATCAATTAAGATGAAACGGAATATGTTTCTGTTCAGTTATTATTTTTGAATTTTCTCATAAATTCAGCTAATTTCTCAGCATGTTCAAGCGGGACGGCGTTATAGATGGATGCCCGGCAGCCGCCGATTGATCTGTGGCCATTCAGTCCCACGAATCCCGCTTCTTTGGCTGCATGGAGAAATTGGCCTGCAGCTTCTTTAGTATGAAGGTTAAATGTGATATTCATTTGAGAGCGGCTGTCCTTTCTGCTGTGCCCCTGATAAAATCCTTCGCTGTCATCGATGCTGCTGTATATCAGCTCTGCTTTCTGCTTGTTCCTTTCAGCGATAGCGGCAAGCCCGCCTTCTTTTTCCACCCACTCGAGCACCAGCATCAGCATATAAATGGCAAGCGTCGGAGGTGTATTATAAAGAGATTGACTCTTGCTGTGGGTGAAATAGTCGAGCATGACGGGAAGGTCCCCGCGCGGTCCTGAAAGCAGGCTTTTTTTCAAAATCACTACAGTTACGCCTGATGGGCCTAAATTCTTTTGGGCCCCGGCATAGATGATATCAAATTTGCTTACATCTATTTCTCTGCTCATGATGTCGCTTGACATATCGGCAGCAAGAGGGACATTTGTTTCAGGAAAATCCTGCCACTGTGTACCGTAAATTGTGTTGTTGCTCGTAAGGTGGAGATATGCAGCGTCTTTCAGGTCAGCCAGGCCTGAAAGCTCTGGTATATAACGGTATGTATCTTCTTTGCTGGATGCAGCTGATGCTGTTTTGCCGATTTTGGCAGCTTCCTTCATGGCTTTTTCAGCCCATGAACCTGTCAGTGCGTAATAGCCTGTTTTGCCCTCTGCCAAAAGATTCATCGGCAGCATGGTAAATTGAAGGCTGGCCCCTCCCTGGAGAAAGAGGACCTCATAATCATCCGGCACACCAAGAAGCCGCCGAAGCAGAGTTTTCGCCCCTTCATGCACCTCCTCATATTCCCGGCTCCTGTGGCTGAGCTCCATCACACCCATTCCTGTTCCATTAAAATTAAGCCAGTTCCGCTGTGCCTCCTCCAGTACAGAAAGAGGGAGGGCGGCCGGACCGGCATTGAAATTCAATGCACGCTTCATCATCTTACCTCCCTATAGTGCTTTAAAGAATAAAAACTTTATTCCATCCTATCAGAAACAGAACGAAAGTAAACAAAAAAGTGGGAATGTTTTAAAAATGATAAAAAGGAATACTTTACAGTTGTTTTATCGGTCTGAATTTTGAGGCACATTTTGAATCAAAAGGGTATCAGGTAAGGGGGCCCCCTTAAAAATGAGCAGCCTCGCCAGTGCCTCCTAAAACCGGCCCGGTCCACAAAAAAATCCGCACTCAGCCAGTTTCAGCTTTAGTACGGATTTTTTTCCTGCTATTACAGATGGCTGCTGATGCCTCCGGCAATCTGCTTCAAATCCTCAGGAGAGTATTCATCCTGGTGGGTTTTCCAGACAGCGCCGAAACCGTCGCCTTTTCCATAGCGCGGGATGAGATGCAGATGAAAATGGAATACCGACTGTCCTGCTGCTTCGCCATTGTTATTCAATGTATTGAGCCCAATCGGGTCAAATTCTTCTTTGATGGCGCTGGCGATGGCAGGAACCGACTCATATAGCCGTGCCGCGATTTCGGGAGTCAGCTCGTAAAGATTTTCTTTATGTACTTTCGGGACGACAAGTGTATGGCCTTTTGTTACCTGACTGATGTCAAGGAAAGCATATACATGTTCATTTTCATAAACTTTCGCTGAGGGAATTTCCCCATTGATGATTTTGCAAAAAATACAATCCTGCATAATGGCACCTGCCCTTTCTTTTTCTCAATATTTTACCATACCAGGGGATGTGAGGAGAAATCATCCGCCAATTTTGCCGGCAAAGGAAAGATTAAAGGAGAATGAGGGAGGATGGCGAACTTACAAAGTACTGTATATATGGAAGGAGAATCAGGGTGGGTTCAAGAATCATGCATCTGCTGGCAGCTGATATGGCTGCTGAAAAATTAAAGATCAGGGATAAGGCTTCCTTTTTGCTCGGAGGGATTGCACCTGATGCTGTTTCGCCAAAGGAGCTTTCGCATTTTTACACAGGGGAGACTGAGGATTTTACTAGGTCGATTGATTATGAAGCTTTCCTTGAAAAGTACCGGCATACAAGCAATCATGCCTATATCCTTGGATATTATGCGCATCTGATTGCCGATGATTTGTGGCTTAAAGGCTTTTATCTGCCATGGCTGAGAAATAGAATGGATCAGGACGAACGGATCTTGAAGCTATACCATGCGGATTTCGGGCTCCTTAATGGGAAGCTGCTTGCTGCTTACGGGAGCCGCAGCCTTGCTGCGTTACTGAATGAGAATAGGGGAATGCCTGATTTGGAGGAAGTGCCGTCCCATGCCGTTAGTGATTTTGTCCCGCATTGCCTTGCTGATATGGAGTACGGTGAGGATGCACTGAATGCGCCGCTAAAGGTGTTCACTTTTGACCAGATTGCAGGTTATGTGGGAACAGCTGCTGAGCTTGCCTGCCTGAAAATCGAACAGGCTGCCGCCCGGCTTTGAGAAGCTGCTGATGTTTTGCAGACCAGATGCAGGTTTGCGGGCCAAACATCACAAAGAAAGCAGGACCCGGTGCGGATCCTGCTCCTTCTGAAGGGGAAATCACTTCGCTGAAACGTTCTATTACAGGTTATTCTCTGCGACAAACACCTCATTTTTTAAAATGGTCAGTGCTTAGTGAGAGATCTGATCCTTGTTCAAGCGTACCATCCCCTTGTTTCTTTATAGGTTTCACAACTTATAAAGCCGGCTGATGGGTCTTTGATAAACACCTCATTCCAGAAGAATGTCATGTGTTCCAAGTATCTGGTTAATTGGCACTCCTGTGCAATGCAACCATCCCCTTATAGCAACGCTGGAAGCTTATATTGAATGAAATTGGTCTTTGACAGACACCTCATTTCAATTGATGAAAATCATCTTTCCCCTTCATAGATTAGAATGCCCATTGAAAGAGGGGATATGCATCCGGATTTAAATTTGTCCCTGCTTCAATCTTTTGCTGGCGCAGCCATTTTGTTAAACTAGAAGCATCACAATAGATGGAAGGGCGTTTTGGAATGTCTTTGTTGAATATTAGCAATATAACAGGAGGCTATACGAGGAATCCTGTTCTGAAGGATGTTTCCTTCACTGTGAATGCAAATGAAATCGTCGGCCTGATTGGATTGAATGGAGCAGGCAAAAGTACGACAATCAAGCATGTTATCGGGCTGATGGAGCCGCATTCCGGGGAAATCACAATCAATGGATCTCCTTTTCACAAGGATAAGGAGGCATACAGAAGAAAATTCGCGTTTGTCCCCGAGACCCCGATCCTTTATGATGAACTGACGCTTGAGGAGCATCTGAGAATGACAGCGATGGCTTATGGCCTCGAAGAGAAAGAATATCAGGAAAGAATGAAGGGCCTTCTGAAGGAATTCCGGATGGAGAAGCGGCTGAAATGGTTCCCGGCCCATTTTTCAAAGGGGATGAAGCAAAAGGTCATGATCATGTGTGCTTTCCTGGTGCAGCCATCACTTTACATAGTTGATGAACCATTTGTCGGGCTGGACCCGCTCGGCATCCAATCGCTTCTTGATCTTATGAAGAAGATGAAAGAGGAAGGGGCGGGCATATTGATGTCGACCCATATCCTGGCTACAGCGGAGCGGTATTGCGACCGTTTTGTCATTCTCCACGAGGGCAAGGTGAGGGCTGCAGGCACACTTTCTGAGCTGCAGCAGCAATTCTCCATGCCAGGCGCGACACTTGATGATCTATATATACAGCTGACAAAGGAAGAAGATTATGTTTGAAGAGGGAAAACTTTGGAAGAACAGATTCGGGGATGGGCTCAAAGAACTGAGCCGCTATCTCCGCTATATATTGAACGGGCATATTGTCATTGTGCTCGTATTTCTATTCGGGATGGCCGCCTTTTATTATCAGGAATGGCTTAAAGGCGTCCCGGAAGATTTTCCTGCGGCTGCGATCATGGCTGTCCTGCTGGGGGTATTGCTGACATACAGCCCTGTTTATACTTTCTTGACTGAAGCAGATAAAATCTTTCTGTTGCCTGTAGAAAACAGGCTGTCAGGCTATTTTCGCAGGTCGCTGGGTGTCAGCTGGGCCGTGCAGGCCTATCTTCTGCTGATGGGCCTCGGCATATTCATGCCAATGTACGCAGTCGTAAACGGGGGAAGCTTTGAGCCGTTTCTCTTCTTTCTGATAGGCTCACTCGCTGTTAAGCTGCTGAATCTTCTGATCCGCTGGCATGTCCAATATTACGTGGAAAAAAATACAAAGATGATCGATTCTGTTATCAGGTATTGCCTCAATGCAGCTTTTCTTTATCTTTTATTTTCAAATGCCAGCATCCTGTTCCTGCTCCCAGTACCGGCAGTCCTGCTGGTACTATGGCTGTATTTCAGGAAACAGACTGAACCAAAGGGCCTGAAATGGGAATATCTTATTGAACAGGAAGAAAGAAGGATGACATCCTTTTACCGCCTGGCCAATCTGTTTACAGATGTGCCGAAGCTTAAAGATAGAGTGAAGCGGCGCAAATGGCTGGACTGGCTGGCAAACAGGATCCCATATGGGCAGGATAAGCTGCATGCGCATTTATATATGAGGACCTTCATCCGCTCAGGTGATTATTTCGGCCTGTTCATCAGGCTGACAGTAATAGGGGGAGCGGCTCTTTATTTGATATCATTCGGGATGGGGCAGATCCTCCTTGTGCTGTTATTCCTTTATCTGACGGGGTTTCAGCTGCTGCCGCTCAGGAACCATCATGAGAACAAGCTCTGGATCCAGCTTTACCCTCTGAAGGAAGAGTGGCGGGAAAAAGCCTTTACTTCACTTCTCTCAGCTGTCCTTTATCTGCAGACCATCATTCTTTCCCTGGTTGTGCTGCTGAAGGGGGACGGGCTGGCCGCGCTTGCCAGTGCGGCAGCTGGTGCCGTGTTTTCGTGGGTATTTGCGAATATTTACAGCAGAAGGAAATTGAAGAACTGATTAGAAGCCTCCGTTATTTAAATGGAGGCTTTTTGCAGCGCCTGAAACCTTTCCGGAAGAAAAACGTAGTATTAAGCACAAACTAAAAGCTGAACGAGAGGAAAGGGTGCAGCCGAATGAATGAGTATGAACAGATGGTTTCACGGGAGCTGGAGGAGTGGAAGAGGAAGCTGCTGAAGCGTTCCGGAATGCTTAACCGTCTTTCAAAGAAGGCGCAGACAAAAATCAACAGCTATATCCCGGAGAAAGCACATGCCGTCATTACCGAGGGAATCAAGAATATGGTAAAAGCAACCTTGGCAGGCTCTAATCTGACTACCAGGAAAAGGCTGGATGCCGGGCTGCGCCTTGAGGAAATGGACGGAAAATTGGCTGAAAAGCTGGCTGCATACCGTAAGACTGCAACCATTGAAGGAGCCGGCACAGGCGCAGGCGGCATCCTATTAGGGCTTGCCGACTTCCCGCTGCTGCTTTCAATCAAAATGAAATTCCTTTTTGAAGCTTCAGCCATTTATGGCTATGATCCCGGAGAATATGAGGAGCGCCTTTTTATCCTGCATGTGTTTCAGCTTGCGTTTTCAAGTGATGAGAAAAGGCGGGAAACATTGGCTGTCATTGAGAATTGGGATGAGAAAGTGAAAGAGCTGAAGGATATGGAATGGCGCGGGTTCCAGCAGGAGTACCGTGATTATATAGACTTTGCCAAAATGCTGCAGCTGCTCCCGGGCATAGGGGCGGTTGCGGGGGCTTATGCGAATTATAATCTGCTTGACCAGCTGGGAGAGACAGCAAGGAATGCCTACAGGCTCCGGTTTCTAAAAAAATAAAGGAAAAAAAGCATCCTCCGAATCATCGGCGGATGCTTTTTGCTTATACGGTAACGTTTTCCTGAGACTCGACTTTGTGGTATTGCAGTGCCGCAGAACCTAGTGTCTTTGCAGCAATCAGCATTGCCTTTTCATCAATATCGAATCTTGGATGATGGTGCGGGTATGCAGCATCATCGCTGAGAGGCTTCGCTCCTGTGAAGAAGAATGTGCCTTTTACATGCTGAAGATAGTAGGCAAAATCCTCGCCGCCCATTTCCGGTGCTGTTTCAACGACTTCCTTGACCTCAGGAATCGATCTCGCGCACTCGGCTAGGAAGTTGGTTTCTTCTTCATGGTTGATGACAGCCGGATAGCCGCGGTGATAAGTATAGCTGTATGTGCTGTCAGCAGTATAGCAGGTTCCTTTCACGACTCTTTCCAATTCTTCTTCAATATCGTTCCGCACCTGCTCGCTGAAGGTGCGCACTGTGCCTTCCAATTTAGCTTTATCGGCAATGACATTGAAGGCATTTTGGGCCGTGAATGATCCGACAGTAACAACGGCTGAGTCAATTGGATCGACCTTCCGGCTGACGATCTGCTGGAGGTTGACGACAAGCTGGGAGGCTGTCACAATGGCATCCTTCGTTTTATGAGGCTGCGCTCCGTGTCCGCCCTTTCCTTGTACAGTGATTTCAAAGCGGTCGGCTGCAGCCATGAAAGGACCGGTCCGGTACTGGATCTTTCCTGTCGGTTCGGAAGCCCATAAGTGGGTGCCGAAAATGGCGTCCACTCCTTCAAGGCAGCCATCCTTGATCATGGAAACAGCGCCGCCCGGTGCATATTCTTCCGCATGCTGGTGGATCAGGACATACGTCCCTTCCAATTCGGAGCGCAGCTCGTGAAGGACCTTTGCAAGCACAAGCAGTGTTGCAGTATGGCCATCATGGCCGCAGGCATGCATGACGCCCGGGACGAGCGATTTATAAGGAACATCTTTTTCATCCTGGATTGGAAGCGCGTCAAAATCGGCACGGAGGGCAATCGTCTTCCCTGGCTTCTCTCCGTAAACCTTGGCTACGACTCCATTCCCGCCGACATTTCCTTTTACTTCGATTCCCAGCTTTTCATAATATTCTTTTATGTATTTTGCTGTATTTTCTTCCTGAAAGGAAAGTTCAGGATGCTGATGGAGATAGCGGCGGATCGCTGCCATTTCTTCATAATAGTCTTCAAGTCTGCTGAATAATGAACTGATCATAATAACTCTCCTTTGTGTTTTAATTTTTACTGTTTCGAAAATTATAACATTATTTTTATAAATTGCAGGATAATAAGCCTTCAAATTTGAAAAACTTTAGAATAATATTCTAAGAGTGAATGAAAAAGAAGCTGGGGAGATGGTATGGGTTTGCAGTTAAAACAATCAAAAGCAGCGCTGGCAGCTGTTATAATGGCAGTGGCTGCAGCAGTGCTGATAGGCTATTCAGTATCAGGGGGAGAATCTTTATGGTTTGACAGAGCTGTCTCATCTGCTGTCACAGGGATTTTTTCGGCCTCTTCCTATCCGCTGTTTGAATTTTTCACCTGGTTTGGCGACAAGCAGGGCATCGGTTTGGCAGCGCTTATAGTTCTTGCTTGGCTGTGGTTCAAGAAGAGAGACTATCTGGGCATGGCAGTCCTTGTGTTTGCCGTTGCACTCGGGAACGAGGCCAGCAAGCGGCTGAAGGAGCTGTTCGGCAGAGAGAGGCCGGAGCTGGAGCATATCACTGAGGTGAATAGTCTCAGTTTCCCGAGCGGACATGCGATGGTAGGGGGCATTTTATATATGCTGACAGCCTATTTTGTCATAAAGGAATTAAAGTCTGCGGGAGCCAGGATGATGGCGGCAGCTGCGTTTGCCCTATGGATCCTTTTGATCGGGATCAGCCGCATTGTCCTTCAGGTCCACTATCCGACCGATGTTGCGGGAGGGTATGCTTTTGCTTTTATTTGGGTTTACATATGGGTTATATTCTATGTATTTATGAACAGCAGCTTTGGCAGGAAAGTGAATTAAGACAGGAGGAATAAGGATGATAGATTTAAGAAGCGATACAGTGACAAAGCCGACAGAAGAAATGAGGAAGGCTGCTTACGAAGCAGAAGTCGGGGATGATGTCTACGCGGAAGATCCCTCCATCATCAAGCTTGAAGAGTCCGCAGCAGACATACTCGGGAAGGAAGCAGCCCTGCTTGTGACAAGCGGTACCCAGGGAAACCAGGCGGCCATCCTGACGCATACAAGACCAGGGAATGAAATTCTCCTAGAGGCAGAGTCCCATATTTTCTATTACGAATCAGGAGCCGCTTCTGCTTTTGCCGGTGTCCAGACAAGAACGATTGCAGGAAAACGGGGGGAAATGGATCCCGGCGCAATAGAAGCTGCCATACGGGGGAAAGATCAGCATTTTCCCGAAACCGGCCTGATTTGTCTGGAAAATACACATAATCGTGCTGGAGGGGCTGCTGTGTCTGTGGAAAATATGGAGGCTATCCATGCAATTGCCCGCAGGCATAAAATTCCTGTCCATATGGATGGAGCAAGGCTGTTCAATGCCGCAGCCGCACTTGAGAGGCCGGTCACTGATTTCACCCGGCATGCTGATACAGTCCAGGTATGCTTGTCCAAGGGGCTTGGAGCACCAGTCGGGTCAATCCTTGCCGGAAGCAGGGAATTTATCCAGTCTGCCCGCATCTGGAGGAAAAGACTTGGGGGAGGCATGAGGCAGGCAGGCATCATCGCGGCACCAGGGCTGATTGCACTGACGCAGATGAGGCACAGGCTTCACGAAGACCATGAGAACGCCCGGAAGCTTGCTGAGGGGATTCAAAATATAAAAGGCATTACTGTCGTCAACCAGGTAGATACAAATATCATAGTTGCAGACGTAAAGGAACTGGGCCTGAGCTCAGAGCAGTTTGTAGAAAGGCTGGAGAAGGAAGGAGTTCGCGCAGTTACTTTCGGGCCGTCTTCGGTGAGGCTCACCACTCATTTCGATGTGTCTGCCAGTGATATAGAAAAGGCGCTGGATGCTGTCAGCAGGACGGCAGCGGGGCATGTGTCTGCGCTGTAAAATTTGAATTAGCATCAGGACCGGTGTTCTCTGATTAGGGAGGGCACCGGTTTTCAGTGTTGATTTTGGGATTTATTGTAAGGAAGAAAAATTATAAAGTTTTTAGGGAGAATCATTGAGATTTTAGGTAAAATCTTTCGAATTTTATGTAGAATAAAGCAGAATTCAGGCAGAATGACCATATTCGCCGTTTGATAAAACAGTAATTCATATAGAATCGCCTCTTCTTCACAAAAATTCATGCTGAATTCCTCCTAATCTATCCCAGCAAAACCAAAACAGCTGAAATCTAAAAAAATACAGGTTTGACATCGTACATTTCACTGTATATAATACTGAAAAATAACTGAAACAATGAAGGGGATCAGTAAACAGTCTATGTCTATCCAAGAGAGGGAGCCGGCGGTGGGAGGCTTCTATAGACAGCTGCCGAACCTGCCCCGGAGTTCGCTGCCGGATACTTGAAGGCAGCAGCGGCACATGCCGTTATCATGAAGAGAGTATAAAGCCTTGCTTTATAAATTAGGGTGGTACCGCCATGATCTGGTCCCTATTTTATAAATCGGGGCTTTTTTATTTTTCCAGCAGAATGCCGGCCCTTCTGCACTCTTCAAGAAGCTTCAGCAGCTCTTTCCCTGGCCGGGATGAGAGCTGATGCGTTTATCGTTTCACACTTAATCAGAATATGGGGTGCAATCATGGCAAAGGAATTTGTAAAAGAAATTACGGCAATGGAAGAGGATTTTGCCCAATGGTATACAGATGTGGTGACCAAGGCGGATCTGATCGATTATTCAAGTGTCAGGGGATCAATGATCATCCGACCTTACGGATATTCTTTGTGGGACAATATAAAAAACGAGCTGGACAGAAGGATCAAGGAAACAGGGCATGAAAATGTTTATATGCCAATGTTTATTCCTGAAAGCCTCCTCCAGAAAGAAAAGGACCATATCGAGGGATTTGCGCCAGAGGTGGCATGGGTGACCCATGGCGGATCAGAAGAGCTGGCAGAACGGCTAGTCGTCAGGCCGACATCAGAGGTCCTTTTTTGCGAACATTATAAAAATATCATCCATTCTTACAGGGACCTGCCTAAGCTGTACAATCAATGGGCCAATGTGGTCAGATGGGAAAAAACGACCCGGCCTTTCCTAAGGACGCTTGAGTTCCTGTGGCAGGAAGGGCATACATGCCATGCAACAGACGAGGATGCGCACGAAGAAACGACAAAGATGCTCGATGTCTATGCAGATCTGTGTGAAAACGTCCTGGCCATACCGGTCCTTAAGGGCAGGAAAACAGAGAAAGAAAAATTCGCCGGCGCAAAATTCACCTACACAATTGAGAGCCTGATGCATGACGGAAAAGCACTCCAGACAGGAACCTCACACCATTTGGGGGACGGTTTTGCCAAGGCATTCGGCATCCAGTATTCGGACAGAGAAGGGGAACTTCAGCATGTGCATCAGACGTCGTGGGGGCTTACGACTAGAGTAATCGGCGCCATGATTATGGTCCACGGCGATAACAGGGGCCTGATCATCCCGCCGCGGATTGCGCCAACCCAGCTTATGATCGTCCCTGTGGCACAGCATAAAGAAGGGGTTCTCGATTTCTGCTATGAGCTGAAAGAGAAACTCGGCAAGAGTTTCAGGGTCGGAATTGACAGCAGCGACAAAAAGCCTGGCTGGAAGTTCAATGAGTACGAAATGAAAGGAATCCCGCTCAGGCTTGAGGCCGGCCCGAAGGATATCGAGAATAATCAGGTCGTGCTTGTCCGCAGGGATACAGGCGAAAAGCTGTTTGTCCAGGCTGAAGGGGCAGAGCAGGCAATCGCCGGGCTGCTGGAAGATATCCAGTCAGATTTGCTGGAAAAAGCGCGGGACCTACGCGAACAAAAAACAGAGAATGCTGCAGGCATGGGTGAGTTCAAGCAGGCATTGAAGGATAATCAGGGGTTTATTAAAGCAATGTGGTGCGGCAGGAGGGAATGTGAAGACAGAATTAAGGAGGAGACCGGTGCAACCTCCCGCTGCATTCCTTTTGAACAGGAGCATATATCCGATGTTTGTGTCTGCTGCGGCAATAAGGCAGAAGAGCTCGTTTATTGGGCAAAAGCTTATTAACGGGGCTTTGCAGGAAAGTTATTTGAAAACCATTTAATATTTTTTCTGCCGGGAAGGAATTTTGGCCCGGAAAAAGAATGTATTGACTAAGGCAGTGAAAGCTTCGCCGACAACATTAAATCCACCAAAGAGGATTGTTATAAATGAAGAGAACGGGCCAATTCGCTTTAGTCAGCATTTCTATTTTATTCACTTTAACGCAAGCCTTCATTTTCGATGACCCCTGGCATAAGGAAATTGTTGATTTCACCATTGCCACTATTATTGCCTGGTTTGTAGGCTGGCAATATGACAAATTGAAATATCTTACAGGGAAAGCGAAAGAGAACGAAGCATTTTACAGGCAGCTGATCGAAACGATGCCGGAGCCTGTCATCATCCAGGATTATGACAAAATTGTCTATGCAAACAAAGCGGCTGAGAAGATGGTGGCTGCTGAAAGCAAAGAGGAATTGGTCGGCAGGTCAGTATTTGATTTTATGGAAGCGCCGGATGCCGCCAAATACAAGAAGATACTTGATGTAACATATAAAGAAAAACTTCCGGCAGGCCGGAGGGAACAGAAAATTACCAGGCTTGACGGCAAAAAGATTTATTTTGAAGTGTCCACCTTATTTACAAGCTTTCAGGGCAGGAAGGCAGTGCTTTCAATCGGCCAGGATGTTACGGTTAAAAAAGAGCAGGCAGACCTGCTTCTGCAAAAGTCAGAGAAGCTGGCGCTTGTCGGGCAGATGGCCGCTGGGATTGCCCATGAAATCCGCAATCCTCTGACAAGCATTAAAGGATTCATCCAGCTGCTGAAGGCGGAGGGAAATCGGGAGTATGCCGATATTGCCATCTCAGAGCTGGACCGGATCAATCTGATTGTTGGAGAGTTCCTTGTCCTCGCCAAACCTGCGGCTGCGGTATACAGGGTATGCGATCTTAAGAAGCTGATTCAGGAAGTGGTTGTACTGATTCAGCCGCAATGCCTGATCCATAATGTCCAGATAATCACCGGGCTTGATCTGGATGAATCGGAGATATGGTGTGAGGAGAATCAGCTGAAGCAGGTATTTATCAATATGATAAAAAATTCTGCTGAAGCCATGCCGGATGGCGGGACCATCACGATCAAGGCAGCGGACAGGAAGGATGGGCATGTGGCTGTCATGATCAAAGACGAAGGGACAGGCATCCCTCCAGAGCGGATCAACACACTTGGCGAGCCTTTTTATACAACAAAAGAAAAGGGGACGGGCCTTGGCCTGATGACCAGCTTTAAAATCATCGAAAATCACAGCGGGCTCGTCAAAGTCAGCAGCGAGGTCAATAAAGGGACGGTTTTTGAAATTATACTCCCGAAAACCCAGACGGAAGCAAAGGGACATTCATTTAACTGATGCTGATCAAATAGGCGTTTCCCAAGCCTCTTTTCGGGAATAAGGATAAAAACACCGTTAGGAGGGACAGCTCATGCCTGAAAATAACAAGGATGGCCAGAACCAGGAAAACCTGCTTGAATATGAACGAAAGCAGCATTCCGGCGGGGAAGCGCCTGACAAGCTTAAAGAGGGAAGGAAGCCTGACCAGCAGAACAGGCTGAAAGACCAGGAGAATATGAGAAAATAGTTCGGGAGAATAAAGCAAGCGGGCATGCCACTGGGCACAGCCCGTTTTTTTTCGTACCTGGTGCAGACCAAGCCAGGTTTCCCTCTCAAGGCACAAAGGGTATACAAAAGGAAACTTTCTATAGACATGGAGAATGATCGTATGAAAAAACAGAGAATAGAATTTGTCTTTTTGCTTATATTGGCTGCTTCCCTGTATGTCCTGTTCTTTACCGGTGCAGGCTACTTCTGGAAGCTCGCCTGCGCAGGGCTGTATGCTTTTATTATACTGGTGAGCATCTACTCGCTGATTCTTGAAAACCGCACTTCCCACCATACGCTCCTCTGGATTTATGTCCTGATCTTCATTCCGGTGGCAGGCTATATGTTCTACTTATATTCAGGGCAGCTTTATCTGAAAGGATATCTTTTCCGCACAAAAAGGAGCAATGACAGAGAGCAGTGGAAAAGGATGATGAAGCGGAAAGATTCACCGGACCTTACATTTCTGCAGGATAACCAGCAGAACTTTGCCAGGTTTGCTGCGAATGCCAGCATGACCCCCATCAGCACCTCATCCAGGGCTGAGATGCTGAAAAATGGCGAAGAAACGTTTGAAGAGCTGAAGGCAAGGCTGAAGAAAGCAAAAAAATTCATCCATATACAATACTATATCTTCCGCTCGGATAGGCTCGGCAAAGAGATCATTGATATCCTCATTGAGAAGGCTGAAGCAGGAGTCGAGGTCCTTTTCATGTATGACGCTGCCGGCAGCATGAAGATGGCTGTGAATGAAATTAAAAGGATGGAGGAAGCGGGCATCAAGGTTCATTGCTTCCTGCCTTTGAAATTCGGCTTCTTCAATCAGAAAATCAATTTCAGGAACCATCGAAAAATCGTCGTGATCGACGGGGAGACCGGCTTTGTCGGCGGGCTCAATGTCGGGATTGAATATCTCGGCGAGGATGAAGCGATGGGGTTCTGGCGCGACACCCATATGGTGCTGGAAGGTGAGGCCGTATACACACTGCATACAGTCTTCCTTCTGGACTGGGAGTATGTCAGCCGGGAACAGGTCCTTGACAAATATTCGGTCAGTGAAAGGCCAGCCGATGAGGATGAAATCAATGGGGCGATACAGGTGGTTGCCAGCGGGCCTGATACACAGCAGGGAATCATGGGAGATTTCTTTTATTCGATGATCACCAGTGCAGAAAGGTCGATTTGGATTGCCACGCCTTATTTCGTCCCGAACGAAGCAATCAGGACTGCGCTGCGGGTGGCTGCAGCAAAAGGGGTGGAGGTAAGGATCATGGTTCCGGAAAAGAATGACAGCTTTCTCACCCAGTATGCAAGCAGGTCCTATTTTTCCGAGCTGCTTAAATATGGAGTTGAAGTCTACTCTTACCAAAAAGGCTTTCTCCATCAGAAAATCATCATCGCAGATGGAAATATGGCTTCTGTGGGAACAGCGAATATGGATATGAGAAGCTTTCACCTGAATTTCGAGGTCAATGTCTTCCTGCTTGGCTGCAGCTCAATCAGGGATCTGTCAGCGCATTTCGAAGAAGATATGAGGGATAGTGTACGGATAACACCTGTACAATATTATAAACGCGGACTCTGGGAGAGGACGAAAGAGTCCTTCTCCAGACTGTTTTCCGGAGTGCTCTAATCCATTTGCGCTGCTGACTGGCATTTGTTCAGTCAGCAGCTTTCTCATCTTCTTCGCTGAACTTTGCTGCGCCTGGGACGTTCCGCGGTTCATATTTGATGGCATCCGAAGAAAAGACCCTGATGGCAAGCGTTCCTCCATATACCTGCGCGCGGATCAGGATGGGCTGGTTATAAGTGTTTTTAAAGGTAAAATCCGGTCCGTACCAGCTTACGGTTGCATCTCTGCCTGAAGGGACATACGGCACGCGCTTGCTGTGGGAATATCTTTGGATGATGCTTGTTCCGGCATTATCGACAGCATTATAAAGGGTTGAAGATACCTGGCATATCCCGCCACCGATCCCCTCGGACAGTTCTCCCCTGACAATTACCGGAGCTGGGAGATATCCCTTGGCTGCCGTCCTCTTGCCGACTGTTTCATTAAATGAAAATACTTCTCCGGGAAATACAACAATGCTGTCTATTGATCCGGCCGCGAGCCTGATATTCTGTGTTCTGGCCTTATTATGGGAGTTGAAATAGGTCACATATTGGCCGATCTGGCGTGCTTTAACAGATAGAATGAGCTCACTGTCGACCCTTGGATAAATCGGGAGAAGAGGCAGTTCAATGCTCCCTGAACCTGACTGGTAGTAAGTAGTATAAAAACGCGCTGAAAATAAATCCTGATTCAATTTGCTTCCGGGTTTTTCAGGGATGATTCTTTCTCCCGGGCCTATCCTGGCATCCTGCGGCTCTTTATAAGCCAGGCTGTTCATTTTAGCCTGGAATGCTTTAAATTTATCTTCATCTGCCAGCGGCAGGCCGGGTATATTGGCAGAGAATTCTTCTTTCTGGACTTTTATTGCATCCTTGCCTTCCTGCAGCACAGATAACTGTTCCGTTCCAATTCCTCCAGCTGCTGCCATAAGGCCGAAAAATAATAACAGCTTCATCATGCACCTCCCTGAAATAGTATGGGCAAGCCTCCTGAATTTCATGTAATACAGAAGAATGGCTGTACACCTCAAAGAGTGAAGAAAATTCCGGTATATGCTAATATAAATCTGATTATAAAAAAGAATCTTACTATTCAGGGAGGCAGAAATATGTTCAAAAGGGTGGCTTCAGACGTGCTGGGGATCAGTGATATTGGCAGTGTCATCTCGCCGGCTGACTATGATAAGGTCGATGCTGATGATTATGTGATGCATGAAGATAATGAAAAAATCTATTTTTTGATTAAATCCAAATCTGATGAATATTGCTTTACAAACAAAGCAGTCATCCATTTAGATGGGACAAGCGCGATGAGCAAGAAGAGAGTCCTGAAGAGATACAGCTTCAGGGAGCATCAAATTTCAAATGTGTTCCTGGAAACAGCAGGGACAGTCGACATGGATGTAGAGATCAAATTTGTGATAGGCTCTGCCGCTTTCTCCATAGATGTACATAAACGCTTCATTGAAGAACTGAAAGACCTGTATAAAGCCTTGATAAAAATCTCCGAAATTTGTGCGGAAAATGAGCATTCGATGGAGTTTGCCAAAAAGAGCATTGAAGTAGCTTCTGCAACATTGGGCAGGGCTGCAGGGGCAAGGGAAGGAAGCCTGACGGATGATTTCAGGGTGCTGAACGAAACCGCTTTTAACTGGCTGATGAACAGCAGGAAAAAATACCACGTAAAAGATTTTGGATATGTTTTTGAAAAATTCATTAATAATTGAGGACCGGTTCGCTGCAGTATAAGAATTTATTCATAGCGGGGAGATGCGTAGCATGAGTATATCTTTGATGAAGAAAACAGCCGGGGTCGTGCTGGAAAAGAAAAAGCTGTCACACGTCAAGGCGAGGGTCGGCCTGGTTTTAGACATTTCAGGATCGATGCGCACCTTGTACCGGAACGGCACGGTACAAAAAGTAGTGGAGCGGATCTTAGCCGTTGCGAGCCAATTTGATGATGACGGCATGCTCGATATCTGGGTATATGACAATGAGTTCTCAAGGCTGAAGCCGGTGACAGAAAGGGACTTTGAAGGCTATGTTAATCAGTATATCCTGAATAACGATCTAATCCATAAATTCGGGCGCAATGACGAACCTCCTGTCATGGAGGATGTCATCAGCAAATACACACTGGAAGATCCGAGCAGCGATCCTGCGTTCATTGTCTTTATCAATGATGGCGGCTGCAAAAAGACGATCAGGAAACCGATTGTAAAATCGGCAGGCAAGCCTATTTTCTGGCAGTTTGTCGGTATTGGCGATGCAAATTTCGACGTGCTGGAAAAATTGGATACAATGGAAGGCCGCTATATTGATAACGCGAATTTTTATCATTTTAAAGATATCGGGCAGGTAAGCGATGAAGAATTGTATGACCATCTTCTTGATGAATTTCCATCATGGATTAAAGAAGCGCGGGAAAAAGGCGTTTTAAAATAAGAAAAGCCTGGCATCTGTCAGGCTTTTCTTATTTTTTCTGAACATTGAAACGTTTATAAATTTAGATCGTATATACAATTAGTAACAACTCCTTGTCATGAGCTATGAATGAACACTCATCACGCAGGGGAATGTAAGAGGAACAACGATCAGCAGGAGGAAATATGAAAAAGATTGCCGTATTGCTTATCTTATGTTCTTTCTTTGCCTCATCTGCCAGTGCCGAAACCCAGCAGGAAGAAAGGAAAGCTGCTATCATCATAGATGATTTTGGAGGAGGCATCGGAGGCGTAAAAGATTTCCTTGAAGGCGATATCCCGATTACAGCAGCAGTGATGCCATTTACAGATCAGACAGCACAGCATGCTGAATGGGCGCATGAAAATGGATTCGAAGTCATGGTCCATCTGCCAATGGAGCCTAAAAGGGGAAAGAAATCATGGCTCGGGCCCAAACCGATCACAACCAATCTGTCTTCTGAAGAAGTCAGGAAAAGGGTCAATGAAGCCATTGACAGCGTTCCCTATGCAAAGGGCCTCAATAATCATATGGGATCGCGGGCAGTGGAAGATGAAGGGATAGTAAGGGAAATCGTAAAAATTGCGAAAGAACGGAAGCTTTATATTGTGGACAGCGGCACAAGCCCTGAATCAAAATTTCCCATCATTGCAAAAGAGCTTGGTGTGCCGCTCATTAAAAGGGATGTATTTCTTGATGACATTTCTTCTGTTTCCCATGTCAGGCGGCAGATGAAGAAGCTGGCGCTGATCACGGAGCAGCAGGGCAGAGGGATCGCAATCGGGCATGTCGGTGTGACTGGCAAGGTCTGTTCGGCAGGGATCCTTCAGGAAAAGGGGTATTTTGAAGAGAAAGGCATCAGAATCGCCCCTGTATCAGAGATCATTTCAAGTGAGATCCGAAAAGAGTATTATCCATTCTATTAAAAGCCACTGGACAAAATGAGGCAGGTGGAAAGGGTGATAATCATGTTATGGCTCATCATTTTAGGCGGGCTCCTTGGATTCGGGGTGCTGGTTGATGTTATCTATCGGAGGAAGGGAATCCAGCATACAGACCCCGAACATAATGAACAGCATGTTTCTTCTTCAGAAAGGGTCTATATTGAATCCCATCTCCATAACAGCCGCCCGGAAAATCAGAATGGCAATTTTTAAGAAAACAAAGAGGCAGCCCAATAAGGCTGCCTCTCAGTTTTAGCTCCGTTTAAATCCTTCTTCTTCAAGATATTCTTTTGCTTCCCGATAAGATAGAAAAGCGGCGTCCAGGTTCAGGCCGGCATATACATTCCACATTTCATCTTCCTCTATGAGGACAAGGGTCTCGCCGCTCCGGCTGCTCCATGTTTCTTCCAGCCTTGCAGCAGGCTGGGCTTCTTCGGCATCATGGCCGGAGAGGGACTGGATCGATTTTGCAATGATATCCCGAAGCTCAGATTCAGAGAAATCCCTGATGTTCACCATGCCTTTGCTGTCAGGCGAATAACTCTGTACATATTCTGCAAAAACAAAGCCATTGCCGTTAGGATGCAGATGGTAAACCACATTTTTCTTGTCTATTGCGCTTTCTTCATAATGGAAGTTGACTCTTCCAAGAGAGACGTCTTTTCTCTCAAGCTCGGGAAATGACTCGATGATCGCTAATTTTTCTTCAAAAGTAAGCATGTTTCCTCCAATGGATAAGGTGTTAATTTTGTGTTCTGCCTATTATACCATTAGAATAGAAGAACAAAAAGCGCGCCTGATGGCGCCAAAGGAAAAGGAGCTGATTGCATGTCTGACACCGGCAAATATCGTGAGCATGTTAAGCCTGGAATGGAAGCGGATATCATCTTAAAGAAGGACCAGCGGTCAGGGGCAAGGACAAGGGGGATCATTAAGGATCTTCTGACCAATTCTTCTTTCCACCCGCATGGAATCAAGGTGAGGCTGACAGACGGCCAAGTGGGCAGAGTGGCAGAAATCATAAAAAAATAGAGGGGCAGCTGATGGCAGCTGCCTCTTTTTTTTGCTCTCCCGTTCACACTTATATTAGGAACATGGCGACAATTGTAGTGGCTGCAAGCCCAATGATGACAGGCAGGAGATTCCTCCTTGCAAGCTCAAAAGGATCCACATTGCAGATGGCTGCTGCAGGGATGAGCGCCCAGGGCACGAGCGT